>JARKVN010000016.1 GCA_029851645.1 Cellulosilyticum sp. | reverse complement strand
CTCTTTTCTATTTATATTCTTCAATTTTGACAAAATAGATTTTTTAAACTCACTTACTAATCTTTTCTCATCTATTTTCAAACTATCAGGTAGTTTTCTCAACAATAACTGTAAGTTATCTTCAACCAATTGATTAACTTGCTGCTTCAATACTTTATCTTTATCAGATGAAATACTTTCTTTATACTCTTTATATATTATCCTAATAGTTTCATATAATTCTTCTGAGCAATATTCCATACTTGCCCAATAATTCCATATATCAAGTGCATAGCTAAAAAATCTTTCATTTTTTTCTTTTATCATATTATAAAAATCAATAAGTTCACTTGCCAAATCATTAGCATACGCCATTCTATATTTATCTTGGGTTAAAGATAATAAGCATGCTCCACCACCTAAAAATGGTTCTACATAGTCTCTAATATTATTAGGCATATTCTTATGAATAATTTCTAACTCGTCACTCTTTCCACCAGGCCACTTTAAAAATGGTTTTAACATCTCACGACTCCTTTTTTATCAGTAGTTTTTCATATTTTCTTCTCTACTATTCAATATTATATTTTACCTATCATTATAAAGTAAAGGTTTATTACCAACACAAATAAAAAAGGCAGAGCAATCTCCACCTTCATTTATTTTATCATTTCCCATAAAAAACCGCCCTTATTTGTGGTATGGTTCACCGTTATTAATCCTAAACCCTCTATAAATTTGCTCTAATAACATGACTCTAAATAATTGATGAGGAAACGTCATTTTAGAAAAGCACAATTTATAATTAGCACGCTGTCTTACAGTATCTGAAAGTCCTAAGGACCCGCCTATAACAAAGACTAAATGGCTGTTTCCTCTTACTCCGCAGTCTGCCATAAAGGCTGCTAGCTCTTCTGATGAAAGCATTTTTCCTTGTAGATCTAATGCCACAACATAAGCTGAATCACTGATTTTTGCAAGAATTTTCTCGCCTTCTTTTTCTTTAATCATTAGTTCTTCTTTTTCCGAAGCATTATCTGGTGTTTTTTCATCTGCTAATTCAATCACATTAAGCTTACAGTAGCGACTTAATCGTTTGCTATACTCATCTATAGCCTGTACAAGATATTTTTCTTTAAGTTTTCCAACACAAATTAATTCTATCTTCATAAATTCACTCCTATGTTAGTCTATTGGTTAGTCTCTTATAACACCTATCATTCACTTTATGTGAAACACTATTCACTTTGCATGAAATCTCCTGTGTACTTCTTACCTATTGAGCTAACAATATCCTATCATTATCTAGAGTTTTATGACTTTCCTTTTTAAATAATTCTAATAAGTCTGGTACTGTTAAGGCAGCCCTATCATTTCCTTTAATGTCTAAAACAATCTGTCCATTATCCATCATGATTGTCCTATTCCCAAGGTCTAATGCAGATTGAATATTATGTGTAATCATCATAGCTGTGATATTATTTTCACTAATAATCTCTTTCGTAATCTTTAACACCTTATCTGCTGTGGCAGGGTCAAGTGCCGCTGTATGTTCATCTAGCAAGAGCAGTTTAGGTACAACTAGTGTACTCATTAATAAAGTAACAGCTTGTCTTTGTCCTCCTGAAAGTAGGCCCATCTTCGTTTTCATTCTGTTTTCTAGGTTTAAATCTAACTGTGCTAATCGTTCTCTAAATAATTCTCTTTCTTTTTTTCTAATCCCTAATCCTAAAACACTATTCGTACTTCTCATATAACACAAAGCAAGATTTTCTTCTATGGTCATGGAAGGTGCTGTTCCCTTTAAAGGATCTTGAAATAGTCTTCCAATGTCCTTAGCTCTTTTATGTTCTTTCATAAAGGTAACATCCTTACCATCTAATAAAATCTGACCCTCATCAGACAAAAAATGTCCACTAATCAAATTAAATAGTGTAGATTTTCCAGCTCCGTTAGAACCAATAATCGTAACAAAATCTCCCTTATCTAACTTTAAGTTAATATCATTCATTGCTACCTTTTCATTAACGGTTCCTGAGTTAAAAGTTTTCTTTAAGTGTTTAATTTCTAACATCACTTAACCCTCCTTTTTGTCTCTGAGCTTGACTTATCCTAGTTTGAATACTTGATTTAATAGTAGGGTACGAAATAGCACCTACAACAATAATTGCTGAAACAAGCTTCATACTAGTTGCTGAAATATTTACAGATAGAGCTGCTGAAATAATGAGTCGGTAAATGATAGAACCTAAAACGGCTGCAAGTATGTTACTTTTGATTCCTCTTTGTTTTACAAAGATATCTACAATGACTTCCCCTATAATAAGTGAAGCTATCCCAATAACAACCATTCCTGTTCCCATGCTCACATCTGCAAAAGATTGCTTCTGTGCAATGAGGGCTCCCGATATCGCTACTAGACCATTCGCAATAGCTAACCCAATAATTTTCATTAAATCTACATTGATAGAAGAAGAACGTACCATCTCCTCATTATCACCCGTTGCACGAATAGACAGGCCTAATTTAGTGTATAAGAATATGACTAGTAAAATACAAGTAATGAGTACAATCCCCACGCCTAGTATAAGTCCAGATTGACTGCCCCCTATAAGTGTTTTCATTTTTGTAAAAAGTGTTTCTACACCTAATAAAGAAATATTAGCTTTATCTCCCATGACCATAATATTAATAGAATATAAAGCTGTCATAGTTAGAATACCCGCTAAGATAGGTTGAACTTTTAGTTTAGTCTGTAATGTCGCTGTTACTATACCTGCTAAAATGCCTGCGAGAGCTGCACCAAAAATGGCAGCAATAGGGTATCCTGAAATTGTTAAAATAACTGCCACAGCTGCCCCTAAAGTAAAGCTTCCATCTACTGTTAAGTCTGGTATATCTAATATTCTATAAGATATAAATAGTCCCAAAGTCAGCAGAGTATAAAATAACCCTAGCTCTATTGCTGATAGAATCAATGTCATATTCATATGACTTCCTCCTAATATATTAAAGTCATGGCCGAAAAGCTATGCTAATGATTTATAAATATTATTTCACAATGGTAGCACCTTCAACTGCCGCTGGTGCACCAATTGCAGTTGCTGTTGTCTTATTAATTACTTTATAGAAATTGTCAAGTGTTGCAACAGGTACTTCACTTACTGCTTTACCACCTAAAATATCTGCTGCCATTTCTGCTGTTTTAGCTCCTAAATCTTCATAATTAATACCTACTGTTGCATAGCCCCCATCAATTACCATAGAATCAGCACCTACATAAACTGGAATACCCGCATTTTTACCTACTTCTGATAATATTGGCATAGCTGATGCAATCCCATTATCAATTGGCGTGTAAATCGCATCTACTTTTCCTGCTAAAAGTTCTGCTGCTTGTTGAAGTTCTGAACTATTTGTTACAGTTACTTCTTCAAAAGTAAATCCATAGTCTGCTGCTATTAATTTTGCCTCTTCAATAACAGATTGTGAATTCACTTCACTTGCTGTATATAAAAAGCCCATTTTATTAACATCTGGTGTAAGTTCTTTACAAAGTTCAAAAACTTGGTCTACAGGAATTAAATCTGAAGTACCTGTCACATTTCCAGAAGGGCTGTCTAAATTATCTACTAACTTAGCACTTATTGGATCTGTTACAGCTGAAAATACAATAGGTATCTCACTTGTTGCTGCTGCCATAGATTGTGCTGCTGGTGTCGCAATGGCAATAATTAAATCTACATTATCACCAACGAATTTGCTAGCAATCGTATTTAAGTTAGATTGGTCAGCCTGTGCATTGGCATAGTCAATAGTTATATTCTGTCCCTCTACATAACCTGCTTCCGCTAAAGCAGCAATAGTGCTTTCACGAATCGTATCTAAACTAGGATGCTCTACGTATTGTACGATTGCAACTTTTTTTAAGCCTTCGCTTCCTCCTTCTTCTTTAGGTGCACTACTTCCACATCCTACTGATAATCCTGTCATCATAATTGTTAATAAAAATGCTAATCCTTTTTTCATTTCATATCCTCCCATGTGCTCATCTTTAAATTTTTAACTTCACCTTGCTATCTTGTATAAAAATTTTTTAGAAGGTGAGTATTATGAGAAATAAAAAAGCACCTGTCCTTATGCCAAGGACAGATGCATATGCTCTGCGGTACCACCTTGATTAGCCCAATAAAACTTAGACTCACCTCTACTTAAGAATGCCATCACATTCTTGACCTATGATAACGCTGGCCTTGCGGTATAGGATACTAGAGCTTACGCCTTTTCACCTAACCCTCAGGGGTCCATTTGTCTATCTCGCTTTCTGCTAGGCTTTCACCACCCCTAACTCGCTTTGAGTGCGCTAATAGTTTTATCTCCCCATCAACGGTTTAATTTATTTCTCTAAAATATTAACTTGTTACATAGTATAACCTCTATCTTTTAATTTGTCAAAACTTTTTTAGAACTATTTTAAAACCAGGTTTAGCCATAATTTGAACTTCTTGATGGGCTTTAATATATTCAATAGCTAATTCCTGAATATCTACAGCATATTCTCTCACAACTGGGCAGTTTTTATAGCATGCATAGCCACCTGTTCCTGTTGCTCTATAATCACTCATGGCTAATGTGTATTTCTTATCACCAAGAGGTTTCCCATTTACTCTAATCTCTACTACTCTTTGCCCAACTGGCTTTGAGATATCAAATGTATAACTAAATCCTGCAAAGTAATCGTAATTATAATGCTCTACTTTAGGACTTAAGAAACATTCTGAAATGACAATCTTACCCTCTTTCAGTGTAAAGTATTCTGCACAACGTTCAAGAGCCTGACGCAGTACTGATTCATCTACTTCTAAGACTTTAATTGTGTTAGGAAATTGATAGGCTGCCACAACATCTCTTGTTGTTACTTCTTTGCCAAAGCCTACTGGATTATTACCAAGACTGATACAACTAAAATCTGCTCCTGTATGCTCTAACTGAATTTGATTAAAAAAATCGGCAAGCCTTGAACCATTGACTGCTATTTCAAGCTTATTTAAAGCAGGAATTTCTTCTGTGAAACCACCTAATTTCATATCTAACCAGGCTTGCACATCCTCCTGCATCTTTGCCCATTTTTCAGGTACTTCACTCATGCTAATAGCCTTGGGTGTTACACTTTCCGAAGTAATTTCTAACGTTCCACTTTCATCTACCTCAATTTTTACATAGCCATACTTCTGAGCATTAGGAATCAGTTGCATGGTATAAGTTCCAAAAAGCATCCTTCCCTCTACGGGCATGTGTTGATGCCCTGTTAATAGCACATCAAAGTCAAGTTCTTTACAAATACGATAGCCTACGTTTTCTTTTCCCTTAGCTAATTTCTTTCCTGTTTGAAGGTCACACTCAAAACCCCCATGATAAAGGCATACAGTTACATCACATTGACCTTTAATTTCTTCAAATGCCTGCTGAGCTGATGAAAAAGTATCTAAAATCTCAAAGTTCGTAAGATGTTCTGGTTTCTCCCAAAGTGTTACATAGTCTGTAACAATTCCTACGATACCTACTTTAAGCCCATTTTCTAAAGTATGAATCACGTAAGGCTTTATGTTCAATTCACCTGTATGGTCTACAACGTTAGCTACAACACACTGTGCATTTAAACGCTTAAGGTAACGAGACATACCTTTATAACCATAATTAAAATCATGATTTCCAAGTGTTATATAATCATATCCCCCATCATTAAAAACATCTGTAATCGTACATCCCTCTTTATCTTTTTCCCACATATATTTTACAAAAGCTGAACCTTGGATTGTATCTCCTGCATCCAGAATAAGTGTGTTACCATCTTTCTTATATTCTTTAATACAGCTTAATACGCCCATATTCTTTTCTGCTTGACTGACATAATCTGTTGGAAAAAGATATCCATGTGTATCTGTTGTATAATACATTTCTAGTGTTCTTTTCATTGCCCTAACCTTTTTTATACCTTCCTATCTAGTTTTTGTCACCACATACTAAAAACACATCATACAACCTAAATTATACGATGTGTTTTTATCATTAGGCACTAGTAGTCATTTATTTAACGTTTAGAAGTTCTTTAATTGCTTTAACAAAAGTATCACATTTACTTTCTGCGTCTTCTAAACTTCCTCCTACTACAGAAGCATAAATTTTAACTTTTGGTTCTGTTCCTGATGGACGTACAACAAACCAGCTCTTATCTTCAAGAACAAATTTAAGTACATTTGATTTTGGTAAATCAATCACTTCAGATGTATTTGCCATATAATCTACATGTTTAGAAAGTTTGTAGTCCTCTGAAACAGCAACTTTAACACCACCTACTGCTTCTGGCATATTTTCTCTAAGATTTGCAATCATAGCTGCAATCTGCTCTTGACCATCCTTACCTTCCATGGTAATAGAAATGAGACTTTCTTGATAGTAACCATATTTTTCAAATAAGTCATGAAGTGCTTGAGCTAAGTTTTTACCTTGTGTTTTATAGTAAAGTGCCATTTCAGCAATCAGTACGGATGCAATAACTGCATCTTTATCTCTTACAAAACCACCTGATAAATAACCATAGCTTTCTTCAAATCCTAAAATAAAGTTATTAGAACCTGTTTGCTCGAATTGTTCGATTTTCTCACCAATATATTTGAACCCTGTAAGAACATTCATAATCTGTGCATCATAGCTTTCAGCTACCCTTGCAGCCATTTCTGTAGTTACAATAGTTTTAATAAGTGTGTCTTTTTTGCTCAGTACACCTGCTTCTTTTCTTGCATTAAGCATGTACTCACAAAGAAGAACCCCTACTTGATTTCCTGTTAAAACCTTATACTGCCCATTATCTTCTTTTACAACAACACCAATTCTATCGCAGTCTGGATCTGTTCCAAAAATTAAATCAGCTGGTACCTCTTTTGCCATTTCAATAGCAAGTTCAAATACTTGTGCTGCTTCTGGATTTGGATAAGGCGCAGTTGGGAAATTTCCATCTGGTAATTCTTGCTCTTTTACAACATGTACATTGGTATACCCTAAACGCTTTAACATACTTCTAACAGGAATATTACCACTACCATGAATTGGTGTATAAATAATGTTAAGCTCTGAAGCATGGGCTTTAACCATCTCTTTATTCACTACGAGAGTCTCTACTTGTTCATAGTAAGCAGTATCTACTGCCTCACCAATGTATTCGATGAGTCCTTTTTCTAATGCTTCTTCTTTACTCATCATTTTTACATCATTAAATAAATCTATGTTATTAATATAGCCTAATATTTCGTTAGCTGCATAATCTGTAACTTGTCCACCATCACTACCATACACCTTGTATCCATTATATTCTTTAGGGTTGTGAGAAGCTGTTAAAACGATACCTGCTTGTGCTTTTAAGTGTCTTACTGTAAATGAAAGCATTGGTGTTGGGCGAAGACTTTCAAATAAGTATACTTTCACTCCATTAGCTGCTAAGACTCTTGCAGCTGTTTCAGCAAAAACATCTGAGAAATTTCTTGAATCATATGCAATAGCTGCACTTGGATTTTCAAAGTTTTTAACAAGGTAAGTTGCAAGTCCCTGTGTTGCTTTACCTACTGTATATGTATTCATACGGTTAGTTCCAGCAGCAATTTTTCCCCTAAGTCCACCTGTACCAAACTCTAAATTTTTATAAAATCTATCTTCTATTTCTTTTGTGTCAGTAAGACCTCTTAACTCCTCTTTTGTTTCTTCATCAATCTTACTGCTTTGGAGCCAAGCTTTATAGCTTTCTTCAAAATTCATCATATTTTCCTCCTATAAATTTTAATGCATATCTTTCATTGTGTTTATTTTAACATTATTTTTTTTTACTGACCACTATAATAAAAATAAAAATCCTAAGAATCCCCCTTTGGGCCTTCTCTTAGGATTTGTTTTAAACTCTAGCGACATTGACTTTTTACATAGTCCGTAATCGTATGAAATTGTGTATGAATATGTTTAGATGCCAGATTTCCTGCCACTTCTTCATTCTTATTCTTAAGTGCCTCTAAAATCGCTAGATGCTCTGCTTCTACTGTTTCACTCTCTTCTACATTTTTAAGGTAAGTAATACGATAGCGATTCACTTGCTCTTTTAAATTCGTAAAAATCTGAATGAGTTTATCATTTTGCGTGGCATTACAGATGATATCATGAAACTCTACATCTTTCTCAATCATCGCTTCTAAATCTTTATTCTTAGCGGCATAGCTATACTCTGCAATAGCCAGTTGTAACTTAAGAAACGACCTATCATCCATACGATTACACGCTAACTTAGCCGCTAATGACTCTAGTGCTGCTCGTACTTCTAATACATCTTGAATATCTTTCTCTGTAAATTGTGCTACCTGGGCCCCTTTACGTGGTACCATAATAACAAGTCCTTCAAGTTCTAACTTGCGAATAGCCTCCCTAATAGGGGTTCTACTTACACCTAACCTTTCCGCAAGTTGTGTCTCCATTAATCTCTCTCCTGGTTGGAGTTCTCCTGTAATAATGGCATTTCTAAGTGTTTGAAAAACAATATCTCTTAGAGGCAGATATTCATTTATCTTCATATTATAAGTATCTTCTAACATCCTTTAACCCCTCTTCTTCTTAATCCATTTTTTTGCCTTTTATCCCATGCCCTTCTTATAATAGGTGAGTAGGTTGTTGTTACATATACTTCTCTTATATTATGTTGTACTTTAAAATATCTTGCAGCTTTACTTGCTGCTTCTTTCGTATCAAAAAGTCCAAATACTGTAGAACCACTTCCGCTCATCATAGCTCCTATAGCACCATGTTTCATCAAGTTTTGTTTAATCGTTTCTATCTCTGTGTGCATTGGAATGGTTACTTCTTCTAACACGTTTGCCATATGGTTTGCTATCTTTTGCACATTGCCTTCCTCTAGCGCTTTAATAACTGTTTGAGTATCTGGATGATGTTTAATCTGACTTATATTTAAGTTCTTATATACTGTTGCTGTAGATACACTAATTGGTGGCTTAACCAATACCACATAGGTATAAGGCATAGGGTTAAGTGGTGTTAAAATCTCACCAATCCCTTCTGCTAACATTGTACCTCTTGCAATACAAAATGGCACGTCAGCTCCTAATTTAAGTCCCATCTCCATAAGCTTTTTTTTGGAATAATGTGTTTCATAGATTCTATTTAACCCAACTAAAGTTGCTGCTGCATCAGTACTTCCACCAGCAAGACCTGCTGCTACTGGAATTCGTTTGGTAATCTCAATAGCAACACCTCCATGAATTCCTGACTCTTGGAAGAAAAGCTCTGCCGCACGATATGCAATATTTTTATCATTTGTCGGAAGCCATGAGAAATTCGCTTTTAATCTAACACCAGGCACTTTTGTCTTACGAATGTAGATGGTATCATACAAATTAATCGTCTGCATAATCATCTCTAAGTCATGATAACCATTTTCTCTTTTTCCAACGACATCAAGTGTTAAATTAATCTTCGCCCTTCCTTTTAATATGATTGAGTTCATCTTCTTGCTCCCTTAATATAAATGGTCTATTTATTATTATTATAAACTCACTTAAATTATAAAGTCAATTAGAATGCATTTCCTGTATACAATATACGTTTGTGTTTTTCCTAAATATTATCCTAATTCTCCCATAGTTTATTTTTAATCAAAAAAAGAGAAGGGGCTACCTGACAATTTAGTAGGCCTTCTTCCCCTTCATCTATTACCATTTTAAAATCGTATCTTTTTAAGAATAATGATTTTCTGTCCTTCTCTTAAGCTCTCAGGTGTATCTAAATCATTAAGTTCCTGAATATCTTTAACGGTGGTATTATACCTTTTTGCAAGATTCCAAAGCGTATCCCCTTTTTTTACTTGGTAAACAGTCATACTTGGATAAGCATCCATTTCTTCTTTTGTCATATCCTCAATTTCAATTTCTTCTAATACATTGAGTCTACTTTGCTCATAAATTTGAGCGGCACTCTCTAATCGGTATTCTAATACTACTTCTTTCTTTGTTTGTGCATAGATATTAACATCTCTTGCCTCCACATAAGGCATTACAACTGGTTTTCCTTCAACTCTACTTACCTCTAATTCTTGAGTAAAAGGAACCACATGAATGACTGTGTCTAGTGCACTAGCTTCCTCTGTCTTATAAAGGAGTAATAATTTAATTTCTAACATACCACTAAGTGTTAAGACACCATTTTCTAAGCTTTTCTCTTCTATTGTTGGCCTAATTTGAGCGCTCACCACTTCAACGCCATCTGGATATTCCCCCTCTAGAGGCACAGATTCTTTCTTAGGAAAATCCATTACCACTTTGTCTTTAAGATTCATATAGTCTAGTACTTTCTCTTTTGTTGTTACCTTTTTACCTGGACAGTAGATATCTGAAACTGTATCATACATGGATTTATTATAAGTACAGTATTTAGCTGCTACAATCAGTTCACACTCCATAATACGGTCTTCACCATCATAGTCTGGTGCTACCTGCACAAAAGAAGGTTCTACCGTTAGCTTACAGTCCCAATACATCTCATCTTCATCTTGAGGTGCTTCAATCGTACCTTCAAAAGGTACACGATGTGTGACCAGCTGAACATCATCATCTCCTGAAGCTTTATACATTGTAATGACTTCAATCATACCATTGTATTTAATTTCACTTTCAGTCCTCTTAATCTGTTCATCTTGAATTTGAAGGCAGGTCTTAAGCACTTCTCCAATACAAGGTTTCGAAGAGGCAATTGTTAAATCTTCCTTTACAATGGTCTTATCTTCTTTTTCGTGGCACAAGCTGACAATTTCAATAGCCTCTTCCTTTAGTTCTAATGGACCATCTGCCTGAATATCCGTAATAATTGTTGTTTCTTTACAACCTGTGGCTGCTACTGTAAGTTGCATAATTGCTTTTACATTAATTTTACGTTCATTTAAAACGTTATAACTCATATGTTCAATTTCATAATCAAAATCTACCCGCTGGTCTTTGTCTACACCTTCTAAAATAACAAAGTCCTCTATTGGTATAGAGCCTTTCATTGTATAGAGACACTTTTGATTGCCTATCGTTCTATAGATAATACACACATCAATTCTACCTCTATACATAATTCTATCTTGACTCACATCTATTTGATCAATACAAACTTTACCATCTAACTCTACAACGGACTGCAAATCTGGCTTTCCATCAGGCACAATAAGATCTCGTTCCTTAATGACTTGCACACTTTCTTTCTTTGTCACTTCTTCTAATGTAATCGGCTTTTTAACCAGTTCGACTGACATTGCTTTCCCCCTCCTACGACACTTATATACCAATATATGCTCCTTAAAAAATGGGACTTACTTTATCTAGTCTTATATATATTCTTATCATTTGTATCTTATGACTCTTTTTCCTCTCACGTATTTTTTCATTTTTGCTGTGAAATAAGTCTACATTTATTAAGATATGCCTGCATTTTATTTTCAAACTCACTTGTTGAGTCCTTAAATAAGGGCTTGGCCAGTTCTCTTTCTATTTGTTCTTTAGTCATTTTTTCAGGAACAAGCCTTTTTCTTTCGTCTATATCTTTCTCCTTCTCTATTTCCTTCTTGTTATCTGCTTCACTTACTACAGGTCCTCCACGTCTACACTTTCCTAAAATTTCATATCCTCCTAGCCCTTTAAACTTTGTAATGGTATACTCCAAAGCTTCTTCAAGAGGTAATACTTTATAAAATGGACACTGTGCAATTCTTTCTACAATAAAAACTGGATCTAAAGCATGTATAAGAACTCGACCTGGAGAAGCTGCAAAGTCAGCACCTGCTGCAAGTATTTCCTCAAAGTAAGACTGACAGGCTCCAGCAAAAATAACAAGCTCAGACATATTAGGTCTAATGGCTCTTGCCCGTTTAACTGCCTCTATAAAATAACTGGAATTCCTATATTCATTAACATCATAAATACTCTTATATGTCTTATTTAAAGCATCATGACCTGTTAGAACCAATATATCTGGAGAGTATTTCTCTAGAAAATATTTGATTTTCTTAGGCTGATCTGCTTCTGCTACATGCTCTCCTATTGCAGGAATATCTAATAGCTTGTAGTATTTTAAGCATAAATTTAAATAATACGCATCTCCATCAATATGAAGAACTGTCCCTGTTTTTTGAAACGTTGGATGCTTACCTTTCTTTTCTTCTTCTCTTTTCTTTATAATGCTTTGAACTGAACTTTCAATAGCACTCATAATATGATCTTCTTTAGAGGTGTATCTCATACTTTCTGCCAATTCCAAATCTGCTAATGGCGCATCTGCTACCACTCTATAAGACACGCCTTTAAGACGTGCAATCTGATTAGGAGAGATATAGGTAATACGAAAAAGGATATCCTTCTTATAGGACAACCTTACAACATAATCGCCCAAACTAAACATAGCTTAACCACCTTCTTCATTGCTACTTATTACTATGTTTATTAAATCTTGGCTTTTCCTATGCCCTAAAAATCAGTCTACCGTCTTAATCTCCTTGTGGTGTTAGAACATATAGAAAATTACTTTGGTCATCAGTACTATTTAGTACAATATTTGTACCATATACTATGTATTCTTCTTTCTCAAATAGTACACTATAGCTTCCATGTGGCAAGGTAGTTGTATAAGGTGTATTGCCTTTATATTCACCATTAATATAAACCTTAGCACCAGATGGATCTGTATTTAAGACAATGGTACGGCTAGCCTCCTTGTTTGCCTCTTCCTCTACTTTTTGATTCTCTTCTTCTTCACTTTCATCTTTAATCAATGTAAGATTTGCATTTAAAGTATATATATCTTTTTCTAATTTAACCTTTCTAGACCATTTTTCATAGCCTTCAGCACTTATTTCAATAAGATACTCACCTTGTGGCACTTTAATTGCCTCACCTGGCTTATACGCCTTATCTCCTACTTTAATTGTGTAATCTATAACATCAGCATTCATACGAGGCTGAATGGTCGTATAAGCAATCTCTGCATCAGCTAAAGACATTTCATAAACTTCTCCAGATGTAACAGTAAGGGTTTCACTAATTGTTACATATCCCTCCATTTTAATAATAATCTTATGACTACCTGGTGTGAGCTTAATAGGCTCTGTGATATCCTTAAATGGAAGCAGTCTAGAATTATCTATTTCTATCTGTCCATTTTGGGTTGGTAAATCTACCATATTCATGCTTGCAGCCATTTCTTCAAGTATAATGCTCCACACTGTACCATGTAGCATTTGAATACTTACACTATCAAATGGCCCTAACTGACCTATTTCTATTTCTTCACCATCAGCACTCATAACCATTGTATTATCTGTGTAGGCATAGTTTGTCCCACCTATATTGATTTGTTGACTCACTTTATCTATTGTAACCCCATTAATTCGTCTATAGGTTTGTACTTGTATCGATTTACTAATAGCTACAACCTCTCCTTTTTCTTCTTGATAGCTTACTTCTATCATATCACCCTTCTTAATCTGTGTAATAGGAAGTACTTTTCCATAAGCATCACTAATTCTAACTGTATCTGAAACTTTCCTATTAAATACGCGCCTATCCTTTATATCATATCCAATAACCTGATTCTCATTAATCTCACTTACTAAAATCATTCTAGTTTCACTAACCTCTATTAGCGCCATAGCTTCTTCTCTAACTGGTTCTTCTATATCTATATTATGATTTTGTTTACCTAAAAATGTTTGTAGTGTAGCAAATAATGCGATCATAAGTATAACAAGTCCAACTACTGAAACAATAATAATATTTCTTACAAATTGTTTGTTATTTCTTCTCACCCTTTCACCCCTTTATAAGTACTTTAGTCCATTTTAACCTTTTCATGTAAAAAGTCAATGTAAGTAAAATGGCATTAAAGTAAAAAGAGGCTATAGGCTACTATTAGTAGCCCCTAACCCCATTCAAATAACCTTTATTACCAATTCTGAAGCTCCTTTGCAACTTCTATCTGCTGCGATTTATAGGATAACATATTCTGCCATTTCTGCTCAAACATACTATAGTTCCATCGTCTTCTTGAACTCATATATTTAAGGCATATACCGTTATATTTTTCAGGATAAATCATCATAAATTTAAGCAGACACATCTCATCTTTTGACAAAGTTCTTTCCTTATCATATTCATTAATTAGGTTAAATAAAAGTCTTTTATCCCACTCATTTTTCTGCATCATTTTGCTTAGTATCTGTGCAAAATCTAAGACTTGAATATCATAGTTACATAAATCAACTTGGCTCATTATGTACTGATTTTCCCTTGTCTTATTAACTGTATGATAGGTAAAATCTTTATGCCTAATACTCCTACTTTCTAAAGTAACTTGAATCAACTTATCTGCTAATTCTCTACTAATATTAGCAAGTGCCATCTCTTCTAGTTTCCGATAATCCTCACAATCTTCTAAGAAAAGTAATTCAAAATTAGACTTTTGTTTAAGCATAGCAATATTTTTCTTTAATTTATTATTTTCAGTCTGCCTCTTCATATAGTATTCATAAATATTTTTAATTTTTATCTTTTCAGGTGCTCTTATCTTACTTTGTACCCCTACAGCACACTTATGAAACCTTGCCAAAGTCATAACAATGCCTCTTAAATCATCATAATCTTTAAAGTCCGTTTCCTCGCAAGGCTTGTAATTTTGCATGACATAATATTCATCCCCCAATATGGCATAGGGCATTTTTTTCCTCGTTGCATAAATATGATTAATTTCTTGGAAATTACATTGACTAAGATGTGTATCCACCTCATAGCTAAAGCCCAATTGTTCTTTTGTTAAATCCACTTTCCTCAAGGCAAATTTGCCTTTATTGGTTTCTAAGTAGTAGCTACTTCGTACGTACTGATATTTTTTTATATTTAAATCATATTGGCTAGTCAACTCCTTGCCTAGTGGTCTCACATCTTCTCCTCCTATCTTGCAATAATCACTTACTCTCGTCCTCAATACTCTCTCATCTTTTAATTTATATGATAGGTCTTGTTAAAAAATATCTAATTCCCATTTATTTTTAAAAAGAAGTTTTAAATTTTGCTTTTATATTTATTAGTCTATGATATAATACAAATGTTATATAAAAATGAGCAAAATTTCGTGAGGTTAGTACAATGAAGCGTACAGGTTGGTTGATTCCTATTTTAGTATTTATATTATCCATTTCTATATTATTCTTTTATCAAAAAGAACAAAATACATTTTCTTTAGCAAATACCATAGAAGTTCCATCTATTTTATGGACACTCGTTCCAACAGATGTACATAAAGTGGTTTATTCTTATGCTGGAAACCAAATTGAAGCAGTTCGTCAAGATAATATCTGGGTTTTACCTAACTTAAATAATCAACACGCTGATGATTTATACATCTATACAATAATCGAAAACTTTGCAGAACCTATTTTTAATGAAGTCATTGAGATTGCTCCTCAAGACCTTAGTAAATATGGTATTGATGAGACTTCTATGACTTTCTCTCTTTATGATAAGGAGAATACCGAATATAGCTTAATTAAAGGGGATAGTGTTAATAAGACAACGGATTATGTCTATGCCCCTCTATCCAATACAGTATATACTATGGACTCTTCTGCCTTTGTCTCTTTAAAAATAGATGAGGTAGATTGGCGTAATAAACAGCTTTTAGATTTTAATTTATCTGATGTGGCGCAAATATCATTTTCTTATAAGAGCGTTAATGCCGTATTAACGCCTATAGCTTCTGACAGTGAAACTGATGAAATTACTTTTACAAGTAGTAATATTAATGATGCTCTTGCTGCAGAATTTGTTCACTTCTTACAAAGCAGTAAGATTCAGCAGTTTATTACTGATAATGCCTCAGAGCATGTTTTAAGTGTTTATGGGTTTAATAATCCCTCTCTAAAATGTACGATTTCTTTAAAATCAGGTTCCAAGCTGTCACTTGTTATAGGTAACATTAGTAAAGAAGAAAACATTTGTTATGCAACAATCAATGGCAGTAATAATATTGTTGCGATTCCTTACTTTGATCTTTCTCAGTTTAGTGCTTTATATGCCCAATTACATGGAGAGACTGAGGATTATCTAGGCTAATGCTAAAAGGACTGTTACATACTAACGAATATGTAACAGTCCTTTTAGCATTTCATTTTACTCTCCATTATGACTCTTATAAATCTTGTGGCAGTAGTTTAATAACTTTTCCTTCTCATTATAGTTTGGGTCACAAATGACCTGATTGAGTGCCTTATCTAATAACCAGCCTATTTCTTTTCCTTTTGGAATACCAGCCTTCATTAAATCTAAACCAGTAATTGCTAACATCGATTTTTGATAAGGTTCTCCACTTTCTAATATCTCTTCTTTCAATCGTCTTTGTTTTTCTATACTGGCGAGCTTAGGCTCTAGTTTATCTGGATTTTGTGCTTTGGCATCCGCTCCTTGTACTTTAAGCAATTCGTCAAAAAGCTCTGGTCCAATTTCCATCAGCACTTTCTTCACATAAACCCTATCAATACTATGCTTAATGTGATAATCATGATAATAAATGAGAGAACCTACTTCTTTAATCATACGATTATCTAGCTTCAACGTCTTTAATATATTAGTCGCTAACTCTACAGACTTCTTAGGATGATTGTAAAAATGGTCAATCCCATACTGATCTGTTGTCCGTGTATAGGCCTTTCCTAAATCATGTAACAACATAGTAAGCCTCATTCTAACGGTTGGCTCTATATTCGCCATAGCTACTAATGTATGCTGTGCCACATCATAAACATGATGAGGATGATTTTGTGGCATACCGTAAGTCTTTTCAAACTCAGGAATAATATACTCTAACAAACCAAGGTCTTTCAGGAGATTAATATGGCTTGGCCTACTAGATACACAAATTTTTAGGAACTCATCACGTATTCGCTCCTTACTAATATGACTTAATAAACTCTTACAAGCTTCTATTCCTATAATAGTATCTTCATCTATATCAAAGCCTAATTGAGCTGAAAATCTAACTGCTCTTAAAATTCTTAAAGCATCTTCTGTAAAACGCTCTCTTGCGTTTCTTACTGAACAAATACGCTTATGCTTAATCGCCTCTTGTCCTTCATACGGATCGACAAATCCTCTTTCTGGATGATATGCAATAGCATTCATCGTAAAGTCACGTCTTGATAAATCTAAGGTAATATCTTCTACAAAGCTTACCTCCTCTGGGCGTCTAAAGTCCTTATACTCCCCTTCAATTCGATAGGTTGTCACTTCATAATGTTCTTCATTTAGTATAACCGTCACCGTTCCATGTTTAATTCCAGTATCATAGGTCCTTCTAAAGATTTTCTTTACTTCCTCTGGCTTAGCCGAGGTCGTAATATCCCAATCATGAGGTATTCTACCCATTAGCAAGTCTCTTACGCATCCTCCTACTATATAGGCCTCATAACCAGCTTTCTCTATTCTATCTATTATACAAATGGCATCACTTGGGATTTGTTTATTATACTCTTTAAGCATTTGTTTCCTCTTTCTAAACATACTTTAGTTCAAGTGTTAACATTAATTAGCCTCATTATATCATATCCCTATACCTTTTCATACATATGTTGCTCTAGAATCATCCCTGCACTCATAGATACAATGCGGTCTGCCACCATCTTGGCAAAGTCCATATCATGCGTAATAATAAGCATTGCCATTCCTTCACCACTTAGACTTTTGATAAGCTTTGCTACTTCTCCTGTAAGCGTAGGGTCTAATGCCGATGTGGGTTCATCAAAACACATCAGCTTTGGCTTCATAGCCAGTGCCCTCCCAATCGCTACACGTTGTTTCTGACCGCCTGAAAGCTCATAAGGATAGCTCTGTGCTTTAGCTTCTAACTCTAAAAAGCTTAAAATTTCCATAGCTTTTTCTTTTGCCTCTTCAGGCTTTTGCCCTAAGACCCTGATAGGTGCTTCTATTAAATTTTCTAGAACAGATAGATGTGGAAAAAGATTAAAGCCTTGAAAAACTAGACCAATATTTTTGCGAATCTCTCTAATTTTCTCTTTAGAAGCATAGACTCCATTTTTTAATAAATAGTCTCCAGCAATCTGTATACTGCCCTTTGAACACTTCTCTAAGTAGTTGATACTTCTAAGAAAAGTTGTTTTTCCCCCTCCTGATGCGCCGACCACTACGACTATTTCACCTGGTTTAATCTCCAAGTTAACTCCTTTTAATACCTCTGCTTCTCCAAAATTTTTATACAAGCCTTCTACTTTTAACACATCTGTCCCTCCTTACTTATAGTAATCAAATTTCTTTTCTACATAGAATAGTATTTTCGATAAAACAAAGATAAGCAGTAAGTAAATGACTGCTACCATGACTAGTGGCATTAGCGTTGCGTCCCTATTAGTAGCTGTTTTTCCTATTTTTAAGAGGTCATCAAATCCAACGGCATAGACTAACGCTGTATCTTTCACCAAAGTAATGATTTCATTAGCTACTGGTGGCAATACCCTCTTAATAGCTTGTGGCATAATAATTCTAAAGAATGTATCTACCTTAGTAAGTCCTAATACTTCCGCCCCTTCATATTGTCCCTCATCAATAGAAGCAATCCCTGCTCTAAAGATTTCAGCAAAATAGGCACCATAGTTTAGAGTGAATGCTAAAATAACTGCTGGCATACGGTCAATACTAATATTAAGAATAGGTAATCCAAAGAAGATAAATATAATCTGAAGTAATAAAGGCGTTCCTCTCATCAGTAAAATATAGTATGCCATAGCCTTACTTAGTAACTTAATCTTTGACAGCCGACATAAGGCAACTACTACACCTAATGGCACAGATAATAGAAGTGTTAATGTAAATACATTTAGGGTGACTTTTAAGCCCTCACCCATCTGTGGCATCATTTTGCCTATATATGATATGATTTCTCCTATATTGCCCAATACTTCTGTCATGTCAATCCTCCTCTAAACTTTTACTACTTACTAACTTACTAGATTTTCTATTTTAATTTGTAATATCCTCACCAAACCATTTCGTTGAAATGGCTGCAAGTTCCCCTTCTTCTTTTAACTTGCTATAAGCTTTGTTAAATGCTTCTACTAAATCTGTATCACTTTGTCTCATACCTACACCGTATTCCTCTTTGCCAAAATCCTCTTCCAGCACTTTAAATTTTTCTTCACCTTTTTTGCTCATGTAGTACTTTACAATAATTTCATCTGCCACGACTGCATCCACACGCCCTGCTTCAAGGTCCATTAAAACATCATTGTTGCTTTCATAGGTAATAGGCTTACCATCTTTAAAGCTAGCTAAAATATCTGGCTCTGCTTCCATGGCATCTACTGCACTAGACCCTGTTTGAGCAGCCACAGTTTTACCAGCTAAATCAGCTTTAGAATTAATTTCTGAACCTGCTAACGTTACAATGATTTGTCTATTTTTAAGATAAGGCGTCCCAAAGGCAACTTGAGCCTTTCTTTCTTCTGTAATGGTATAGCCATTCCAAATAAAGTCAATATTTCCTGCATTAAGTTCTGCTTCTTTCATACTCCAGTCAATGCTTTGAAATTCAATCTCCTTACCAAGCTTTTCCCCAATAGCCTTTGCAAGGTCTACATCAAAGCCTGTAACTTCTCCGTTTTCATCTTTAAACCCCATGGGTGCAAAAGTATCATCTAGCCCTACAATTAGTGCCTCTTTATCTAATACACTTGCTAATTCTATTTGTCCGTCTCCACTCATATTGCTACATCCAGTAAAACCTAAACTTAATGCTGTTGCTACTGTACATACAACAGCTTTCTTCATTAATTCTTTTATTTGCATTCCAATCGCTCCTTAATCTAGCTTTTTTAACTAATTTATATTTTAGTATGCTAAAGCATTAAAGTCAACACTTTAGTGCACTAAAATATAAATTAATTTTCTGCCATTAATAATATAAAATAGGGACGGTTCTGGCCAAATATACCGGTCAGAACCGTCCCTATTTTTCTACTTATTCATTTCATCAGCTGAAATCCTCTTAATAACTAACAGAAACTTAAGGGGATATAAAGAGCTTAATCTTTCTTACTTATATTATCTATAGGCTGTTTTTAAGGCCTGCTTTAATACCTTTGGATTTTTGTGATATGGTGTGACTGGACAAATTTCTTTGTCAGTATATCCTAGTAGTTTATAAACAGCAATTCTTGCTGCACGTACTGAATATTCCTCTGTAAATACCATATCTTCAGGAATTTCAACAAATTGGCTAATCATTGCAAAGTTTGTTGAGCCTTCTGGAACCACTTGTGGACGATCTGTCATTTTACGTGGTTGGAACTGTGCATCAATATATGGCATCATACATGGAATAACATTCACAACATCTTCCATAATTTCATCTAGTTGGTCTTCCCAATGGAAATGATGAATGAGTTCTGTAAGAAGTTCTTCTCCTGTACAATCACGCATTGGTTTCTTTACATAATTTCCTACCTTATCAGTATATAGACCATAGCCCCAGAAAATGGTAGTATCTATAGGTTGATTTTTGAAGTGTGGCTGCGCTGCTACTACAATACTCATCAGCCAGTTAGAGTCTTTAAAGGTCATTAGTGCACCACTACCTGGAATATTTCCTGAGAATTTCTCAATCATTTTAAGAAGTTTATTTCCTTTACAAGTTACTGTAAAGCTCTCCCAGTTGGTTTGATCAGGATGTCCGAAAAATGGTTCTGGATTTCCAAGTCCCTCTCTTTTAGCTGCCACTTTACTCCAAAGTTCCCCTGAAATTGGCTTACTTGGATTGTATTCTGGTGCTGTATGGAAATCTCCTAGCGTTGCACTATCTGTCATACAAGCATTAGTCATAATACAAATATCTTGTGGTGCTAGTTCAATGGTTTCTTTACCTTCTGGCCTTTCAAGGTGGATTCTTGAAACAGTAAGTGCTTTACCTTCCCTAAAATCAATGTCTGTAACTGTTGTATTCGTATGGAATTGCACCCCATGTTTTTCAAGGAAAGTGTGTAATGGTACAATAACTGATTCATATTGGTTATAAGGCGTTCTTGTAACACCTTCAAGGGTTTCAATACGTGAGAATTCAAAAATCATACGGTTCATATAACGTTTGAATTCAAATAGACTGGACCATTTTTGGAAAGCAAAAGTAGTCTGCCACATATACCAGAAGTTTGTAGTGAAAAAGTGTGGACTACTTTCAAACCAATCTTCAATGGTTAAGTCATCTAATTTTTCTTCTGGTGTTGCCATCAATTTCCCTAGTAATAAACGGTCTTTTGTATCAAATCCCATTGAGTGAACATCTTGAATCACCCCATGTTTATCAATTAAACGTGCTTGTGCATGAGTTGGATGCAAATGGTCAAAGTTCAAGATTTCTTCTGTAACACTCATGCCTGGCATATCTAAAGATGGAATACTAGAGAAAAGCTCCCAGAAATTTTCATAAGTTTCTTCATTAAGCATTCTACCACCACGGCACACAAAACCATTTGTTACATCTCCAGCTCCATCATTACTTCCGCCTAAAACATGCATCCCCTCAAACACATGAATATTAGCCCCTGCAATATGGCAATCACGAATTAAGTAAGCTGCCCCTGCTAATGAAGCAAGTCCTCCACCAACAAAATAAATTTGACGACCTTCTTCAAATGATGCACTACTTATTTCAGGTAATCCTTTAGCTTCTTTTTTCTTTTTCTCTTTATTGTAACAAGTTGCTGCTACTGCAGCGCCTACTAATGCTGTTCCTGCTAAAATAGTTCCTAATCCTTTTTTATTCATAACTGTCATCCTTTCTCTTCTCAAATAGATTATGAATCTCTTGCCTATAAACAGAGTATATCTAATAAACTCTAAAAGGTAACTAGACAAATTATCTTCTTTGTCACATTATTAGACAGATATACAAAATTGTCTAATATCACTTAGTATACACACCCATAGATAGGAACTATAATAAAAATATAAAATTAGTTAAGGAAGTTAAAACCAATATAGGAGGGTTCTCCATGTCACTTAATACTCGCATTAAAGAAGTTACTCTAAAAATCACATTACATCATATTTTACGCAATACACATAAATCTCTTGAACGTACTTGCCGTAATGTCATTGCTCTAGGTAAGGATTTAAGCAATGAGCATTTTACACCTGATGTACTAAATCAGCTTCAAATAGAGCTTAAATCGCTACTTCACGAGGCAACTGAAGAGCAAATTAAAGCTTGGCTGATTCTAAAGTTTCACTTGAAGTAACTATTTCACCTATGCAAATTTTATAGGCAAGCTGCTCTGTATTAAGAGCTAGAAGCTTTAAGTTATGTGCGACGGTTTCTGGCTCTTCTTTCATCCCCTTATGAATCCAATTGGTAATAGTGCCACATACCCCATAAGCATAAAACTCCGAAATAAACTTCTTCTCCTCCGTCTTTACTTTTTGCTGCACATCAACTACTTTAATGGCTTCTTCAAATAATGCAATTGTAATTTGGAGTAAATATTCTACAAAATCCTTTTCGGCGGACTTAATCGTATTACAGTAAAAAGTCTTATCTTTTCTTAACACCTTTAGAAAATCTAAAATCTTTTGGTGCCAGTTCTCAAAACTAATATCATGAGTTGCAACAGAAAACCCTTCTGTATAGTATATCCAACCTAGAAGTTCATATTTATCTTGAAAATGATAATAAAAAGTTTGACGATTTAAATTACAAGCCTTAGTAATTTCTGAAATAGATATTTTATCAAAAGGCCTCGTTAATGTAAGCTCCTTAAGTGCTTCTGCAATTGCTTTTTTTGTTAAAATAGAGTCTGACATATTACCACCTTTCATTGTTCAATTTGATTCAGATAATTTATTCTTACTATATCAGCTTTTATTGTTAATAAAAAGGTTAGAGTTTAGGATAAATACTCTTTTTATGCAAACTAAAGGCCCCAAAACTTAAGGGGTCTTTAAGTTTTGGGACCTTTAACAAAAAACTCTATTTACTTCTCCACTTTGCTGCTACGTATTTTAGTTGCCCTTTTTCTTCTTTTTCTTTACTTATAATTTCGTTTTTTATTTTCTGAAAGTCTCTGACCATACTCCTCGCACATTGATCACAATACATTCCTGTCACAATCTGTGTGCCACATTTATTACACCCTAACGTAACTGGAGATCCATACGCAACCTCTATACGCTCTTGTCTTAAATATTGTTCAATCGCAGCAATTGGTACCCCTGTTTCTTCTACTAGAATTTGCATAGATGTTCCTGGATGTTTTTGTAGATATTTTTTTATATACTCAAAATGTGATTCATTACCCATCATACACCTTGGGCATACCTTACTATCAGTCGCTGTCTTAAATATTTTCTTACAAACTTCACAACTTTGTAGTTTCATAGAGCGCCTCCTGCCTATATCTTCATAGTATATTAAAAAACTCTTGCTCCAACTCTTATGCCTTTCTATTTTTAGATTTGACCATTAGTTTCTCACCCTTCTTCTTTAATTTAATATAACAAGGTATTTCAAAAGCTAACATACATAACCATCCAAACAAACAACTATAAGAGATACCTGCCACCTGAAATTTTGGAATTAAAAGTGCTGCCGCTGCTACTCTCCCCACAATCTGAACAAAGGTACTTGCTAAGCAAATTTTCATCTCACCCCAACCTCGCATATAACCTTGTAGGCCATTCGTCATAGCTGGAAGAATGTATATAAATGCCATGGTCTTAAGATAAATAACGCCTAACTTAGCAACTTCTGTTGTTACATCCCCTACAAATAAAACCATAATTTGAGTAGCAAAAATCCATACCAAAATGCCAATTATAATCCAATATAAAGCTTCCATCAGCATACCAATTTTAAAGGATTTTTGAATACGTTTATACTGTTTTGCACCACGGTTTTGAGCAACAAAAGTTGTTATAGCTGAGCCAATACTTTGTTGTGGTTGAAAAACAAAGTCATCCACTCTACTTACAGCATTAAAAGCAGCAATACTAGCTACACCTAAGTCATTAACAAAAGCTTGAACTAATACTTTACCTACATTAAGTGTAATTTTCTGCATGCCTGTTGCCCAGCTATAGTTTACTGTATCTTTTAGTAGCTTACTATCAATTCTTAAGTCTTTCCATTTCATACTAATGATCGGCATTTTAAAATAAACATATATAGCACATAAAACAGCCGATATTATTTGTGATAGAACCGTCCCTATAGCAGCTCCTTGAACTCCCATATCAAACTTCACAATGAATAGTAAATCTAAAATGATATTGAGTATTGCTGAAAAAGCTACAAAATAAATAGGTGTTTTTGCATCACCTATGCTTCGCATGGTCGCTGCATAAATGTTATATAAGAAAGTAAATACAAGCCCTCCAAAAACAATTCTAATATAACCTGTTGCCATCTGTAAGATTTCACTTGGTGTATTAATCCAAGTTAAAAATCGCTTAGCTAATAACATACAGATTATAGATAAGCCTAGAGAAAATAAAAAGCCTACAGACATAGATGTTCCAATCTCTTTTCTTAGTTTCTCATAGTCTTTAGCACCAAAATACTCACTCATAAGTACTGATGTCCCTGTACAAATCCCTACAATAAAAAATACTGCAATATTCATAATAGGATTAGCTGTACCTATAGCAGCTTGTGCAACGTCCCCTGCAAAGCGCCCTACAATAATAGAATCTACTTCATTATATGTCAGTTGAAAAATATTCCCCAATATAAGTGGCATAGCAAATTGAGCTAAATGCCCACTTATATTTCCTTTTGTCATATCTATTTTCATATTTACATAGAACCTCTTATTAAAGCCTATTTTTTATTTATTTTCTTTAATAATAACACACAATAGGCATACCTGACTCTATATTATTAAAAATAATTTGTGCCATATCATAAGGTGCATTGACACATCCATGTGAGCCATTAGCTATATAGATATTCCCCCCAAAAGAATTTCTCCATGTCGCATCATGAAGACCAATATTCTTATTGAATGGCATCCAGTAGTTAACCGGCGTTACATAGCCTGGCCCTCTTAAAGTTGCATTTCTTTGCTTATAATCAAGCTTATAAATTCCTTGAGGCGTACTATAGTTTCTTCTTTGATCTCCTGTTACAATCCCTCCTTGAGTAAGTAATTTCCCATCTTTATAAAACCATAAGTATTGTTTAGTTAAACTAATTTCTACATATGTATCTCCTATATCATTACTATTATAACTTTGAGATACAGATGTTGAAATAGGCTCTCGATAAATAGTCTGTCCCTCTTTGATTGCCGTAAGAAGCGCCTCTGTTTCCTTCGATACACTAATCTGCCAACCATAGTCCCCTCCGCTCACTGTTGCTATGGTACCATCAGAAGTTTTAAACTGTCTTGTCGCACCCAAAGTACTATATTTCTTATCTAACTCTCTTATGTATCCTCTTACTTTATTTTCATTTAATAAAGCCTCACCTTGACTTGTAAATTCTAGCCATGAACTAATAAGTTCTGCATCTACCTTTTCTTCCTGCTTTCCAAAAAGATATGTAATATCTGCCTGTAAGTACTCATTAAACGCTTCTTGAGCTTTTATAATTTCTGGTGATTCTTCTGTAAACTTAGCCGTTTCATAACACCCACTCTCTTCCAAATTTACTACCCTATTACTCTTTTCAATAGCTTGTTTTACAACCTCCTTAACACGTTCAAAGTTAAGTTTATTCCCTTCTTTTTCTGGAATAATATCATAACTTGTCCCATTAAAACTCAAAGTGGCATTTTCTGGTTCTATGATATTTTCTTCCTCAAGGTAAGAAAGTCCTTTAATAGCCTCTTCTAATTTTGCTTCATTATAGGTAGCTGTTTCAGATATATTAAGTGCTTTTGAACTAAACAGAGCTAAAGGCCATCCAAAAGCCTTTTGTCCCTTTTTTAACTGCTCTACATCTTCTTTAATTTCATAAACTAACTCAAATAACTCTCCTTTAAGTGTTTGTTTTTCACCGTCTCTTCCATATAAATTGAGCTCATAATTTTTTCCCTTTTCCTCAATAGCTACTTTAACAGCCTCTACAGTTTTTCCTCCTATCTTAAGGTCACTTAGTGTTGTTCCAAAATAAAAACTGTCCATAAAAAATACAGAAGCTCCAACATACATAGAAACAATCACTGTACCAATTATAGCCGTTATTATGAAGGCTTTTGTACCTTTATCCATCTTTCTTCTCCCATTTATGTATTAATCATGTCTGTAGTTATTTTCGTCAAAATGCCACTTACTAATTAGTTATCCATCCTATCTTTAACTTTTATCATACCTTTTGTTATGTACTGTCCTCCTTTTAAAATAGCAATAGGGTAGCTTCACTAAGCTACCCTACTTCTTATCTTACTCCTGTAATATCTTTAATCACTTCACCTGCAATAATAAGTCCTGCTACAGATGGTACGAAAGCTGTACTTCCTGGAATTTGTCTTTTATCTGTACATTTTCTTTCTGCTCCAGGAGGACAAATACAGTTTGTTCTACAACTAATGGACATATCATCTATTGGTTTTCTTGCTACTTCTTTAGAGTATACAACTTTTAATTTCTTTACACGTCTTGCTTTAAGTTCTCTTCTCATAACCTTTGCTAATGGACAAACAGAGGTTTTATAAATATCTGCTACTTCAAACTTAGTTGGGTCAAGCTTATTTCCTGCTCCCATTGAACTTATAATAGGCACACCTGCTTCTTGCGCCCTTACAACTAGATCAATTTTAGCTGTTACTGTATCAATAGCATCTATTACATAATTATATTGCGAGAAATCAAACTTATCAGCTTCCTCTGGTAAATAGAAACATTGATGTGTGGTTACTTGGGCTTTAGGATTGATTTCTAAAATTCTCTCCTTCATAACCTCTACTTTATATTTTCCAACTGTTTTTCTGGTAGCTATAATTTGTCTATTAAGATTGGTTAGGCATACCTTATCATCATCAATGATATCGAAAGCACCTACCCCACTTCTAACTAATGCTTCTACAGCAAAGCCACCGACTCCACCGACTCCAAATACGGCAACTCTAGCATTAGCAAGCTTTTCCATAGCCTCCTTACCAAATAAAAGTTCTGTTCTTGAAAACTGATTTAACATTTCTTCCTCCTAATTTACAGTCAATCTATAAAAGTAATTTATTTTATCTGTTCTCTTTAATCATACCATTATTATTATGGAATAAAAATACCCTCTCTAACCAACATTTATCCACACCCCATGAAATTTTTTCTTTCATTTATCCACATTTCAATCTATCTTTTATACATCTGTGGGCTAAATGATCATATTTTTATGATTGTCTTGCATAAAGTGATATTATCAATGTCAATGTGGAGGGATGCCCTGTGGATGATGTGCGAGATATAGAACTTTTGCAAGAAGCACTCACACGTTTTGAGTTTCTTATTAATCGTCCCTTCTTACATGAACTGTCTAAATTCTGTATCAATCCACCTCATTGTTCAGATACACCTATTTGCCTAGTTCAGATTAAAAATTGGCCTGCTAGTACTACAGCGTCCCAATTTCAGTTTATTTTTAATGCCCTAAATGCATTGGATGAAGTGATTGGCGTTCTACTAAGCTTTAATAAAAATAAATATGCTATCTATGTAGGTATTAAAGGAATCCACGGCTTTGCTTTTCAACTACTTCAAGATGGATTAACGGCCTTTTTCCCTGGGATTGAACTTGAAGTAATTTCTAATCCCCCTGAATTTTTAAATCAGTTCTTTTGTGCCAAGCACTATGCGCAAATTGCTCTAGGCACAGTCATTCCTAACACAACATCTACTACACCTCTTCTTACTACTTTTATCAATTTAATGGGGACTACTGCCGAGTTTAATGCGTTCTTTTTAGCCTCTCCTTTATCTTATTGTAAATTAACCCAGTATCTTGATGAACTGTGTGAACTCTACTATATACTCTCTATTTTTAGCCAATCTAATATCAGTCATGCTAGGGCAATAGCTAAGAATATTTCTACTACTATGTCTAATAGTGAAACCATTAATAAAGGTAACTCTCATACAGAAACGGTAGGTAGCAATATGAGTAATAGTCATAATAGCTATACCAATCAAACTACCTCCACAAATGTTCCTATTGCTGCTCTTAACAACCAGAATATTGGTCTATCCTATCTTCTTAATCGAGCTGCTGGATGTACTCAAGGTCATACAGACTCCTGTGCCAAAGGAGAGACCTTTAGTAAAGCAGATGCACATTCTGTTAGTAAACTATGTGCAGATAATCGTACTAGGCATCATAATATCAGTTTTACTCAGCAAAATAAATGTGTACAAAATGCTCTCATCACTTTATCAGACATCATTACTCGAATTCAAACACTTCTTCGAGCAGCGCCTTTTCGATATGGTGCTTATTTCTTTTCCCCATACCCTGAAACAGGTACACGCGCTGCTTACTCCTTTGTAGGTCTTGCTCCAGATACTACTACTTTTCTAGGGCCTTCTACTGTTAATTTATTTTTTGCAGACTCCTCTTCTTTCCAGTGCATTTTTGACAGTCTATCTCAATTTAAACATCCCTATTTTACCTGTAATGATGAAATACTAACAGCGACAACTTTTATTCAAAGCTCAGAATTACTAAGTAGCTTCTATCTGCCTTCTAAACCCTCTTTATCACTTTCCTCTAATAGTAAAAAGGACCACTTCATCCCTTAGGGATTAGTTGGCCCTTTTTTACTTTCTATTCTATTTGCTACTTACTGATACCTCTAGTCAAGTTCAGCCTTACCTGTATAAAGTTGATAATATCGGCCTTTCTGATCCAGTAACTCTTCGTGAGTACCACGTTCAATAATTTCACCTTGTTCTAATACCATAATGGCATCTGAATTACGTACAGTTGACAAACGGTGAGCAATAACAAATACAGTTCTACCTTCCATCAATTTATCCATACCTTCTGCAATCAGCTTCTCTGTTCTTGTGTCAATCGAACTTGTCGCCTCATCCATAATAAGTACTGGTGGGTTGGCTACAGCTGCTCTAGCAATTGCAAGAAGTTGTCTTTGTCCTTGAGATAAACCTTCTCCATCACCTGTAAGAACAGTGTCATAACCATGTGCTAGATGCTTAATAAATGAATGTGCATTCGCCAGTTTTGCTGCTGCGATAACCTCTTCATCTGTTGCATGAAGATTTCCATAACGAATATTATCTGCAATTGTTCCTGTGAAAAGATGTGTATCCTGAAGAACAATACCAATGGATTTTCTAAGTTCATCCTTCTTTATATCTGTAATCTTAATTCCGTCATAAGTGATATTTCCTGAGTTAATTTCATAGAAACGGTTAATCAAGTTAGTAATTGTTGTTTTACCAGCACCTGTTGAACCAACAAAGGCAATCTTCTGTCCTGGTTTAGCAAATAATGAAATGCCTTTTAAGATAGTTTTCTCTTCATTATAGCCAAAGACTACATTCTCAAATCTTACATCACCTCGAAGTTCTACTAACTTCCCATTATTATTCCATGCCCAGTGCCCTGTATAATGATCTGTTTCTTCTAACTGGCCATCTGCTTTAACATTTACTTTAGCTAAAGTAACACTTCCATTATCTATCTCAGGTTCTTCATCTAAAACATTAAAAATACGTTCAGCACCAGCTAAAGCTGCAATAACAACGTTCATTTGTTGCGATACTTGTGTTACAGGTTGTGATATTTGACGTACATATTGAAGAAAAGCAATCAGTGCCCCTACATCTAATATCCCAGAAATGGCTAAAAGACCACCTACACAACAGTTAACCGCATAGTTAATATGAGATAAGTTCCCCATTAGTGGCATCATAGCACCAGCAAATGTTTGAGCTCCAGTTGAAGCCTCTCTTAATTCTTCATTAAGTTTATCGAAGGCTTCAATGGCTTTATCTTCATGACAGAAAACTTTAACAACCTTTTGTCCTTCAATCATCTCTTCAACATAACCATTTAAATTTGCAATTTTAGCTTGTTGCATTCCAAAGTAATAGCCACTTTTCTGTCCGATTTTTTTCATACAGAAAAGTAATATCCCAAGCATAGCAAAAGTAAGAAGCGCTAAGATGGGACTTAATGTAAGCATCATAATCACAACACCTACAAAAAGGAATATTGAAGAAATCACATTAGCCACACTATTATTAAGGGCTTCGCTGATACTCTCAATATCATTTGTATAAAGACTCATTAAATCCCCATGTGTATGTCCATCAAAGTATTTAATAGAAAGGGTTTGCATCTTGTTAAAAAGATCTGTACGGATTTGTTGTACGGATTTTTGACCAATATGAACCATAATTCTAGCATAAGCAAAAGAACTTAGAGCCCCTATTATAAATATAACTGCTAATACTACAAGCATTTTAGCTAATCCAACAAAGTCACCTGGTAAAATATAATTATTAATAATTGGCTTTAGGAAAAATACTCCTGCTACCATAGAAATAGAGTTGATTATGATTAAAAAGCTTACTGCTACTAGTGCAAGTTTGTATTTACCTAAGTAGCGCATCAGTCTTCCTAAAGTTTGCTTCATATTTTTTGGTTTTGGCATCCCTTTTGATCCTTTACTCACTTAAACCAACTCCTTCCTGTTGTGAAATATAAACATCTCGGTAGATTTCGCTAGTTGCCATCAGTTCATCATGAGTCCCTACAGCTGAAATCTTACCATCATCCATAACAATAATTTTATCTGCTTCACAAACGGAATTAACCCTTTGTGCAATAATAATCTTAGTTGTATCCTTTAAATTATCAGCAAAGCCTGCTCTAATCTTAGCATCTGTTGCTGTATCTACTGCACTGGTACTATCATCTAAAATAAGTACTTTAGGTGTTTTTAATAAGGCTCTTGCAATACATAGTCTTTGCTTTTGTCCTCCAGATACATTCACCCCACCTTGCCCAAGATCCATTTCATACTCTCCTGGTAAGCGGCTGATAAATTCATCTGCACAAGATGCCTGACATGCTGCCTCGATTTGTTCCTGAGTTGCGTTCTCATTTCCCCATTTAAGATTTTCTCTAATACTTCCTGAGAAAAGCGTATTCTTTTGAAGCACCATAGCTACAGAGTTACGTAAGGTTTCAAGTTCATAATCCTTTACATTAACCCCACCTACTAGTACTTCACCTGAACTTGCATCATAGAGTCTTGGAATAAGCCGCACTAGTGATGTCTTAGCAGAACCTGTTCCACCAATAATACCAATGGTTTCCCCTGATTTAATCTTAAGATTAATCTGGTCTAAATTATTTTCAGGGCTATCTTCTTCATATTTAAAGTTAACATTTCTAAATTCAATATCACCGTTTTTCACTTCAAGTACGGGCCTAGCTGGGTCTACAATATCTGGTTCTTCTTCAAGTACTTCAATAATACGAGCTAGAGATGCTATAGAACGTGAAATCATCATAAGTACCATTGCAAGCATCATAAGTGACATTAAAATTTGCATAGAGTAGGCGATGAAACTTGTCATTTTACCAACTTCAAGTTCGCCGGTATAAATCATATTACCACCAAACCAGAAAATAGCAATTAAACTTGAAAACATAGCCATTTGCATGATTGGCATACCTAATACAACTAAACCAAATGCTTTTTCAGAAGCTTCTTGTAAGCCATCATTGCCACTTTTAAATTTTTCTTTTTCCTTCTTATCTCTTACAAAAGCTTTAACAACGCGAATACCAACTAAATTTTCTTGTAAAACAGTATTGAGCTTGTCTACTTGTTGTTGCATACGCTCAAATCTTGGTTTTACCTTGAAAATCAAGATACCAATACAAATAACAAGTATAGGTGCTGAGATTACGAAAACAAGTGCAAGTTTTGCATTAATCATGGCTGCTAAAATAGCTGCAAAAATAAGCATAATAGGCGCCCTAACTAATAATTTAATGCCTAGCGTTGCTGAATTTTGTATAGCTGTTACATCTGTTGTTAAACGTGTAATGAGTGATGCTGTACTAAACTTCTCAATATTTTTAAATGAGTATGTTTGAATTTTCTTGTATTGTGCACTTCTCAGTTCTGCCCCTAATCCTTGACCAGCTACTGCTGCATATTTAGCAAGCCCTAAGCCACAACTTAATGAGATAAGTGCGATAACAATCATAAGAATCCCCATTTTAATGGTATAAGCTGCATCTCCATTAACAATCCCTACATCTACAATTTGTGCCATAACTAAAGGAATAAGTAGCTCGAACAATGCTTCAAGTACAGCAAAGGTAATTGATAAGAACGTCGCTACTTTATATTTTTTTATGTAAGGTATTAGCTTCTTTATCACTTTATCCTCTCCTTTTTTAGTATTTCATATTTTATTCTTCCAAACCTTCTAATACAAGGGCTAATAATCTTTCAAGTTCATCTTTTTCCTTACTTGAAAGTTTCTTGGTTATCTTTACTTCCAACCTCTTTGGACCCAATTCAGCAAGTTGGTTAATAAGCTTAACCCCCTTATCTGTTAAGGTGAGTTTCTTATATCTACCATCTGTAGCACTCGCCTTACGCTCAATGAGATCTTTGGCTTCTAAACGCTTTAATATACCTGTAATTGTGGGATTGCTAGAGTTAAAAAACTCCTCTATTTGCTTCTGAAAAATATCTTGATCCTTGTGATGAGTATACATATAACCTAGCACTTCTGCTTGCATTAATGTAATATCAAAAACTTCTAGTTCTTTATTTAAGCTACATATAATCTTGTTATTAATACATTTTAGAAGCAAACCAATATCCTTTTTCTCGATATTATAGTTCATTTTTCTCACTCCTTATTTAGATAGCACGCTATCTATTATATCACGTTCCCTTTCCTTGTCAATTAAGAATTTTTACAGTTCATCACTTTTGCATTATTCAGTTTTCCCCCACTTTGCCTCTTCTTGACTATCATAAACAGCCATTACTTCTGGTCTATACCCTTTACTCATTTTCTTCTTTGCTTTACGATTGGCAACGCTATCGAAAATAATTGAGAAATCATAGTCCTCTGGATAAAGTTCACTAGAAGCAACTAATAGTTTTAGCCTTTTGGCATTGACCCACCTTTTTCTTCCTTGAACTTGAACACCTACCATGCCCTCTTCATTGGCTGCTTCAAATACAATGCCTTTTTCTTTATTAGGAAAGACTAACACACTATCTCCTCTATTAAATTTTTTAATCTGTTTAGCCTTTACTTTTTCTTTACGCTTTTCTATTTTAGGGCCTTTACTAACAGGCTCATGGGTTACTTTCTCCTTTTCTAAAGTAGCATACTCCTTGGTATCTTTAACTCCTAAATCACTACCAATACAATTCTTAGCAATAGAGATAAGTTGTTTAGGAAATCCCAATTTCTCAGCAATATATAATGCACAACTTTCTCCTGACTCGCCTACTCTAAGTGTATAAAGTGGTCTTAAAGTTTCCTTATCAAATTGCATACAGGCATTTTGAAGTTTTGGTGTTTTTAAAGCATAATCTTTAACTTCTGGATAATGGGTTGTTGCGACAAATAGTCCAGCATTTTTCCTTAAAGCTTCTAAAATAGCGATCGCAATTCCCATCCCTTCTTTAGGGTCTGTCCCTGACCCCAACTCATCTAACAATACTAGACTTTCATTTGTTACCCTCTCTAAAATAGCTGTTATGGATTTAATATGTGCAGAAAAGGTAGATAAATTTTCCTCTATGCTTTGTCCGTCTCCTATATCGCACAGGATTTCATTATGCATAGCAAACTTACTTCCTTCACCAACTGGTACATGTAAACTGCACTGAACCATCATAGAAAGCAGCCCTATTGTCTTAAGTGCGACTGTTTTACCTCCTGTATTAGGCCCTGTAATAATAATCCCTTTGGTTTCTCCCCCTATTTCAAAATCTAGAGGAACACATGAAGCAGCAGGTAGTAAGGGATGTCTTCCCTGTTTAATCATAATCTGCCTATCTGTTACAAGTTCCACTGCTCTTCCTTTCATATTAGCTGATAATTTCCCTTTAGCAAAAGCTATATCTAAAGCAAGCATCATTTCCATATTCCCTTTTATTTCTGCTAAGTAAGCTTCAACCTCATTGGTTAAAGTATAGAGAATTCTTCTTACCTCATTGCTTTCCTCTATTTCCAGCATATTTAACTCTTCTTGCAATTTACCTAGAATCGCTGGCTCAATAAACACAGTATTACCACTACGTGAAGTATCAAAACACTGCCCCTCTACCTGATGCTTGTATTCTTTCTTAACCGCAATCACATAATGTCCATTTCGATTCAGAATATAAGAATCTGCTAAATAATTCTTTTTGGTTTGAATGATTTTCTCTAACTTGCTTTTCATCATCTCTTTTTTCAGCTCAATACTACGTCTTAAACTTCTGAGCGTTGGTGAAGCTTCACTATCTACTCCCCCATTACGAATACTTCTTTCAATTTCTTCCTCTAAGGCTTCCAAATTATAAAACCCTCTTCCATATAAAGCGAGTTCACATTCTAAATATTCTCCTCTTCCCAAGTAACGCTTCATCTGCCTAGTTGCCTTAATAAAAGAGGCTATTTCGATTAAAGTCTCAGGCTCTAGCATCGTTCCTATTTCTACTTCTTTAGTCATACGCTCTAGCCCTTTCATACTACTTAATGGTGGCATTCCCAAACTATCTAGTAATTTTCTAGCTTCTGTTGTTTCTCTCATTTTTATCTCAAGCTGACTTTGATTTAAAATCATCTCTAATCCTTGTAACTCTTTCTTTGCACGTTCTGAGACTGCGCATTCGCTAAGCATTTCTAATACTTTTCCAAATTCTAATATTTCCTTTGCTAAAATCATTATTTTTCTATTCTCCTTTATCTTTTTTGTAATTTACAGCATAAAAAATGACCTACAGTTGCTTTTGCCTTTATTGGCATAGCTACCTTGTAGGTCACTCTTATTTTCTAATTTAAGATAACGTCTATAAACATCCACAAAATAAATCAGATGCTCTGTAAAGCTTTAAAGAAATATTACTTCAGAAATAAGCAAGCTATGATAAAAGGCCACCTAGCTCTATCCAGTCTAACCTAGATAGAGCTTATGTAGCCTCTTACCATTCCAAATTCCGATTTCTATATCTTAAAAGAGTGTTTTGTTAAGCAATGAAAGGCAAAAGCAACATCTTAGAAAAAGTTCTACTACCTATCGCGCTTTAGAAACTTTTTCTAAAATCATACTATTAAATTAGTATCCAATAACCTCTTTCACTACACTTAACATAAACTCCTCCTTTTTAATAATATAGTGTTATTCATAATATATTATACTTAGGCTTAAATTGCAACCCTTTTTAGCTTTAGACTTAAATCATTTGATACTTATTTTAGATTTTCTCTATAACTTTTCGCTCTCTCAATCAGTTTATAGTAGACAGGAAGCATCTTTTCTTCTTTACAATACTGCTTCATTTCTTCTATCTTAATCCACTTCACACCACTATTTTCTGCTTCATTTATGTATAGTTCTTGCGCTTCATCTGCTATAAGGATATAGGCTACAGATAGGTGCATGTGAGTTGCTACATATTTCCCTTTTTTAACATGTCCCCATACAGGAAGGATATCTATTGAAGCAATTTCATTTGTAAGAGGCTCTATCTTTGTAACACCTGTTTCCTCTTTTGCTTCCTTTATGGCTACATAAAGTAAATCTTCATCTCCATCTGCATGTCCACCTGTCCATGCCCATGTATTATAAATATTATGGTGAATCATTAACGTCTTTGTTAAATCCTTATTCATAATAAATCCAGAACTTGTTAAATGCCCAAATTCATTATCTCGAAGTAAAATGTTATGAGGATATTGATTAATATAATCTAATATAACTTTCTTCTCACTTGCCTCTTGCTCGTTGATTGGCTTATATCTTTCGATCGCTTCTTTATAGTTCATATTGTTGTTTCACTCCTTCAATTAAAAAGCCATGACATTATTAGTATATCATGGCTTTCTTACCTCTATTTAGTTTTTATAAATGTGCTTTAACCTTTTCAATCATTTCGTTATATTCAGCATCTGTTAAATAAACTGCTCTTGGATTCATTTGGAATACACCACCAAAATCTGGTCCATTTTCGTATTTAGGTACTAAATGATAATGTAAGTGTTTCATGGTATCGCCATAAGCACCATAGTTTACTTTAGCTGGACTAAACGCTTTATGCATAGCTTGAGCTGCTCTAGCTACATCTTTCATAAAAGTATTTCTTTCTTCATCTGTTAAATCACAGATTTCACTTGCATGCTCTTTATAGGCTACAAGTAAACGTCCTTTATAAGTTTGCTCTTTGAACATATACAATGTAGATGCTTCTAAATCACATACTTTAATCATAAGGTCTGTAAGTCTTGAATCTTTTACACAGTAAAAACAATCGTTATCAAAATTCATTTTTCATTTCTCCTATCTATTATTTTATCTAAAAGTTATCTACTCTCTGTTAACGCACCTCATTTATCGTCCTTCTAATGAAATCTTCCTCCAAGGCAATAGAGTAATTCCCATCTTCATGGCATTTAATCTGGCCAATTCCCTCTTGAAATACGAAGCGAATCTTTCCTTGTCGTACTTTCTTATCCGTATAAAGCTTTTGTACAACCTCTTCTGTTGCCATGTCCTCTGGTAGCTTGGTACAAAGTCCTGCTTTTTCAAAGAGTGCAATGACCCTATGAGCCTCTTCTTTTGTGATATAGCCTAATTTTTGTCCTATTTTAACTTGTAATGCCATTCCTATAGCTACCGCTTGCCCATGAAGTAAAGTATAATGACTCAGCGTTTCAATAGCACGTCCTATAGTGTGACCTAAATTAAGTACCTGTCTAAGGTTAAATTCCTTCTCATCCTGTTTGACCACTTCATATTTAATTTTGCAATTCGTTTCTGCTAGATGCTGACAAATCTCATATTGTTTGCTAATACCATCTTCCTCTAATAATTTATCTATATTTTCTTCTAGAAAAGCAAAGAAAGTATAGTCTGCTATGCAGGCATGCTTAATGGTTTCGGCAAGTCCATTACTAATTTGCTCCTTAGGTAAAGTTTCCCATGTTGCTAAATCAATATAAACTTTCCTAGGTTGATAAATGAGTCCAATTAAATTAGTTGCCAGGGGTGTATCTACTGCTGTTTTCCCACCTACAGAAGCATCAGCAGCACCTAGCATACTTGTGGAGTAGTTGATAAAAGGAATCCCTCTTCCAAATGTGCCTGCTACAAATCCTGCTAAATCTGTAACAACGCCTCCACCTAAAGCAATAATACAACTATCTCTGCGATGCCCTCTTGCTAGCATTTCATCTTCTATCATTTCCTTTGTGGCTCTTACCTTAGAAGTTTCTCCTGCTGGAAAACTGATTAAATCCACCTGAAAGCCTTCTAGTAACATGCTTTCTAAAAGTTGGTCACCATACAATGTTTTCACATTGGAATCTGTTATAATTGCATAACGGCTAATGCCCTCTCCTAGTTTTCCTTTTAAATCATTAAGTAAGGTATCAAACAAATTTTTACCCACTTCAATATCATAAGAATCATCTACTACCTTTTTTAGTTCTACATGGAACCTACTCATTTACTTCACCTCTCCCATGCGTATCAGAATTAGTTTCATTCTATCATACCTTATGAATGCCTGACTATATACTTTCTGCTACTCACTCTTCTTTATTTTAATTAAACACCTAATAAGTCTGAAAATTCCATGTTACATCGCTCTACTTTAAGGATACTTTCCACTTCATTTATACTTTCACTACCCTCTAAAATATGTATTGGCAATGTTACAGTAAATGTTGTTCCTTCACCTTCTATACTATCTACATGAACTGTCCCTTGACACAACTCTACAATTCCTTTTACAATAGCTAACCCCATGCCACTACCTTCACTTATACGTCTTAGAGAAGTATCTAACTGAACACCACCCTCAAAAATAATTTCTCTCTTTTCCTTTGGAATTCCTATTCCTGTGTCACTTACTGATAAATCAATAGTATCTTCCCTTCTTAAGATATTTACCTCAATCTGCCCCTTTTGAGGTGTGTATTTAATTGCATTACTTAGCAAATTTAATACGATACACTGAATTTTCTCAGCATCACATGCCATAATAACATCTTCTTCCTCTGTGTCAAAAATAAGTGTTATCTCTTTGCTCTTGGCATACTGTACAGCAGACAAAGTCGTTTCTTCAATAATATTGATAATATTATGATTCTCCAAATTTAGTGTTTCAAAACCAACGCTCATTCCTGTTAAATCAATTAAGTTATTAGCTAGCTTTAAGAGTCTGAAGGCATTCCTTTTAAGCTTGTTTAAATAGCCTTCTAACTGCTCTTTACTAATCATCTCTTGACTAGAAATTTTTTCTATAAGCTGTACACCTGATAGAATA
>JARKVN010000015.1 GCA_029851645.1 Cellulosilyticum sp. | reverse complement strand
GTAGTAATACATGTAGGTGACCAATACTAACGGTTCGAGGGTTTGACCTAAAAAAGTGTAAGACACTAAAACAGGGTTAAAGAGTTGTAGTATTTGTTTTTGAGAGTATGAGAAAAAACCGCAAGTTCCTTAAAACTTGCGGTTTTTATATATTAAATAATATATGTTAAGAAGTATCTATGGGTACTTTTTATGTACAATGAGCATGGATAAATTTAGTGAGTATAGTAGTTAAGAATTTGATGTTTGTTATATTCTTATAATTATCATTATAAAGAAAAATTAAAAGTAGGTTACATTTGACATAAAACTATTTAAATTCGCAAAAGTAAGAAGGTATAATATAGAGGTAAAGTTTTAATATGTGGGAGGAATAAATGAGAAGTAAGATGAGACAACCAGGTTCTATTAAAAGAAAAATCTTTTTAGTATTTTTCTTAACAGCATTCGCTGCAGTGGTAGCGATTAGTTTATTTACTTATAAGAAGTATGGCAGTACATTAAATGTGCAATTAGAGGCTAATTCTACACAAACAGTAGATGAGATTAATAAAGGGATGAATAGGTTTATACTCCTTACGACAAAGGTGATGGACATGATATCTGCTGATGATGAAGTTTTTACAGATCCCAGAGAGATGCTTGAGAGAGTGACAAATAGTTATAGTATGGTATCGCGAGCATATGTTGCTACTGAACCAATAGGAGTAGTAATCTACCCAGTTATAGCAGGTATAGAGAATGAAAGCTTTGTAGAAAGGCCATGGTTTCAAGCAGCACTTGCCTCACCAGGAGAAGTTTGTTTAACAGAGGTATATCTTGATAAGTATACAAGTGAACCTATGATTACTTTATCTAAAGCAGTAAAAGATCCAGTAAGTAATGTAAATAAAATCGTAGGATTAGATATTAATTTAGGGGTATTAGCTGAGGACTTGGCACACTCAAAAGTTGGCTTGGATGGATATTTGATTGTAGCAGATAGTCAAGGTGTCATTATATCTCATCCTGATCAAAGATATATTGGGGCGAAGATACAAGAACAAACAAGTGTATGGGAACAGACTATAAAAAATAACCAAAGTGGATTTGTAACAGGTCCTATTTTGAAAAGAGAAAGCTTTATTTCCTTTACGACTAATCCATTAACAGGATGGAAGGTTATTGGAATTATGGATGTTACAGAGCTTACATCAGTAATAGATGAAGTATTAAAAGTAGTAGTTATCTTAGTGATAATAGTGACTTTATTAGTAATCCTTATATCTAATGGAATTGGAAGATGGGTAGCTAAGCAAATTGATGATGTTGTTAAGGTATTTAGAGAAGTAGCCAAAGGCGATTTATCAATGAGATTATATAATAATAGCACTTTGGAGTTTCACAATTTATCAAATGCACTTAATGAGATGTTAGACCAGATGACTGCTATGGTACAAGAAATGATAAGAGTTTCTAGTGAAGTTAAGCAAACGGCAACAAACTTTGTAGAGATTACACATGAAACAGATAAGGCGATTAATGAAGTAGCTCATGCTGTAGGACAGATTACTATAGGTGCAACGAATGTAGATCAAAATATATTAAAAGGCAATACAGACATGAGACAACTAGCTGAAAATATAGAAACAATTTCAAGTCATGTTGTAGAAGTAAATCAGCTATCTGAAGAAACTGAGGAAATTAGCCAAAATGGAGTAGATGTTATTAAAATACTTGGTGAACAATCTGAGAAAGCAAAGCAATCTGCTATGGATATTAAAGAACTGATGGAAGGAATGAAGACTAAGGCTGGTCAAATGAATTCTATATCAGATGTTATATCTAATATTACAGAACAAACGAACCTATTAGCATTAAATGCTTCTATAGAAGCTGCAAGAGCAGGAGAAGCAGGACGTGGTTTTGCGGTAGTAGCAGAAGAGGTACGTAAGTTAGCAGAACATTCTAAGAATGCTACAGAAGAAATAAAAGAGATTCTAACTCAAACTCAAGATTTGGTAAATCGTACAAGCTTGAATGTTGATATTACTATAGATGTTATGGACAAAGAATATGATATTGTAAATTGTACATTAGACGGATTTCAAAACATTTTGGATGCAGCTAAAAAGGTTAATGAAAAACAAAAACAAATTATGTTATTAATGGATAAAGTGAATCAAAACAAAGAATTACTAGGTAATCAGATGCAGTTTATTAATGAAATTTCAAAAGAAACGGCTATAAGCACACAAGAAGTTAATACTTCTACAGAAGAAATTGCAGTATCAATGGAAGATTTAGAACAAGGAATAGGAAACCTAGAAGAATTAACAAATCAGCTCAACCAGCTTATTAACAAGTTTACAATATAAGCTTATTATCATAGAAAACAAAATACTAATAGAGATTCTAAAATCCCTCTATGAATTAGATACATATCTAATTCATAGAGGGATTTTGTTATTTGCCTTTAATTTACGTATAATCTCATTTAAAATTGTTGCATATGCAACAAAAATGTGATAAAGTAAATATTGTTGCATATGCAACAATATTTATCGAAGGAGTGTGATTTTATGTCAGTACAACAAAATACAGATGAGTTACGTACAGAAAGTATCGGAAAATTATTAGTCAAATTTTCTATTCCAGCTATTATTGGAATGATTGTTAACATGCTTTATAATGTTGTGGATAGAATTTATATTGGCAATATTCCTAATGTAGGGGGACTCGCTATAACTGGAGTAGGAATTACTATGCCAATTACGCAGATTATTACAGGAATAGGTATGCTAATAGGTATAGGAACTTCTGCAAGTATTTCTATTGCTTTTGGAAAACAGAAAAGAGAAGAGGCGCAGAGATATTTAGGGAATGGATTTTTAAGTATTGTTGTTGTTAGTATAGCTATAGCTATTTTTGGTAATGTATTTGCAGATTCTATTTTAAGGGTATTTGGTGCAAGTGATTTAACCCTTCAATATGCTGCAGCTTATATGAAACCATTATTTATAGGAACCATTTGCAACTTGTGTGCTTTTGGACTGAATCATTCTATTAGTTCAGACTCAAATCCTAGAGTGGGTATGTTCACTATGATTATTGGTGCCATAGTTAATATTATTCTAGACCCAATTTTCATCTTTGGGTTAAATCTTGGAATTGCAGGAGCAGCTTATGCAACAGTTATCTCACAATTCGTAGCAACATGTTGGGTAATTAATTACTTTACAAGAAGTAAAAAGTCAACAATTAAGTTGACAAAAGAAGATATGAAGCCAAGTTTTATGATTATAAAAAATATTTTTATGATAGGTCTTGCACCATGTTGTATGCAGGTGGCAAGTAGTGTGGTAACACTTATTGCAAATAGAAGCTTAATGACCTATGGGGGTGATTTAGCAATTGGTGCGATGGCAATTATTGCCTCAGTAAGTAGCATTTTTGTTATGCCTATTTTTGGTCTAAATCAAGGGGCACAACCTATTATAGGATATAATTTTGGAGCAAAACAATATGAACGTGTTCGTAAAACATATAAAATTTCTTTAATGATATGTACGATGATATTAATTATCAGCTTTATTTTTATTCAAATCGCACCAGAAATAGCAGTAGGGATGTTTAATAATGACCCTGAATTAACAGAAATTACAGCATCAGGTATGCGAATCTTTTTATTATCTTTACCTATTATAGGTATACAAATGACTGCTTCTAATTATTATCAAGCAGTTGGTAAGGTTAAAAAAGCGATGATTATTGGGCTTACTAGACAGGTAATATTCCTCATTCCAGCATTTCTTATCTTTCCAAAGTTCTATGGATTAAATGGTGTATGGTATGCAGGACCAATAGCAGATACATTAGCAGTTATGCTCTCAGGGGCTATTATTTTTAGAGAAATGCGTCATCTAAAACAAATGGAAAACCATAAAAATCTAAATCAAAAAGAAGCTTATAAAGAGGTAGTAGCATAGTTAAATCGGATATGGTAAGATGATAGCAAATATACTATCGAAGAAAAGAGTTGTGAAGAATGAAGTATTATGAAACGGAAGGCATAGGGAGATATATTAGCTATTTACATCGTTTAGGAGCAAATTTTTTATCAAAGGAGTATGATAAATATGAAATTGGCTTTGGACAATATCAATTTCTTCTAAGACTTTACCTAAAAGATGGTATGAGTCATGATGAACTTACAGAACAAGTATGTCTTGATAAGGCAACAACGACAAGAGCTATTAAGAAACTAGAGGATAAAGGGTATGTTAAGTTAACACCTCATGAAAAGGATAAGAGAAAATATCATATTTATTTAACTGAGAAAGCTTTACAGCAAAAAGAAGAGATATTTGAAATATCAAAAAGATGGGAAGAGCAGCTTATAGGCGGTTTAGAGCAAGAGGAGTTAGACCAGTTATTTTATCTTTTAAGAAAAATAACAGCTTATAATTCAGGGCATTTTTTTGAAGAAGAGCAGTCACTAAACATATCACAAAAATAAAGGAACATTGCAGATGAGCAATGTTCCTTTATTTTTGTGATGCATCTAGGACAGAAAGGGTCGTTTGGAAAAGTTGTGATTTAGTATAGAAATCAGTATTGAGAAAATGAGCATAGAAGATATCAACCATCACAAGAATGGGGAACTGTGGTGAAATAACATCACCACGGTCTAAATTCTTTGTGCCAGATACCAGAAGTATTTCATCACAATAGTTAGTGGCATCAGGGTTATATTGAGAGGTCATGAGAACACATTTTGCCCCCCTATCATGAGCCAGTTGTAATGAGAAAAGAATTTCTTTGGTTCTACCACTCATACTAATAGCAATAACGAGTGCATCTTTATTAAGAAGAGCAGAGTTCATTCGCATAATATGTGTATCGTCAATAGCTTCTACATGAAGACCAAGTCGCATAAAACGTAGTTTCATCTCTCGGGCAACGAGGCCAGAACTGCCTTTTCCATAAATATAAATATATTTACTGGAAGAGAGCATTTCACTAATGTGGTCCATTTGGTTTTCATCTACTAAAGCAAAACTTTTATTAAGAAGTTCCTGATAAGTATCTAGTACGGACTGAGTCAGATTATTGACTACCTTTTTCTTCTCATAGAAGGCTTCTTCGTAATTAAAGAGAAATTCTCGATAGCCTTTAAAGCCACATTTTTTTGCAAAACGGGAAAGTGATGCCTCAGAAACATACAGGTGATTAGCAATGTTTTTAGAAGAAAAGTCCATCTTCTTATCGTTATGGATGAAGAAATCAGCAATGGTTTTTTCCACAGTTGTTAACTGATTATAAAAAGCTTCAATACGAGGGATGATAGTCTTTTCGTAGTTATTCAATAAAATCCCCCTTTCTAGTGGTTTATTTCTTGTTTTTGAAAGTGGTAAAAAGCACCTAACATACCGGCATCATTACCATGTTTGGCAAAAGTGAATTGAGTTTGATGATAGATGACAGGAAGAAGCATCTCTTTTAAATGATGTTCTAATTTAGGTGCTAGAAAGTCCTTCTGAGCCATAATACCTCCACCTAGGATAACGGTTTCAGGATTAATGACATAGCACAGGTTAGAAATCCCCATAGCTAAGTAGTGAAGCATATGGTCAATAGCCTCATTGCAAATCATATCACCTTTTTTTGCATTTTCAAAGACATAGTGACCATCTACAGAAGAAAGTTTTTTGCGAAGAGCAACTTCTTTAACAAGAGCAGTTGTTGCAGCAAGGTCTTGGAAGTTGCCACCTTCTATGTGCATATACCCGATTTCAAAGGCAGTATGGCTAAAGCCGTGAAAAACTTTATCTTCATAAATCATGCAGCCACCAATACCTGTACCAATTGTAAGACAGATACAACTTTTAGAGTCTTTACCCGCACCACTAATACTTTCCGAAAGACCAGCGCAATTCACATCATTTTCTACCCAGCAAGGTAAAGAGAAAGTTTCTTCAAGAATTTGTTTAATAGGAGTACCTGTATAGTTAGGAATGAGTTCACTAGCATAAAGAATAGAGCCACTTGTCGTATCAACCATACCTGCTGTTGAAATACAAATGCCTTGCAGTGTATAGTTGAGCTGATAATTTTTAATAAGTGTTTTAACGGTTTCCATAATATGAGGACCGCCTAAATGTGCATGAGTAGGGCACTGTGATTTGGTTAAAAACTCAGCTAATTCATTGACAACACCATATTTAATAGACGTTCCACCTATATCAATACATACATAATTTTTCATCTTAATATAACAAGGCAGTGTCATAGCCTCTATAGTTATAAGAGGAATGTATCACCTTGTCGCCTCCTTTCCATGTAATTGGATGATTGTATCTGCAAAAGTTATATGCCATAAAAGGGAAATCTTATAAATTAGATTTTCTAAATAATAAGATTTCCCTTATGAATTTAAAAGATGTTTTAGTCTAGCTTGATTTTAAAGATTGCTTTTTTAATCGTTATAGGAGTATCTACTTGAATAGCTGTACGGTGAGCATCTTCTGGATAACAAATTAAGAAATCATTCTCGCTAAGATGTACAAAACTATTAACTGGCCCTTCAAGTGGAAGGAAATCATCCTTTTCTACATAATCTTTTTCGGTCATATTTTGAATGAAGTTAAGGTCAATTTGTTCTAATCCTATGAGCATAAGGTGTAAATCAATATAAGCTTTGTGAGCTTCCCAAAATCTATTTTCCTGAGTTGTTGTAGTATATTCTACGATATTAACAAAGAGGTTGTCACCATCAATAGGATAGGAACCTGTTTCTAAAGATTTTAAATCATTTTCTTTAGCGTATCTTAGGCACTTAAGAACAGCTTCGTTTAAAAAATTATAACG
>JARKVN010000002.1 GCA_029851645.1 Cellulosilyticum sp. | reverse complement strand
AAGAGGAATATGCATAAATACAAGTGATGAGAAGTTCGGGTTTATAGCTTCATATTTTCTCATCATATCTTGGTACCATTCAATTTGAGGCTTTTGTACATAGGCATAACCTTCCATGTGTGGTAATGGATTATAATTACCTGAATCAATACCTACAATCACCCATTTTACTTCCCCTTTATCATCTACTACTTCTAAAGTGTGATTACCTACCCCTACTTTAGAATTTTCATCATGATACATCATACAACTCGGAATATCCTCCAACACTTTAAACAAAGCCTCATATCCTTGCCCATCTTCTGTATCATGATTCCCAAATGTATAACTAAATGGAATATTAGATTCTATAATAGGTGCTAAAGCAAGTGGTAAATATTCTACGTTTTTCTCTCCGTATACAGTATCTCCTGTAACGATAATGAAATCTGGATTTTCCTCTTTCAATATTTCTTTCATCAAACCTATCGTTTCTTGATCTACTTCATTATTATCGCTAAAATGAATATCTGTGAATTGCAAAATTTTAAATGTGCCTTCTTCTGAAAATGTAAGTTTTTCCATGTGATAGAACCTCCTTTATTCATTCAATGAATTTGAACCACCTATCAAACTCTAGTTTCATAATTATCTAAAATAATGTAATAAGTATAAATTAATTAGGTAATAAGTAATTCATTTCCATGTAAAGTTTGTATAAAATTTAATAAAAGTCATCTATAAAAGTAGTCAATGTACATACGTTTTGCCATTATATAAGTTCTCCAATTCAATACATCTTTCTTAATACAAGATTACTAAAGATGTATTTTTACAACAATGGACTATTCTACACAAAGGAATGGATATTTCTACAACTTTTTAAATCTTATTGAATTCATCTAAAAATAATAGTATATTTATCACATCTTAAAGATTCATTTCATCTAAAAGGAGCATTTACATGAAAAAAATATATGAAGTTGGTGGGATTTTGAATCAAGGTTTTGTAGGGCAAATCTCATATACGGTTTGCCTTGATGATACTTATAAAGAAATGGACATTGCCTTTACTTTTGATAAACAGCGTCACGAAGTCATTACTGATGACTTAAAACAAGAACTCGTTAAAGCATGTCAAGGTAAATATAGTGAAAATACGGATACCGATGAACACCTTACCCATACCATTCAAAGCATGAAGACCGAGCTTCAGATGATAGTCACTATGAATGATGTATTTATAGGTGGTGTCCATCGCCAAGAAACTTCCAGACATCTATACTTTTCTGAAACAGAAGCGACACCTGGCTGTATTCCTCAAGCTCAAATAGAAGGGGTTATTCATATAACCATTGTGGCATTTAGTGTGATTCGTGATGATACGCGTTATACCTTATCGTTATCTGTACGTTAAAAATAGGAGGTTACAACTATGTACAAACGTTTAGAACTACATAACCATACCATTGAATCTGATGGAAACCTAACCGCCCAGCAACTCATTGATTGGATGCTTAATGATCAAGTAGATGCTTTTGCACTTACTGATCACAATACAATCTCTGGTCATATGAAAGTTGAGAAAATACTTAAAGAACAGGCACTTGATATATCCTGTATTTATGGTATGGAATACACGACTTACTATGGGCATATCTTATGTTTTAACTTAAAAGAATACGTCCCATGGGAAAATATTAATAAACATCAACCTGAACTTCTCTTTAAAGCCATTCAAGAAAAAGGAGCACTTGCTGGTATAGCCCATCCTTTCTCCGCTGGCTATCCTATTGCTACTTGTGGCTTTGAAATGACCTTTACAGATTATTCTTATATTGACTTCATTGAAATATTTAATAACCCTGAACCTCTTCATACAGTCAACGAGCGAGGGCTTCTTTGGTGGGAAGATCTGATTCTAAAAGGACACCCTATTGCAGCTACAAGTGGTATGGATTTACATAATAGAGCCAGTATGCAGAACCAATTCGCCACCTTTATTGAGTCAGAAACAAATGATGCCATTGCTACTGAACTTTCCACAGCCATTAAGTCTGGAAAAACTTGGGTTTCTAAAGGTCCCCTCTTAAAGTGGGAGGTAAATCCAGCGCTTCAAACCATAGACTTCTCCATTATTCCTACTTCTAAGTCTGGTTATATTAAGCAACAAGATTCACCTTATCTCCTATCTTTACGTACAAAAAAAGAGACCTTGTCTATCCCATTTGATTCCAAAGTCTCTCTAACGATTCCTTTTGAGCATTTCAATACAGAATCTATTATCATTCCTAAACTCTATCAAGGCACTTCTCATATAGAAAACCTAGTTTGTGTTTCTCCAGTCCTATATCTATAATTTACTACAAGCCTTTCTATACTGTAAGGGCGTTTGGCCAGTTGCTTTTTTAAAAATTTTAAAAAAGTACTGGCTATCTTCATACCCAACTTCTTTTGCAATATTTACCACACTTTTCACTGACTCTTCTAAATATTCCTTAGCCTTATTAATACGTATTTCTTTAATAAATTGAATCGTTGTTTGTCCTGTTTCTTTCTTGAAAATAGCAGAGAAATAGTTAGGACTCATACTAAAACGTTCTGCTAAATCATTGATAGCAATATCTTCATTATAATGTTTATGAATATATTTAATGGCTAATTTAATTTTATTTTTTGCATTAAGGTCCATATCTATATCTGCCTCTAAGCAATCTAAAATAAGTGTCCCTAAGTGCTCCCTTAGTTCTTTTAATGACGAAATTTTTACTAACTCATCTAAGTCCATTACTAATTGCTCTGCTTTTTCTGGTTCTTTCTCAAAACTAGTCTGAGCAGATTTTAATAAAATCCCTATAATACGTACCCATATCATCCTAATGTAATTGACATTATATTGATTCATTACTTCATCTGAAAAAATTGCATTTAATATCACTTGAATATTTCCTATATCTTTTCTTTCTATATACTGACTTAATATGTAAAGCTGTTCTGTTGGCAGTTCATGAACAGATAGTAGTTTTATGTCATCATAAAAATACATATTACCATTCCCATGAATCAACCTTTGTTGAAAGGCTTCTTTCGCTTCTTTTGTTCCTGTTAGGGATAAAATTTCTGTTATAGAACTAATCCCTACACTAATGGAAATCTGCATACGATTCCACATAATGCCTTGAAGCGTAGAAATAAGCTGCTCTGCTTCTACTCGTAATGTCATAGCACACTTATTAGATAATACAGCAAAAAGTTGATTGGTATTAGATAAATTATTAATAATCACTTTATCGCTTACTGTTTGGATATCATTTAAAATATTCTTAATGGTAAATTGAATGAGTTTCGTATCCCGATAACCAAATTCATTCCCCTCATAACTGTCTCCATCAATATTCATTAAAATGGTCATAAACTTTCTATCGTCTATAGGAAACTCTTTTCTAATGTTTTCTAGAAGTAATAGCCCTTCCCCTTTTAAAGGATTAGGATGATACAACAATTTATTGAAATCTTTTTCAAAAACATGTCCTAGATTCTCCTTCAAAAAGATTTCTCCTTGCTTTATTATTTTATATTTTTGTTCCTCTTCATCAAGCTGCTTCATGGCATTACTTATACCTTTTTTCAATTCTTCATTTGAAATAGGTTTTAGTAAATAGGCCTTCACACCTAAACTAATGGCTTTTTCTGCATAAGCAAACTCCGCATACCCACTTAAAATAATAAATTGAATATGAGGATATAAATGTTTAGCTTTTCCAATTAACTCAATCCCATCCATATCATTCATTCTAATGTCTGTAATCACAATATCTGCTGGCATTTTTTCAAGCAAAGCTAGTGCAACTTTACCATCAGTTGCCTCTCGTATAGACTCAAATTTGAACCCCAGATAATCTATTCTAGCACGAATGCCTTGTCTTATAAGTTCTTCATCATCTACAATCAAAAGCCTTCTACCCATTTTTACCCTCCTCTTATTCAATAAATGGTAACCGTATTGTAAAATAACTTCCTTCGTTTAACTTACTATCAATCTGAATCCCATAATCTATACCACAGGCAAGCTTAATTCTATTATCTACATTTTTAATGCCGATACTTTTTGTTTTATTTTTTAAGTTTTTATCACTATAATGGATATACTCATTTAATCTCTCTAAATTTTCTGGTGTCATCCCTACTCCATTATCTTCTATTTTTATAATCAAATCATCTTGTTCACGTTTAAAGGTAATGATTAAATTCCCTTTTGTGTCACGCTTACTTAATCCATGTACAATAGCATTTTCTATAATGGGTTGGAGAATAAAGCGTAGCATTTTACATTTCATTAGTTCCGATTGTATATTATATTCTACATTAAATTTATCACCAAACCGTGCTTCTTGTATAAAGATATAGTTTTTTATATGCTTAAATTCCTCTTCTATGCTGACATATTCCCCATGATCTTTTCCTAAACTATATCTAAATATCTCTCCCAACTTTTCACATAAATCACAAATATTAAATAGACCTTTTACTGCTGCTAAAGCACTAATTGTTTCTAAAGTATTATAAAGAAAGTGAGGATTAATTTGTAAATGTAAATTTCTTAACTCTGCCTCCTTCTTCTCTAATTGTTGAATATAATTTTTTTGAATCAGTGCATCAAGCCTTTTTAACATGCGATTAAATTGTTTATCTAGTAATGCAATTTCATCATTTCCACCAATTTCCTCTGTTACGGTTAGGTCTCCTTCTTCTGCTATCTTTATCTTTTTCACCAACTGCCCAACTCTTATTGAAAAACTTCTCGTAAATAAATAACCTGTTATGCCTATAAAGCCCACAAATAATAAAACAATAGGTATGATAGACTTTTGCAGCTCTTGCTGCCTTTTCATAAATAACTCATCTTGAAACAGAAATATGATTTTAAGATTATAGTAACTTACTTCATCACCATAAATCATAGTATTTTTATACTGGAACCGCTCACTACTACTTAACTTTTCAAACGGCACTTCATCTAATAGACTCATCAGCCCTTCATCTGAGCTGTAGACCAGTTCATTTTCTTGATCTAATACAATAACATCATAGGGATAATGTTCTTCTTTTTCTGCAACTGGTTCAAATAATTTATCTGCATCTAAATCCAATTTAACAAAACCTAAATATTCCTTAGTAAAAGCATTTGTATCTATGTAGTTAATATCTGCTAACAAGGATAAAATGCGACTCTTACCAGCAGTTGTATAATAGGAAAGATGCTCTCCTTTTAAGAGCTTTTTATTTAAATACCACGCTTCTTTAGTAGCTTCTTCAAACATAGCAACTCTACTACCATATATTTTTGCATCTGTTTTTCTAGAGTAAATCATACAATGGCGAAACTCATTATAGCCATCTAATCGTAGACACTTACTAATTTCTGCACTTACCTTTTTTCCTTTCACATAGGGGTTTGTATCACTTGTTCGATTTAATAACTCATCTATTATAATCGTATTATTAGTAATCTGTTGCAGACGGTCCTGATATCTCAAAAAATTCTCATTAATATTGTTCATATATTGCACAACGAGTTGAGCAGAAGATTTATCTAAAGTGGTTTCTACTAATTCAGACATTCTATTAAATAGAAGAGAACTAATAAGAATAACAGGTACAATACTAACAATCAAAGTAAATACTACAAGCTGTACAAAAATATTGTTGGAATGAAAGATGTAGGTTGCTATTTTCTTTAAAAATTTCTTCATGTCCTCTCCTATAAACTTTTAACATTATGCACTAATTAAATTAATAAATAACCCAATTAATAGTTTTTATGTACTTTTTTATAGTTATTTATTTAGAATTATACCATATTTTCCAAAGTAATCATATCTTTAAGCAAGTCTTATGTTAAACCTGTAGATTTCTAAAAATATCTTGACACCTTTATTTGGGACTGAATACATTTATTCATCTAACAAAAAAGAGAGCCCTATCAAAAGCACAATGTCATTAAGTTAGCATTGTTTCAAGCATGGACTCTTTCAAAAAGAAGTTGAAGATTTATTTC
>JARKVN010000123.1 GCA_029851645.1 Cellulosilyticum sp. | reverse complement strand
CAGCATACATAATAGCAACTTCATTACATACCTCTGCTACAATCCCAAGATCATGAGTAATCATCAGCATGGAGGTGTTATACTTATTTTTAAGCTCTTTCATAAGCTCTAATACTTGTGCTTGTATGGTTACATCTAGTGCTGTAGTTGGCTCATCGGCAATGAGGAATTTAGGGTTACATGCAAGCGCCATAGCAATGACGACACGCTGTTTCATCCCACCTGAAAATTGGTGTGGATATTCACTAGCTCTTACCGCTGGAATTCCAACCATTTCAAGCATTTCTCCTGCTTTCTTATCGGCTTCTTTTTTCTCAATTTCTTGGTGAAGGTAAATGACCTCTGCAATTTGTTCCCCTACTGTCATAACTGGATTTAAAGAAGTCATAGGATCTTGGAAAATCATAGAGACATCATTTCCTCGAATAGCTTCTAATTCTTTTTCACTATATTCAAAGATATTGTTACCTTCTAAAAACACTTCACCACCCTTGATTTTACCTGGAGGGGTTGGGATTAGACCAAGAAGCGCTAGAGCTGTTGTTGTCTTTCCAGCTCCTGTTTCTCCAACAAGACCTAGTGTTTTTCCTCTTTCTATATTGAAACTTACACCATTAACAGCACTTACCACACCCTCTACTGTTTCATAATGAACTTCAAGTTCCTTTACTTGTACTGAATACTTTTTCTCTGACATCTTCTCACCTCTATTGCTTTAATCTTGGGTCTAATGCATCTCTTAATCCATCTCCTAAAAGGTTGAGGGCTAGGATGGTAATCATAATCGCAAGACCTGGGAATAATGTTAAATGCATGGCATCTCTTAAGTAAATTCTACCACCTGAAAGCATAGCCCCCCACTCTGGGTTAGGTGCTTCAATACCCAGTCCAATAAAACTTAATGAAGCAGTTGATAGAATAGCGCCTGCTACACTTAATGTGGACTGAACGATAATAGGTGCCATACAATTTGGAATAATTTCTCTCATAATGATGGTAAAGTTTTTAGCTCCTATAGCCCTTGCTGCTTCTACAAACTCTTGATCCTTCACACCCATTACGGCTGCTCTTACGATTCTGGCAAAACCTGGTACACCCGCAACACCTATAGCTAACATTAGATTAAATATACTTGAACCAAGTGCTGCTACAATGGTAATAGCAAGTAAAATACTTGGTACAGCTAACAAAATATCCATACATCTCATAATAATGTTATCTACTTTTCCACCATAATATCCTGCAATGGCACCAAAAAGACCTCCTAAAGTAAGTGAAATGGCTACAGATACAATTCCAACTTTTAAAGAAACTCTTGAACCATGAATCAGTCTTGCAAAAATATCTCTTCCAAACTCATCTGTTCCTAATATGTGTTCACGACTTGGACCTTGAAGCCTATTAGCAATATCTTGATCGACTACCATCGTTTGATAATCTGCTATTTGATCTGCAAAGATGGCACATAATACTAATATAATAAGTATGACAAGACCAACCATTGCCATCTTATTTCTTCTTAATCTATTCCAGATTTCTACTGCCTGGTTTCTTTTTTTATAACGAGCAGTTGTATTCTCCTTCATCCTTTTGCTCCTCTCTACTGATATTTAGACTTAATTCTAGGATCGATGTAGCCGTAGAGGATATCTACAAGCAAGTTCACTAAGCTAAAGCATATAGAGAAAATGATTACACATCCTAAAACAGCATTTGTATCCTTACTTTTAATACTGTTTACCATATACGTTCCCACTCCTGGCCATGAGAAAACCGTTTCTGTTAAAACTGCTCCCCCTAGTAATGCGCCAAATTGCAATCCAATAACCGTAACCACTGGAATCAGTGCATTTTTAAGTGCATGTTTTCTAATTACCTTTTTATGTGGCACACCTTTTGCTTTAGCCGTTCTAATATAATCTTGTCTAATGACTTCTAACATAGAAGATCGTGTGGTTCTTGTAATATTAGCTGCACACCCTGTTCCTAATGTAATAGCAGGAAGGATAATAGATGCTGCTGTACTTGCACCACCTGATGGCAAAATTCTAAGATTTAAAGCAAAGAATATGATGAGCATTAATCCCATCCAAAAGTTAGGAATGGATACCCCTAGTAGTGCCACAATCATACTGGCACTATCAATAAACGAGTACTGCTTGGTGGCTGATATAATCCCTATTGGAATAGATAGTGCAATAGCAATGACCATCCCCCAGAAAGTGAGCTGAAGGGTATAAGGAAATCTTGAAGCAATCTCAGAAAAAACAGGTCTTCCTGAAGAATAAGATTCACCTAAATCCCCTTTTAATAGCCCCATCATATAGCGTCCATATTGAACAACAACAGGATCATTTAAACCTAAATCTTCTCTAAGTGCTTCAATAGCCTCAGGTGTCGCATTATCTCCCAGAATGATTTTCGCTGGATCTCCTGGTGTTAAACTCATGATGAAAAATACCATGAACGATACACCAATTATTACTGGTATCAGCATTAAAGTTCGCTTTAATACATACTTAATCATGTTATCACCCTCTTAGTTCTTTCTTGTATTGTTTCTTTTATCTTTTGGAATGTTAAAAAGTCAGAGCCTTAGGTTCAATATAGTAACGACTTCATATTTCTCCTTTAAGGACTCTGACTACATTTAACTTATTTTTTTAACTTATTCTTGCACAAAATTAATATTTTCAAATCTATGCATATTAATTGGATATACTTCTATACCATCTACATTATCTCTTTTTGCTACTAACCCTTTTTTAGTATAGAAAGGAGCAAAGATTGCATCATCTGTAACGACTCTAAGTACTTCTGCATAGTTTTCTAATCGCTTGTCCATCTCTTGTGTGATAGCTGCTTCATCAATAAGCGCATCTACTGTATCATTAACATAGAAGGATCTATTTCCACCTGATCCAATGTTTGAAGAGTGGAATAATGGCCTAAAGGTATTATCAGGCTCAGCATTTGCTACCCATCCTGTTAATGCCATATCATGCTCTCCAGTACCTGTTTTATCATAAAATACACCTGAGTCCATTTGTTCAATTCTTAAAGTGACACCAATTTGTGCAAGAGACGCCTGTAAAACTTGAGCAGCTCTACTTCTTGTATCACTTGCAACATAGACACTACATTCAAATCCATTTGCATAACCTGCTTCTGCTAATAAAGCTTTTGCTTTTTCTAAATCATAGTCATATACTGTAACATCTGAACTATAACCAATGGCACCATCACCTAAGTAGCTTGCTTGTGGTGTTGCTTCGCCATTTACTGCAACTGTAATAATAGAATCTTTATCTACTGCATGGTTAATCGCTTTTCTTACAAATGGATTATCAAAAGGTGCCTTTTGTGTATTCATTACAAGGAATTCAACTTGTGTTGATTCATATTCCACAAGCTCTAATTCACTATTGTCTCTAATACGTTTTGCATCTGTAGAAGCTACATCTAACACCACATCAATTTCACCTGTTTCAAGTGCAATGGTTCTACTACTTTCTTCCGTAATGACTCTAATTTGTAAGCCGCCATTAGCTGGTTTTTCACCAAAGTACTCGTCATTTCTTACAAGACTTACACTATCTCCTGGATTCCATGATTCAAATTTATAAGGTCCTGTTCCAACCATATTGCTGTCCATTGTTTTTCCTGTAGCATCTAATTCTTCTACTACTTTTTTATTAAGAATCGCACCACCAGAGTGTGCTAAACTTGAAATTAATGCTGAAGAAGGTTCATTCATATGAATGATAACATTAAGGTCATCTACTACTTCTACTGAATCAATCATTTTTACAAGATGTCCTACTTTAGATGAATTTTTTTGTCTCTCTAATGAAAATTTAACATCTTCTGCTGTTAAAACATCTCCATTATGGAACTTAACATCTGGCTTAAGTGTAAATTTCACGTTTAGGTCATCTAAAAACTCCCAGCCTTCCGCTAAATCTCCAACAAATTCTCCATCTGTTGTTAATTTTACTAAGTTGCTAAAAACATGTCTTGTAACATTTGAGCTAGATACATCATTGTGGTTATGTGGGTCAAAAGAAATCACATCTGTTGATTGTGCCATCTTAATAATAGCATCTTCCCCCTGTGCAGCACTGGAAGCCGATGTACCACATCCAACCATTACACTACCTAGTAACATTGTGCTCAGAACTAAAGCAAGTGCCTTTTTGTAAAATTTCATATCTGATTTCCTCCTAATGTATGTATTTTATAAATCAAGTGCATAAGCAAGTAATAATTTTGTTGTGTTTTCAATCGCTTTAATATGTGTTCTCTCCATACCATGTGTACAGAATGTACCAGGTCCCATAGCTGCTGCTGCTAGATTATTTCCACCCCTGTTTGCTGCTGCACCATCTGTTCCATATCTATAAAATACATCTACATGAAAATCACATTCAGCTTTTTTTGCCTGATTTACAAGTCTTGTAGTCAGTTTTCTATCATATGGTCCATGTGCATCCTTGGCACAGATTGAAACAGAGAACTCATCCCCATTTAAGTCTGGTCCTACAAGCCCAATATCTACTGCTAGATATTCACTTACCTCTTCTGGTACATAAGCCCCACCATGTCCAATCTCCTCATATTGTGGAAAAACTAACATTGTTTTGTACTTAGGCTTAAGGTTATTGTCCTTTAGGGCTTTAAGTAATCCAAATATATTCGCTACGCAAGCTTTATCATCAATAAATCTAGATTTGATATAACCACTTTTTGTGTATTCAAATCTTGGCTTAACAGATATATGATCTCCTGACATAATGCCTAGATCTAATACATCTTGCTTATTACGCACCACTTCATCTAATACCAAAATCATATTAGCTTCATTTCTTTCTGCTACCTTTGCTTCATCAAAAATGTGAACTGAGTGATATTTACAACAAACTAATCCGTCATAGCTTTGTCCATCTCTTGTATGTACAGTTACTGTTTCACCTTCAAGACTATGGTAGTTAACGCCACCTAAGTTCACCATCTTGATAGTACCATCTTCATTAATACTTTTTACCATCATCCCAAGTGTATCTACGTGAGCTGCTATAGCCACACACTTAGAGTTATCTTCACCCTCAATGGTAATATATCCTGTAGATTTGTTATCATAAGACATACTGTACCCAAATTCTTGTGCATATTTATCAAGTCTTTTTAACACATCATCACAAAAACCAACTGGACTTGGTATATTTAGTATTTCTTCCATTACATTTAACATATATTCATTATCAATTCTATAATTCATACTGCCCTCCTAATGTTTTATTTTTATATCTATTCATATACTAATAGAATTCATTATATTTTTTCATGTTATGTATGTTATCATCAATCTTCTTATTTTACAAGACATTTTCTACTTTTTTTCTTCATATTCGACTTTTTATGCACTCTACACACCATTATTTTAAATATTCAAATTTAATAAAACTAAGAAATACCCATTTTTATTTATCATTTATTCACTAATTTGAACTTAAAACCTCATACTTTTAGACAAAAAAATAGTCAGTCCTTTCTTAACTAACTTACTATCATTTTAACTAAAATGATTTTTAAGAAAGGTACTGACTAAAGCTTATCTATCATAGGCTTAGTAAGATTTTTATGAAACTTTCCTTATAAAATATTTCATATTTTATAACTATTCAAAATCCCATATCAATCAATTTATTGTGAAGCTCTTTTTAATCGATATAAATGATACAAATTAATACATACAATTAATGCATTTGCAATAGCAACTGGATAAGCACCTACAATAAGCCCATATACGACAAACAAGGCACATCCAGCGGTATTCACTATTCGTAACTTTACTACAGAAGTCATAATTAACGAAACAACAATGAGTGCAGATGCAGCGTAACCCACCCATTCAATCCAAGGTACTCCAAACATTTTTTTCTTCCTTTCTTCTTTTTAATTTAGTATACATAAAATTTGAGCTTATTAATAAATCTATTTATAAAGCATCATAAGCTCTATAAATCTGTGTCAGTTCTTCTTGATTAAACTTTTTAGCAATATACTGAGCCTGCTCAATGCGTCTAAACGATTTTTCAAACTGTTCTTCAAAAATTTCTATTTCTCTAATATCTAAGCCCTTCTTTACATCTTTACGCCTTCTTAAACTCATAATATCTTTTACTAATTGTTCTTTACTAACTGCCATTTTTAACATCTCCTTATTCGTACTACTTTTTATGGTAATTTAATCAAACGCCCTTTAAATTGTAGATAAGTGTATACACCTACTAAAACAATCCCTTTCAGAATACTTGTGATACTTATGCTCCACCAAATACCATCTAACCCCATTACCTTACCTAAAATGATGGCTAAAGGAATTCTAGCTCCTGTTAAAATAATACTAATGCTATTGGGTAAATAAGTTCTTCCCATACCACTAAAAGCACCTGCTATAGTAATTTCGGCACACATAAAGAGCTGTGAATAACCTAAAATCAGTAAATATTGTTTACCAACTTCTATTGTCTCTGACTCTGCAACAAAGATGCGCATTAATGGCTCTCTCGCAAAAATTAACAATAAAGTTGTAAATAGACCTAAAAAAGAAGCAAGTACAAGTGTTACTTTAACCCCTTGCTGAATACGTTCACGTTTACCTGCTCCATAGTTTTGTCCCACATAAGTTGCAATGGCTGTTGAAAAACCACCTGCTGTAAGCCATGAAATGGCTTCAATCTGTGAGCCAACCTTTTGAGCTGCAATAGGTACTGGCCCCCAATTTGCTACAATTCTTCCAATCACCATAGAGAAAACTGTAAATAACCCACTTTGCAGTGCACCTGGTAGTCCAATATAAGCAATTTCTTTAATACTTTTCCAATTCGGCTTATGCATAATTTGAAGTACAAAATAATCTAACTTTCTCTTTAAAACCACTATAATAAAGCAAAGTGTTACAACAATCTGAGCAAATACCGTAGCTAAGGCAGCTCCAAAAACACCTAAACTTGGTGCACCCCATAACCCAAAGATTAATACTGGGTCTAAAAACATATTCACAACAAGTCCAATTGTATTAATTAAAAAAGGTGTTTTACTATCTCCTAATCCATTAAAAATACCACTAAAAACAGGACCACTAAAGGAAAAAGCCATTCCAAATCCTACCGTCACTAAATAAGTCCTTGCCATTTCAATCACATTGGCATCACCTAATTTAAAGAAATTAATAAGTGTCTGATTCATTCCTACTAAAAATAATCCATATAAAATGGAGATGACCAAATTCATTTGCAAAGCACTCATAATATACTGTTTCGTCTTCTCAAAGTTCTTCTGCCCAATGCTTTGTGATACTTTAATACTTACGCCTAATTTGGTAAGCATCATAAAAGCTTCTGCAAGCCAAGTGAAAAAACCCGCTGTTCCAACTGCCGCTAGAGCTGAACTTCCAAGTTTACCTATCCAAATCATATCAATTAAGCTGTATGCAGTTTGTATAAATGCAACCCCCATAATAGGTATGGCTAGTTTAACTAACTTTCCTGTAATAGAGCCTGACGTTAAATCAATTCTTTTATCCATCTTTTCTCTATGTATCCCTTCTCATTTTATTTTTCGTTTCATTTTTTGACTACAACGCATCTAAGCTATCATATTTTCTACTTTATTTCAATATTTATTACATAAATACTATTTTTTATAACATGCTAAAAAAATAAACATGATATAGCCATTTAATGCTTTGCTATTTCATGCTTATTTTCATTATACTTTATTTTTTACTTAGCTACATTCCCTGCAATATTAAGCGCATCCCATGTACGTGAGAAAGGTGGTGCATAGCACAAATCTAACATTCCTAATTGACTTGTTGTTAGTTTAGCATAAATAGCTGCTCCTAATACGTTAGTTCTTTGCACTGCATCTGTTTTCCCAATAACTTGCCCTCCTAATATGACTTTTGTCTTAGCATCATAAATCAGCTTAACGGATAAATCTTCTTGCCCTGGGTAATAATCTGTATGATTCTTATCTGTAATCCATACTGTTTTATAGTCTAGTCCCATTTGAAGCGCTTCTTGTTCTGATAATCCAGTACGACCAGCTTCTAAGTGAAGTGCCTTCAGACAGCTAGAACCTAGTGTCCCTTCAAAACGAATCTCTTTTCCCCCTAAATTCTCACCAATGATACGTCCTAACTTATTAGCACTTGTAGCTAATGGAATATAGGCAGGTGTTTCTTTTAATAAATGAGGTACTGTTGCACAATCTCCAGCAGCATAAATATCTTTAATAGAGGTTCTTCCATAGTGGTCAACTACAATTGCCCCATTAGGTAGCTTTTCAAGATCTGCTGATTCTAGAAGTGCAGTATTAGGTCTAACCCCTGTTGCAAGCACAACTAAATCTACTTCTACTTCATCTTGCTCAGTTACAATATGCGTAACATTTTGTTCTCCCTTCAAAGCAACAACTTTACTATTTAAATAAAGATTCACTTCTTCTCTTCTTAATTCCTCTTCAATAATATCTGTAATTTCTTTATCAAATACTTCTTTTAAAACACGATCCTCAAGTTGGAAAAGACTGATTTCTTTACCTAACTTTTTAGCTGCTTCTACAACTTCAATCCCAATGAAACCTGCACCAATAATACCTATTTTTTTGATTTCTGGCTGGCTCATTTTTTCTTTTAATAAATTCCCATCTGCCATACTTCTTAAAGTATGAACGTTGCCTATATTTAGGTTTTTAATAGGTGGAATGACCGCACTAGCACCTGTTGCAATCATTAACTTATCATAGTGCTCTGTAAAAATAGTACCTTCTTTTAAATTTTTCACTTCCACCATTTTGCTCTCTGGTATTACTTTAAGCACTTCATGTTCTACTTTTATACAAATTCCTGACTTTTCTGCTGCTTCTGGTGTCCTAGCAAACATTTGATTTTCATCCTCAAAAAAGCCGCCTACATAATAAGGTAGTCCACATGCTCCAAAAGAAATATAAGGTGCCTTTTCATATACAATTACTTCTGCCTGAGTGTCTAAGCGTCTCAATTTAGCTGCTGCGCTCATCCCTGCTGCAATCCCACCAATAATAATTACTTTCATTCTTTTATCTCCTTCTTTAGTATTCTATAAGCTTAAGTGTCTATTCTCTTACTCTCATTCCAAGAAAGATTCATTTACCTATTTTCTTCTTTTTCTAGTGATTTACCTATGGTTAAAGCACTTACCATTGTTCCACTCACATTAAGCATGGTACGCCCCATATCCAAGATAGGATCAATTGCAACAATGGCACCTATAAGTGGGAAGTACTCTCCAAGTCCCATTCCAGAAACAACAACTGAAATAGCAATGGTTGCTGAGCCTGGAAGTCCTGCAATTCCAAAAGAACTTACTGCAATAACAATTGCTAACATCATGTAAAAACTTATATTCATTTCCATGCCAAGCATCTGTCCTAACATCACTACTACTAAGGCTGGATATAATCCGGCACAACCATTCATCCCCATATTGGCACCTAAACTTCCTACAAAGCTTGCTACCCCTTCATCTATACCAAACTTTTTATCTAATGTCTCGATTAATACAGGGAGTGTTCCTAAACTTGAACGAGAAGTAAAAGCTAAAACTAAAGGTTCCATCCCTTTTGTGAGGTACGCCTTAGGACTAATGCCATTAAGTGATGCGATAAGGATATGCACAACAAGCATGATACCCACTCCTATATAAAGTACCACAATAAATTTAAAAACAGACGCTAATACGTCAATCCCTCTAGACGTAATCGTATTAGCAAGTAAAGCTATGACCGCATAAGGCATAAATTTAATAACTGTCATCGCTACACTTAAAATAATTTTATAAAATGCTTCAATCCATTTAACGAATGGTTCAATAATCTCACTATGTTTCTTACTTAGTCTTCTAATAGCAATACCAATAAAAGAAGCAAATATAACAACTGCTATAATGTTGGCTTCAGCCATAGCTTTAACTGGATTAGAGGGTAATAAGCCTCTTAAAGTGTCCACAATCGATTTCATCTCTCTTATTTCTGCTGTGGCATCCCCTACACTTAATCCATTTCCTAAGCCAAATATTGAAGCTAATACAATACCAACAATAGCTGCAATTAAAGTGATTCCTACTAACATACCAATGGCACGTCTAGTCATCTTTCCTAAGTTATTGCCTTTCATATTCATAATGACACGAACAAGTGATAAAAAGACTAGGGGAATAACAAGCATCTTAAGTAAATCCATAAATCCATTTCCTACTAGCCCATACCAGCTGGATACTTCACTAAGCCATTTCACCTTATTTGGTTCTGTGGGAAATCCTGCAATCCATTGGATAATTAACCCTAGTATAAGACCACTTCCTGTTCCAACAATCATACGTGTTGAAAACTTAACTTTTTTCTTTTCCATTAGGTAAACGCCTGCAAAACATACACCAATTATACCAATGAATAAAAAGGTTCTTATATCACTCAATAAAAGAAACTGAGTTAAAAAAGTACTTTCTGCCATTTTAATAAGCCTCCACTTTATACTATTTTATAATTCCTACTAAATTAGTAGTATTTAAATATTAAAGCATACTTCTTTTATTTTTTCAATTGATAATTTCATATTTTATAGCAATTAGGATAAATATTTTCGAAAGTAAATCTTATTTATAAACTTTTAATAATCCCCACTAATTTCCCCATTACCCTAAAGTCACCTTCTTCTATCACAATAGGTGCATACTTTGGATTTTCACTACACAATAGAATGTGCTCATCCTTCTGCATGATTCTTTTAAGTGTGATGGCACCATTATAATAAACTGCTGCTATTTCACGGTCATTGACGTTGCCTACTTGTATCACAACATAATCTCCATCCCAAATATCTACCCCTGTCATACTATCTCCTTGTACATGTAGAATATAGGTGTTCTTCCGATGATGTAATAGTTCACTTGGCAACTTAAAAGTATCACTTACTTCCTCTACAATTTCAATAGGCATTCCCGCTGCAATATCTGAGTAAATAGGAAGTTCTTCTATCTCTTCCTGCCTCTTCTCTTCAATATAAACTTCTCCTGCACTATTGTCCTTTTGAAAAATAGTTTCTACACCTGTTATTTTATTAATGTATTTATAATGCTCTATATGCCAAGGTAACTTGTTAGATACTTCTTCTTTAGGTGCTTGTTTTTCATGACTTAATCCTTTGCGTTCTTCTTGTAATGCTATAAATACTTCAAGTGGGGTAGGTTCTAGTTGACTCTTTTTTTGACTAGCTTTCCCCTTTCGTCTACTGGTTAAATGTCTCACACGTCCTGTCATATCATAACCAATTGTTTTAAAGCTTTGTCCTTTTGAAAGCCATGCGTAGGGCAACTTACTTTCCTTTTTATCCATAATAAATAAAACTTCTCCTAAGTCCCCTGTCTTTAGGTGTCGTATCAATTCTAGCTGCACTTTAGTATAGTCCCCTGCATCATCTATAATCATATGCTGATAGCAAGTTCTTTGGCGCTCTGTTTTTAAGGATTGTAAGCATTCAAGTTGAACTTCACTTTTAAGGACTTGTCCTTCTTCCTTTAATATATGACTTACTAAATCTTTCATAAACCACATTGCTTTTCGTCCACTACCTTGCTTAGAAAGCTTAAGCTGAGCACCCTTTCTATCTGCCATTTGATAAGTTTCAAAGTTCAGGCATCCTAAACTATATATCCAATTTATTTCATGAGCAATAAAATAAAAGTAGTCTTTTTTTAACCATTTCACACGTGGATAAATTTTCTTAGCTTGTTTAACAACTTCTTGTAAAATGGCTTCTGGTATTTCTGTTATCACCTTAAGGTTTAAAGCACTAGGCGTCCTGTCTGCCATTTCCTGAATCCATTCATCTATGTCTTTAATGACTACTTCACCTTGCATCTCTTCATCAAACAAACTCATATTTTGTAAGGCATAAAATCTATTAAAAGCGTCTATTACTTCTTGACTTTTTTCCTTGCTTATTGTAACAAACAAAATTTTTTCTCTAGCTTTACAAGCATGCTCTAATAAATAGAGCATACGCCCAATAGCAAGTGTTGTTTTTCCGCTTTTGGCTTCGCCTTTAATAACTGAAGTGCCAATATTTTTTTGTTTCACTAATTTCTCTTGTGCTTTACTAAGTTTTAGCATTTTTCCCGCCTTCTATCCCATTAATTTATGCTTTCATTATAAGAGTTTACAAGGTAAGATGCAATAAATGATTCTTATCCCTCAACTGGCTTTGAATCTGCTTTTTTAACCAGTAAAATGGTAATGCCTAATGTAATCAGTTCTGTTAATGGAATGACTCCCCAAATCCCTATAATGCCAAAAGCAATAGGTAAAATGTAAATCAGAACACTACAAATGATAATACCTCTTAATAAACAAATTAGCATAGAGCATTTAGGCTTTAAGATGGATTGGAAATAAGTGGTATAGAAGACATTCAGGCACATCATTAAAAAGGCAACAAAATGAATTTTAATCGCAATCGTTGCAAGAGACATAATTTCTGGGGTTGCATCCACGAAAATATTAACTAGAAATTGTGGGAAGCAGAAACCAGTCACAAATAGTATAACGCCTATCACAAATACAACCTTGCCCCCTAATCGTCTAACAATGATTACTCGCTCTAGTTGTTTTGCTCCAAAATTAGCTGCCATAATAGGTTGCGCCCCTTGAGATACCCCATTAAATAAAGACATCGCCACAATCGCTACATTAGCTATGACACTATAAACCGTTACGCCTAACTCCCCTAGATATCTAAGAAGTTGTAAATTAAAGAGTAATGTGACTAATCCACTAGCCATTTCTACTAAGAAGCTAGGAAAACCACTATGTATAATTTTTTTGATAAGTTGAAGGCTTAAAGCACCTCTTACCAGTTTCATCGTATTACGCTTACTTAAGAAATGAGTCAGTAATATCAAACAGGTTACTGTAGACCCCAATACCGTAGCAATGGCTCCTCCTGCCATCCCCATATCCATATTAAAAATAAAGATGTAATCTAGTACAATGTTAGTAACTCCACCTGAAATAACTGCAATCATAGAAGTTTTGGGGGCACCATCATTTCTAACAAATGCTTGAAGTAAACTTGAAAAAATAAAAACAGGTGCAAAGCTTACAAGATACACACCATAACTTGTAAATAAGCCAATATTACTTTCTGTACACCCTAACAAATAACCAATCTTTTCTAAAAAGGTACGACCTAATATCGTATATAAAATCGCTATGACAGCCCCACTTACTACTGAATTCGTAAAGTATGTATTGGCTAGCTTTTTATTCCCTGCTCCATTAGCAACAGACATTAAAATAGCACCACCTACTCCCAAAAGTAATCCGGTGCCAAAAAGTAATGTAAAAATAGGCAAAATCAGATTAAGTGCTGCTAAGGCACTGGCACTTATTCCTTTCCCAATCATAATAGTATCTGCAAGTACATAAATAGAAGTCACTAAAGTTGCACTAATAGAAGGAAGTAAATACTTAAAAAATAATTTCTTTGGTTCATCATGAAGTAAATCCATGCTTTTCATTATTTATTGCTCCTTAAATCCCATTTTTCGTACAGTCGTACGATAAAATGTATCCTATCATATGATCAAGCTTCATGTCAATCTATTCATAAATGATTTCCACTATTTTCTGTGCCATTTCATGAGTATTAACACTTTCTTTATCTAATAAAAGCTGAATGGCTAATCCATCAATTATCGCTAACAATAAACTAGCACTTACCTCACTCTCTTTTCCGGATGCTGCAATTTCCCCACTAAGGTATATTTTAAACTCATCTCGCCAAATCTGATATTTTTCTTTCATTTTTTCTAACATTGCTTTATTTTGTGCAAAGGCTTCGCCTAAAAGATAGTAATTGAGTTTCATAAAATATTCATTGGACGTTGCTTCATTTAAAATTTCCTCTAGTACTTTCTTTTTTTCTTCCTTCGTTTCACTTTGAAGCCCTTTAATGAGTACCTCATCTTGTTTCGCCATAGTCATCTCAAATATATCAAAAAGTAACTCATCCTTACTTGGATAGTGATAAGTAAATGTTCCTACACTAATGCCTGTTGCTTTAGCAATATCTCTTACTGAAGTTTCTTTAATCCCCTTTTGCAAAATGAGTTTAAAAGCAGCATCTACTATTTTTTGTTTTCCTTTTTTCATTCTTATCCTCTTTCATTCACTAAAATGAGCCTATTTACTCATATTATGGCTTTCTGTTTTGAACTTATTATAACTTTCTACGAAAGTTGTAACAACTACTTCATTCAAAAAATCATCATTTGTATCCTTCTTACATATAATGTATTATATTGTTTTTAGGAGGTTCATTATGGATCAGTTCCCTTCTGTTTCTGGCACGGTGGTTAGTATAGAAAGTGTATCTCTTACGACGCCTCCCTCCGATTGTACACTCATAATTGGGGTACAAAATGCCCAGCAGCAGCTCACAAATTTTATTGTTGATTTAGATACTTGTATCATTGATCAGTTCACCTTAAAAAAGGGTGATGCTATTACCGCATTTTATGATGCTAGCTTACCTACACCTCTTATTTATCCACCACGTTACCATGCTGTTGTAATTTCCAAAAATTATCGTCATTTTCTTGTAAAAGTAGATTATTTTAATGAAGAACTTATAAGTAGTGACCATACGCTTAAACTTAATGTAACGAATCGAACCCGCATTCTTCTTCCTAATAATCAACTCTACCTTGGTAAATTAGGCAATCAATATCTTGCCGTTATCTACAATTCATCTACTAAAAGCATTCCGGCTCAAACAAATCCTTTTAAAGTCATTGTACTTTGCCGTGCTAAAATAGAATAATAAAAGGCTTTTGCATCTTTCGCAAAAGCCTTTTATTATTCTACTGCTCTAATACTTCTTTGATACAGCTCCCAATATACTCCCCAAATTCATGCTGAATAAGTCCTTCATTTACCTTATAAACTGGTCTATAAGCTTCCTTCTTGAAAAAGTCATTATGTGCTTCTTTATGAATACATCTTAATTCCACTTGTAGTGAGTCGTAACTTCCCCACCGACCAATCTGACTGGCTAACGCTTCTTCTACAACTGAAGTGAATAAATAGACCTTCTTATGCTTACTTGTTATAAGCTCTATGACTTCTAAAGGATACATCAGGCAAGAAAGAGGACATAAATCGTAAATAGGAATAGACCTATCTAGTGCATATTTATGTGCGATACATTTATAACTTCCATCTTCTTCTACAAGCAATGAACAATGTCCATCAAATGCTCTAAGTTTCCCATTTGCAGTCAGGAACCCCCCCTTTTCTTCTAACCTCTTATATTGTTGCTCATCCATAGCCTTCATTACTTCTTCTATTTCCAGCATATGTTGATCAAATAATGCCAAGTTTTTATCACTAAATCCACAAGGTATGCCACAACAACAACCATAAGGGTGCTTTTTAGTACATTCAAAACAATTTAAATTGATTTCTTTCATTAAGGCTTCTTGGTCTATTAAATAAACCTGTTCTTCTTTTTCTATGACATATAATCTTCTATGTGAAAATATTTCTTTTAGCTGAGCCACTTCGTTTTCATCTAAACCCTCTTCTAAATCATAATAACTAGCGCTCCATATATCATTTAGTAGCTTTTGAATTCTTATATCTTTACTGGCTTCTTCTTTGCTTGTTGTCGTGACAATTTGCTCCCACCTACCTAAATCAATAAGACCTTTTTTAGTTATTATCTTTTGTAAATTTTTAAGGACTTTTCCTGTATGAATTTGAGAAGTGGTTCCTATATCTAATCGTATTTCTCCTGCCTTAATATAAAGCCTTTGAACCTGATAGGTTTTCTTTTCACATAAGCTTAATATTTCCTGGGTAATCATTTGACGCTCTGTTTCCTCTATTTCTTGAATGCCATTTTCGCCCTCTTGATGCTTTGTCATATACCATCTGAACTGATAACACCAATTATCCTTATTGCTTCTCTTATTCCCCTTTGTTAGGTCCTTTATTTTTTGCCCTTCCATAATCTTCTCCTATACCTCTTTTATCATCCTTCCTCTATTATAGCTGAGCTTTGTTTCTTATAAAAGCTCACTTAAAATAGACTTACTAGGTTTTACCCTAATAAGTCTATTTGATTTGCTCTCTATTTAAATAAGGCCTTATCCTCTTACTTAATTGTTAGTAAAGCATCTTTCATTTTTACCATTTCACCTGATACAGTTGTTATTTCTTTGTAGGTATCTGTATTGGTAATAATGATTGGTGTAATGGTACGATAGCCTTCTGATTGAATCCCCTTAAGGTCAAACTCAGCAAGTAAATCACCTGCTTTAACTTCTTGCCCTACTGTCACTTTAATATCATAGTATTTACCATTTAGTTGTACAGTATCAATCCCAACATGAATTAATACTTCTACACCCTCTTTTGAAGTTAAAGCAATAGCATGTTTTGTATTATAAACCATGATAACCTTGCCATCAAATGGTGCAACGACTTTCCCCTCTGTAGGATCAATCGCAATCCCTTTACCAAGCATCCCTGCTGAGAATACACCATCCTCTACGGCTTCAAGAGGAAGTGCTTTTCCTTCCATTGGTGAAAACATGCAAATAGCTGCCTTGTCTACTTGTTTTTCTTCTGGTGCATGTACAAGGTAATCTTCTAAATTAGATTTAATAACAGATACTTTAGGTCCATAAATAATTTGTACCCCACTACCTTTTTTAATAACACCAGCTGCTCCACTTGCTTTTAAAACACCTTCATCTACAAGATTTGCATCATATACAGTTGTACGAAGTCTTGTTGCACAGCAGTCTACATCACTGATATTGGCTTTGCCACCTAACCCTTTAACAATTAATGAAGAAACTTCATCTCCTTCACTTGTTTTAGCCTTTGCACCTTCTTTTCTTGCATTAACATCTGCTCTTGTATAAAGTTTAACCTCTTCATCCCCCTCTTCACGACCTGGTGTCTTGAAGTCAAACTTTTTAATAAGTAGGCTAAATAAAACGTAATAAATAACGAAGTAAATAAGCCCTACAATTACAATATTAATCCAGTTGGTTTTAGCATTACCTTGCATAATACCAAATAAAGTTAGGTCAATTAAACCACCTGAGAAGGTCATCCCTACTCCTACATTTAATATATGCATTAACATATAACTAAGCCCTGCTAAAATACAGTGGATACCATATAATACTGGTGCTACGAAAATAAATGTGAATTCAAGAGGTTCTGTAATCCCTGTAAGCATAGCTGTTAATGCTGCTGATAATAATAACCCCCCAGCAACTTGTCTTTTTTCTGGTCTAGCACATTTATACATTGCAAATGCTGCTCCTGGTAAACCAAAAATCATAAATGAGAATTTACCAGCCATAAATCTTGTTGCTTCTACATTAAAATGTGTTATTCCTGGTGTTGCAAGCTCAGCAAAGAAAATATTTTGTGCCCCTTCAATAAGTTGTCCACCAACCATTGCTGTTCCACCTACTGCTGTTTGCCAGAATGGTAAATAAAATACATGGTGTAATCCAAATGGAATCAGTGCTCTTTCCATGATACCATAGAGCCATGTTCCAGCATAACCAGATTTAACAACTAAATCACCTACTTTGTAGATGGCTTCTTGTATTGGAGGCCAAATAAAGAACATCAAAATCCCTACACCTAAATAAACAATAGCTGAAACAATTGGTACAAATCTTGTTCCACCAAAGAATGA
>JARKVN010000105.1 GCA_029851645.1 Cellulosilyticum sp. | reverse complement strand
AAGCATTAGAATTTCAGCAGAAGATAGAAAGTAAGGAAAATACTGATGAAGATAAAGAAAGCTTAATTAAGTTTATGAGTGGAGGGTTTTTGGAAGCATTGAGGCATTTAGGACACCATGTTGAAGTGACAAGAATTGAATGAAATACATATAAAAGACAACAAGCTCACTGATGAAATACATTCAGTGAGCTTATTGTCTTTTAGCTTATTGTCTTTTAGCTTATTGAATTAAGGTGATTTAAGAGTTTATCAATAGTAGCAATAATATTGCCGCTTAGTGCATTAAGAAGAGAGGGATTATCACTAATTTTATCTAGTTTCCAAGTGTCATTCTCTTTAGTTAGAGAAATCGTTACATCTGTTGTAAAAGTTTTCTCACTAGATTCAATATCTTTAACTAGAGTTTCTTCTACCTGTTTAATAATCTCATCATTTTTAGCACCATCAAAAGTCATTTCTAAGTCTGTCTTAATATAGTCAAGAACAGTTGCTTCGAAGGATTTACCTAAATCATAAGCTTGAATGGTAGCTGTAACTGTAGCTTTATTGGGGTCATCAGAAGAGATAGATGTATCATGAATTTCATAGGAAAAATCAGAAATCTTATCAAAAAATTTATTAGCAACAGTAGGAGAAATCTCTTCTACTTGATTTTTAAATTGAGACATATTATCTAGATTTTCTGAGTAATAGGTTTTTGCATGAGCATAGTTTTGTTGTTTTGCAGCCTCAAGAAAATTTGATACAGCTTCATTAGGTGTACTTTCAGTATGGGTGATATGATTCATGATAGAGTTAGGATTATTATTACTATTGTTGTTAGAATTACAGCCAATTAAAAGTAGAGCCAATAGGCTAATATAAAAAATGGAAAAAAGCGTCTTTTTCATAAATGCCTCCTGTATATTTGTCTTTTATCTTAATATTTACAGAAAGGGAGAAACTTATAAATAGAAAAAGTAACCACCGATGGAGTGTCAATCGGTGATTACTTTTCTTATAATCATTATTGAGGGAAATGATTAATTTGTATATCGAAAGATAAAATTAATTATTTACCAAAGTAAGCTTTTTTGTAGATTTCAGCAAGCTCAGTTACTTTTGGAAGTCTTGGGTTTGCTGTTGTACATTGATCTTCAAATGCTTTATAAGCAAGTTCATCTACTTTAGATAAGTAAGTTTTTTCATCAATGCCAAGTTCTTTAATAGTAAGTGGCATATTAAGTTCTTTCATTAAGTTTCTTACTGCTTGAGCAAGAGATTTCACACCTTCTTCAGGAGTTGAAGCTGGAAGACCAAGTGCTTTTGCAATTTCTTGGAATTTTTGTGGTGCAATATATTTTTCGTATTTAGGGAAGATAACAAATTTACTTGGGTTTGTTTCTCCGTTGTATTCAATTACGTGTGGAAGTAAAATTGCATTTGCACGACCGTGAACAATATGGAATTCTCCACCTAATTTATGAGCCATTGAGTGGTTGATACCAAGGAAGGCATTAGTAAACGCCATACCAGCGATTGTTGATGCGTTGTGCATTTTTTCTCTTGCAACTGGGTCTTTAGCACCATTTTTGTATGAGCGTGGAAGGTATTCAAATACAAGTTGGATTGCTTTAAGTGCAAGAGCGTCTGTGTAGTCAGATGCTAAGATAGAAACATAAGCTTCGATAGCGTGTGTTAATACATCAAGACCTGTATCTGCTGTTGGTACTGGAGGTACACTCATAACAAAGTCAGGATCAATGATTGCTACGTTTGGAGTTAACTCATAGTCAGCAAGTGGGTATTTCATATTATTTGCTTTATCAGAAATAACGGCGAATGAAGTGACTTCTGAACCTGTTCCTGATGTTGTAGGAATAGATACCATTTGTGCTTTTTGGCCAAGTTTTGGGAACTTGTAGACACGTTTTCTAATATCAGCAAATTTTTGAGCCATAGCAATGAAGTCAGCTTCTGGTTGCTCGTAGAATAACCACATACCTTTAGCAGCATCAAGAGCTGAACCACCACCAAGAGCTACGATTACATCTGGTTTGAATGAATTCATTACTTCTGTACCTTTACGTACTGTTGTTAAATCTGGATCTGGCTCTACATCAGAGAAGATTTCGATTGCTACACCATTTGCATTTCTTTCTAATTGCTTTACTACTTTAGCTACATAACCAAGTTGTACCATCATAGGGTCAGTTACGATTAATGCACGTTTGATATTTGGCATTTTAGCAAGATATCCAACTGAACCTGATTCAAAATAGATTTTTTCTGGAATTTTAAACCATTGCATATTCACTTTACGTTTAGCCACCCTTTTTGTATTAATTAAATTTACTGCTGTTACATTTTGAGTTGTTGAGTTACATCCATATGAACCACAACCAAGAGTTAATGATGGCATATTTGTATTATAAATATCGCCAATTGCACCATGTGTAGAAGGTGAGTTAACTACGATACGTCCTGTTTTAAGACGACGGCTAAATTCATTGATCACTGCGTCATCTGTTGAGTGAACAGATGATGTATGTCCAAGACCACCCATTTCAACCATGATTTCAGCTTTTGTAATACCATCATTTACATCTTTTGCTTTAATTACTGCAAGTACTGGAGAGAGTTTTTCTCTTGAAAGTGGGTATTCAGGACCTGCACCTTCGATTTCACAGCAAAGAATTTTAGTTTCTTTTGGAATTGTGATGCCAGCCATAGCAGCAATTTCGTATGGATATTTACCAACGATAGCAGCATTAACCATACCTTTTTCAAGATTAATAACAACTGGTTCAAGCTTTTTGATTTCTTCTTTAGTAGCGAAGTAGCAACCTTGAGCTTTCATAAGTGCTACAGCTTTATCATAGATAGGCGCTTCAATGATTGCAGCTTGTTCAGATGCACAAATCATACCATTGTCGAAAGCTTTACTTAAAATAATATCATTTACAGCTCTTTCTACTACAGCTGTTTTTTCAATGAATGCTGGAACGTTACCAGGTCCAACACCAAGGGCTGGTTTACCTGTTGAATAAGCAGCTCTAACCATTGCAGAACCACCAGTTGCAAGAACTAAAGCTACTTTTGGATGATTCATAAGTGCATTAGTTGCTTCAATAGATGGATGCTCAATCCATTGTACACAATCTTCAGGAGCTCCAGCTTTAATTGCTGCATCTCTTACAATACGAGCAGCTTCTGCTGAACAGTTTTGAGCTGATGGATGGAAACCAAAGATGATTGGATTTCTTGTTTTAAGTGAAATAATTGCTTTGAACATTGTTGTTGAAGTTGGGTTTGTTACTGGAGTAACCCCTGCTACAACACCTACTGGTTCAGCTACCATCATAAAGGCGTCATCATCATTATCTTCAATGATACCAACTGTTTTATCGTACTTAATACTGTGATAGATATATTCTGTAGAGAAGATATTTTTGGTTACTTTATCTTCGAAGATTCCACGACCTGTTTCTTCTACAGCCATTTTTGCAAGGTGCATTTGATTTGAAAGACCTGCAAGAGCCATAGCTTTTACAATTTCATCTACCTGTTCTTGATTAAGATCTAACATTTTTTCTAAAGCAACAGATGCTTTTTGAGCTAATTCATCTACCATTTTTACTGGATCGATAACATTTTCTTGTACTTTTGCTTTCTTATCTGACATGATAAGTCCTCCCTTATAATTAACAAATTAATTTTATTGCGTGATAGTTATATACAGTTTATAAATAGAAATTTAAAATACAAACTGTTATTTTTTTAACAAATTGAATAGTAAAAAAAGCAGTGGATTATGAGCGTTACCACTTGTTTTCTACAAAGACATCATAACATAGGAAAGAAAACCTTGTCAATAATTTAACATACTAAAAATGGAGATTATTTTATGTATACAATAACAGAATATTTATAAAATAGCCGAGCTATAAGGCGAAGGCATAGAAAAGTCTTGATAATCAATATGTTAAATATTAAACAAAGTATTGTGTAGAAAGTAAAGTAATCTATAAAAAACACTATAAAAATAGAATGTATTTTAATAAATAAAAAATAGAGATAGGAAATTGGTTATGCAAGAAGAAAAATAATATAAAAAGAACCCAGATTTCAGGGGGAGAAATCTGGGTTGAGGGGGGATTTAGCGATGTACCTCACACTTGGTACAATAATATTATAAACAGAAAAGAGAAAGGCTATACACTTTATAGAAAAAATTTTAAAATTTAATAAAGGTAATGACTCATATAGGGGGAAGTGCTTGAATATCAAAGGTTGTGAAAAAGAAAAGCTTAGAATGAACAATAAAGAGGTAAAAGAATTGAATTGGAAAGAGAAAAATGGATGTGTTATGATAGAGAAAATAATGTTATTTGAAATGGGGAAGTATATGAGATGTAGAAATTGTAGTCAAGAATTAGGTGAAGAGGTAAAGGTCTGTCCAATTTGTAAAACGGAGCAAATATTTAAAGCGGATGGTATGAATGAAATGCTTGTTTATCCTTATGCACCAAAATCAAGAGTAGTAGCAGGGCTATTACAGATTTTCTTTGGAGGATTTGGGATTGGACGTTTTTACTTAGGATATAATGGCATTGCATTAGGTCAGCTCTTTACTTTTCCTATTTTCTTTATTGGTGCAATCTGGGGATTTATTGATGGAAGTTTAATTTTATGTGGACAAGTACCCTATGATGCCAATGGTGTGCCTTTACAATAATTAGAAGGATAGAAAAAAGCAAAGTTTATAAAAGCCATAGTTACTAAATGAAAGTCGTAACTATGGCTTTTATATTAAGTTTCATCTTTCTAATAGGAGGCTACTGCTTGGAAGATGGTAACTATGGTAGCGCTCTACGATATCATTTAATTTACTTACAATACAAAGAGCTTCTTCATAAGACACTGGCGCATCAGGTAAGAAGTTTGTGCCATTACGAGGGGTGATAAGATTAGTATGAATAGTAAAAAGAATAGCGTCTTGAGCCTTGGGAGATAAATGGTCTATATCTGTCACTGTAATATCATGTGAAATTGGAATAAGCTCTAATTTAGAAAGATATTCGTAAATGACCTGGGCGATTTCTTTTCTCGTAGTAGGAAGATTTTCACGATAGATAGAATTTCCATTATATAGGATAAGGTCTTGTGGGATAGCTAGATACTGGGAGGTAGATGAACTTGTTAATAAGCTTACAAATTCTCGTGTAGTAATCGGGAAGGTATAATTACGTCCAGTATGGGGAATCCAACGCTCTGTTAAAGCACGTTCTATATAGGGTTTCGCCCAAGGAGAATAGGTGGTATTAAGAATGTATGCCTCACCAGTTTCGCTAGTGTGTTCAAGTGAGAAGTTTTCACTTCCATATTTAAAAAGCTTATTCATATCCTCGAATTGAAGGGGTGCATCTGTACGCATGACAACAGCAATAAGTTTAATATGATCATATTCTGCCTGAGCAACGAGTGTACGACCTGCTGGTGTATGGTACCCTGTTTTTGCAGCGACAACATGCTTGTTATAATATGAGCTAGATGGATTAAGAAGCGCTGCAGTATGGGTTAAAGGAATGGTTCTATTTGTATTAAGTTCTGTAAAATCATACTGATAGGTACCTGCAATAGATTTTACAATAGGGTTACTAAATGCTACTTTTGTAATTTGTGAGAGTGAGTAAGGCGTTGTATAGTGCATTAGGTCATGATAGCCATGTGGATTAACAAAATTGGACTGTGTTGCCCCAATAGATGTAGCAAGAGTGTTCATTTTATTAGCAAATTGAGAGATACTTCCTGAATCAGCCACAGCTAGGTCATAAGAAACAAAGTTATCAGAGGCCATAAGTACAGCATGTAAACCATCTAAAACGGTATACCTATCACCAACCTTTAAACCAATTTGGCTGCTATCAGTTGGGACATTTTCGACAGATTCTTGTGTTTTAGCAATAATTTGATTCATAGGCAAATCTTGAGCAATAGCTAAAGAGGTTAGAACTTTAGTTGTACTAGCAGGGAAAAAACTCACATTTCTATTTTTAGAATAAAGAATAGTATTTGTTTTAGCTTCTATTAAAATAGCACCATCAGCACTAATATCAGGAAGTGGTGTGGCTGAAATTGTGTTACAGAATAAAAGTATACTACATAAAAAAACAAGAGATTTTCGAGACATCATAAACTCCTTTCGCCAGCTAAAAATAAGTCTGTACCTATTATATAACAATGAAAGAGATAGATGCAAATCCTCTAAAAGGGTAAAAAGCAATAAAACTTAGCTAGTGAGGCAAAATCAATATAAATAAATGGAAATATGTATAATATACAGAAAATAGACCATACTTTAGAAGACAATTAGGTGTCAATTTTGAAAGGAGATATAGATATGATGATGTATCAATCACTTGAAAATTTTTCACTTAGAAAAATTAATTATGTTAAAACAAGAACGACTATTTTAAAAACAACAGCAAATTTATTAAAAGAAAAGGAGTTTTCAGATATTACTGTAGATGAAGTTTGCCAGAAAGCACAGATTTCAAGAGGAACATTCTTTAATTATTTTCCAACTAAAGAACATATCTTCCATTACTTCTTACGTATTTTTACGATTAAAATCGCATTAAGAATGAAAGAATGGGAAGCCTCTATGCCATTTAAAAGTAAGTTGGCAACTATTTATGAATGGTTTCTAGAAGAAAAGCAGTATAGTAAGTTTATTGGTAGTTATATTAACTTTATTCTAACTGTTGGAGAAGAGGCAAATGAAATGAAGTTAATTGATGCAGAGTTTGTTTATTTCTTTGGTAACATTAAGGAAGAGGAATTTGCATATTATAATGACCTTACTTTGAATAAGCTCTTTATGAAGATTTGTAAAGAAGCTCAAGAAAAGCATGAGATTCAATTAGATTGTGATGAGAAAACATTAAGTGGATTAGTGATAGGTGAGATTACAGGGGCTTACTTAAGTGATCATATAGATCCTAAGCAAAAACATCTTGAGATGTTTAATCAGATATGGCAAAAATAAAAAAACACAATAAGGATAGTTGTAAAAAGAATGGTTAAGGCATAAGAGATAATTTATGTCTTGAACCATTCTTTTTCTTTTGGTTTCTAACTAATTTTCTAAGGAAAGGGTGGGATCAGTTGAAAGTTTATAGTACTGCTTGGGTGTCATATTAAATTCTTTTTTAAAAGCACGAAAGAAGTGAGAGTAGCCGCCAAACCCACAATGTTTATATACCTCAATAATAGGCATACCACTAGCTATAAGTTTTTTGGCATAAGAGAGCTTTTGTTTAACAATATGATGGTGTAGTGTAATACCAGCATGTTTTTTGAATTCTCTAGAAAGATAAAACTTATCAACAAAAAATATTTTGGATAGGGTATCAAGAGATAAATCATCTTGGAGATGTTCATTAATATAGATGTATAAATCATCCAAAAGAACAGTTTGGGGTTTAGTACGATTAGTTGAAGGCCTAATAGCCTCTTGATAGCCTCGATTAATAAGAATAAGTAACATAGTAAGCATAGAGCTTTGGAATAAATCCTCACCAAAAGCATTAGGGCTTATATGGATGAAAAAAAGCTTCTTTAGCAAAGGTTTAATAAGTAATCCCATGTCATTATGTGTAGAAACCAGAAAGTGACCTAGAGATGAAAGAGATTCAAAACAAGAAGATAGGCGAACTTCTTTATCTCCTAAGGTGAATATGTATTGAGGGGATAAAGTGAGAAATAGCAATTCACAAGGCACACCTAGAGTATTAGACAAAGTGATCTTTTGATTAAGATTAAACAGGATGTATTGGTTGGAAGAAGCTATAAACTGATCTAAGGAGGTAGAACAGTTAAAGGTTCCTGTTAAAATGTAGGCAATAGCAAAACAATCTTTAAAAATAAAGGATTGTGTTTTGTTATGAGGTAAAGCAGATTTTGTTACTTGATAATGTGAAGTTGATAAGGTAATTAGTTTACTAGTTTGATACATTATGTAAAGCCTCCTTAATTAATAAATATAGATAGTAATTAGTAACATAAATAGTAAAAATTGATTGTTTTTAAATCAAGAAATGCAAGTTTCTATACAATAAATGAATATGTGAAATAGCATAAACTGTGTATACTTTAAGTAAGCCGGCAAATAAAAATAAATCAAATTATATAAAGATATAGCTATTATAGCATAAAAAATGTTGTATTTGTCTAAAAAGTTATATCATGAACGGAAACTAGACATTATTAATAAACAAAATGTTAGGAGAAGAAAACATGCTAAAAAATACAAACTGTCCTCAATTTGGAAGGAAAGATAAGCTAGGATACATGTTGGGAGATATGGGAAATGACTTTTGCTTTTTATTTGTAGGGTCTTTTTTAACTGTATTTTATACCAACATACTTAAGTTAAATCCAGTACATATAGGAACACTCTTTTTAATTGCTAAAATATGGGATGCAATTAATGATCCCATAGTGGGAATCTTTGTAGATTCAAGAAAATGTAGTGAAAAAGGAAAGTTTAGACCATGGATTATATGGTTTTCATTGCCTGTAACAATATCTGCAGTACTATGTTTCTTAAACTTATCAAACTTATCTTATGGTATTCGATTAATATATGCTTATGTATCCTATATATTCTTTGGGATGATGTATACTTGTATGAGTGTACCTTATGGTTCAATGGCATCCGTTATTACAGATGATCCTGTAGAAAGAACGGATTTATCTAAATATCGTTCTATGGGAGCAACAATAGCAATGACATTTCTACAGATGACTGCACCTTTGGTATTATTTGTAGATAATCAACCTGTGGCTTCAAGATTCTTAATTATGATTGTAATAATGGCGATTGTATCTAATATCTGTTATTTATTATGTTATAAATTATCAGTAGAAAGAATTCAACATCATGAAAGTCAAAGACCAAAGGTTAACTATGTAGAAACATTAAAGGAAATTAGTAGAAATAAGCCAATCTTAGCACTTATGTTTTCAACTATTTTTGCTATTATGGGAGCTTCTGTTGCTAATGGTATGAATATTTACTTGTTTAAAGATTACTTTCAAAATACATCTTATTTAAGTTTACTTGGTCTATTATCTACAATAGGTTCATTAACTGTTATTATGGGAATTAAACCAATTGTTAAGAAATTTGGAAAGAAAGAAGCAAGTACATTAGGTGCTATATTTTCCATTTGTATTTTAGCCTGCCTTGTTATTTTTCCAACAAAGAATGTACTCGTTTTTGTAATCTTATTATTACTAATTAATGTAGGAATGGGTATTTTTACAATGCTTATTTGGGCTATGGTAGCAGATTGTATTGATTATCAAGAATTACAAACTGGAAAGAGACAAGAAGGGTCAGTTTACTCAACCTATACATTATTTAGAAAGTTAGGTTCAGCAGTAGCTAGTTCTATCACAAGTTTTTCATTAGGTCTTATAGGCTACAATGGAGCGGTCGCTGTACAATCACAAGAAGTAGTTGAGAGAATTAGATTACTTGCACTAGGTGTACCACTTGTTTGTTATGCGATTATGCTTTTGATTTTGATATTTATGTACAG
>JARKVN010000095.1 GCA_029851645.1 Cellulosilyticum sp. | reverse complement strand
CATCCACATTTTCTCACTTTATTTCATAATATGCAACCTTTATTTCTTTTACAGCCTTTTATCCCCTTTATTAAAAGTGCAACGATAAAAAGTGTTTCAAACAAAGTTTGAAACACTTTCTGTTATGTACTATTCTTCGTATCCGAATTCCCCTTCTTCTGCTATTGCAGCTTCATCTGAAAGAAGTACCATTTCATATTTTTCAAGTACTTGATTTTGAATGCGGTCTCTTGTTTCTGAATTAATAGGATGAGCAATATCTCTAAATTCACCATCAAGTGTTTTACGGCTTGGCATTGCAATAAAACGTCCTTTGTCCCCCTCAATTACTTTAATATCATGTACAACAAATTCGTTATCAAATGTAACTGATACAACAGCTTTCATTTTTCCATCTTTATTGATTTTTCTTACTCTGATATCTGTGATTTCCATTAGCAAATCCTCCCTATTATTAACAAGTGCCTTGATGACTCTCCTATTAATAATGTATTATTTTTATTATTTGAATTATATACTATTTTTTCCAAATAGTCAATAATTTTTCCCCTTATCCTATAATTCCATTCACTTTATACAAAAAACACTCATTTTTTTCATCAACTTTAAAATATCTATTTAATTTTAAACAATATTTCCTTTTTTTAATAGAATAATATTTTCTTTTGTACCAATCACATTTTGACCATCTGATACAAAGACTTGTTTATCTAAAATAGCATTTTCAATAATGCAATTTTTACCAATTGTTGCCCCTTCCATAATAATAGAATTTCTTACAATTGTACCTTCTCCTATAAATACCTTTCTAAACAGTACCGTATTTTCCACAACTCCATTAATAATATCTCCCCCACTTACAATACTATTTAATACTTTGGCATTTGCGTTAAATTTTGCTGGTGGCTCATCCTTTGCTTTTGTATGAATATAAGGGTATGTATTAAAGAATAAGTTCCTTACTTCTGGGGTTAAAAAATCCATATTGCTGTGATAAAACTCATTAATATCTCTAATTCTTCTCCAGTACCCTTCAAAATGATAACCATAAATTTTGAGCTTCTTACGATAACGAATAATGATGTCATTAACAAGATTATATCTTCCCTCATTCTCTAACTGTTCTAAAAGCTTAATAAGTAGCTCCCTACTTATTACATAAATCCCAAGGGAAACAGTAGTGTATTGTGGATTAAGAGGCTTTTCCTCAAAATCAATCATTTGTTTATTCTCATCTAATCCAATCACACCATAATCTTCTACCTCATAATTATTCATATCTTTATAAGCAATCGTAATATCTGCATTTTTTTGCTCATGATATTTAATGATTTTTTCATAATCCATTTTATAAATTTGTTCACCAGATGTAATCACCACATAAGGTTCATTACTCTTCTTTAAGAAGTCTATATTTTGAAAAATGGAATCCGCTGTCCCTTTATAACCATAAGGATCTTGATCCAGCATGGTAGGTGTAAATAAAAAGAGTCCTGATTTTTTACGTCCAAAATCCCACCACTTTGAAGAGCCAATATGATCTGCAAGAGACCGTGCACTATACTGTGCTATAACAGCTACTTTCTTAATCCCTGAATTGCTTAAATTGCTTAGAGCAAAATCAATTGCTCTATATGAGCCTCCTACTGGCATTGCTGCTACATTTCTTTGTTTAGTAAGCACCCCCAAGGTACTCCTTTTTCCACCTGCTAAAATAATTCCTATTGCCCTCATATTCTCCCCCTCTATACAATCAGTGAATGTCCACTCTCTAGTTTCCCATCTTCATAGTGTATTTGTAAGGTATGTCCACTTACTTCACAATTCTTTCCGATTCTTACATGATCAGGTACTATTGTATTATCTCCAATTACCGTAATACCAGCATAATAAATATGGGATTTTGTAAGATGTGGAATCGCCTCACCTGTACCGATTAACGTATTCTCTCCAATTTCACACTTCTCAGAAACAATACATTTTTCTAGGTTAGCACCTTTTCTAATAATACTTTCACCCATTATGATAGAGTTTTTAATAACTGCGCCTTCTTCAATAATCACACGAGGTCCAAGCACGGAGTTCCAAACTTGTCCATATACTTCACATCCTTCAGATACTAAAGATTGCTCAATCCTAGCTTCTTTTCCTACATATTGAGGTAATTGATGTTCAATATTCGTATAGATTTTCCAAAATTCATCATATAAATTAAAAATAGGAACGGTTTCAGTAAGCTCCATATTGGCTTTCCAATAAGCATCAATTGTACCAATATCTCTCCAATAATCGTTAAAACGATATGCATAAACTCTTTTTTCCCCATTAATCATTTCTGGAATAATATGTTTACCAAAATCGCTATCTTCATGAATTGTATTATCTTTAAGCAAGGCTTCCTTTAATACCTTCCATGTAAAAATATAAATTCCCATAGAAGCTAAATTACTCTTTGGATACTGTGGCTTTTCTTCAAACTCTACAATACAATCTGTTTCATCTGCATTCATAATACCAAATTGGGAGGCAATCTCCATAGGCACTTCAATAACTGCTATGGTTGCATCTGCTTGATTCTTTTTATGTTTTTCAAGCATTGCACTATAATCCATTTTATAAACATGATCACCAGATAAAACTAAAATATATTCTGGATTATACTCTTCAATATATCGAATATTATGATAAATCGCATTAGCTGTACCAGAATACCAAGAACCCTCATTCCCTTTTTTAACAAAAGGTGGTAAAACAGTAATCCCCCCATTTCTTCTATCTAAATCCCATGGAATACCAATTCCAATATGTTTTGTTAAAATGAGTGGTTCATATTGTGTTAATATACCAACTGTATCAATGCCAGAATTAATACAATTACTAAGTGGAAAATCTATAATTCTATACTTTCCCCCAAACATCACAGCAGGCTTTGCAATTTGTTTTGTAAGTACACCTAGTCTACTACCTTGCCCCCCTGCTAATAGCATAGCTATCATTTCTTTCTTATTCATGCAATTCCTCCCAACATAATGTTACTGAGTTTAAAATTGAATAATTATTAATGTTTATTTCATGTTGTAATTGTATCATTTTTTTGACTTTTTTACAATAATATAATTTAATCTACCATCTTTAATTTCATAGTATATATACTTTTCAGGATACTTTTTTCTTAACTTTTAGTGATTATTATAGATATCCACTACTTTATTGCTTTCATCCACCGCATCTAGCCATAAAAGTGTCTTAAAATCTTCTACAACTTTCTTTTCTGGCTCTTTGGTTGCCATCAATACCCCTATTCCTACTAATTCTGCTTCAAACTCTTGCATAAGTTCAATAATCCCTTTTGCTGTCCCACCAGCTTTCATAAAATCATCTATAAAAAGAACCTTTGAGCCTTTTTTTACAGCTCTTGTAGAAAGACACATTGTATTAATACGCCGGTTACTTCCTGTAATATAATTCATATGAATCGCTGTTCCATCTGTTAACTTACTTTGATTTCGTACAACGACCATGGGCTTATTAAGCGCCATTGCTGTCATTAAAGCAATTGGAATTCCTTTTGTTTCTACTGTAATAATATAGTCTACCTCTATTCCTTTAAAAAGACTGGCTAAAGCGCGTCCAATATTTTTAGATACTTGTGGAGAATAAAGTAAATCATTCATATAAAGATATCCTCCAGGAATAATACGGTTGGAATTATTAATAAGCTCACAAAGCTCCTTAGTGAGTTCTTTAATTTGCTCATCTGTCATAAGTGGATTATAATAAACGCCTCCTGCTGCACCAGATATGGTTTCAATTGTACCTAGCTCATAGCTTTTAAAAATTTCTTTAACCATATCCAAATCTTCACTAATAGTTGATTTAGCACAATTAAATAAATTACAAAAATAAGTTAAAGTAAAAATTTTATTCGGATTACCTGTTAGAACATTTGTAATCACACTAATACGATCATGTTTTTGAACTTTTTTCATTGCTTTCTCCTTTTCTCAGTCTTTATGTTATTTTCTATTATACGTTACTCTCTCTATAAAGTCGAATATTTATAGGTAATTTTATTCTATCATTCATATTCTAGAAAAAAATTTGTTTATTATTTTATTCTTAGTATATAATTATAAAATAATGTAATGCATACTATGTATCAATCCCCTTATTTAAAGAAAAACTTTATTTATTGAAAGGACTATTAACATGTCAAATCATTCTCTATTAAATAAAACTAAAATACATTTTATCGGCATTGGTGGCGTCAGTATGAGTGGCCTAGCAGAAATCATTTGGAGTAAAGGCTATCAAGTAACTGGCTCTGATATGAAACCCTCTATCACAACCCGTCATCTAGAAGAACTCGGACTTTCTATTTATTATGGTCATGATGCTAATCATATTGAAGCTGATGTAGATCTTGTTGTTTACACTGCAGCCATTCATGAAGAAAATCCTGAAATTCAAGCTGCCAAAAGTCGTGGGATTCAAATGATGACACGCTCTGTCTTTCTTGGTCTACTTATGAACCATTTTGATTATCCTATTTGTGTTTCTGGTACTCATGGGAAAACGACTACAACCTCTATGCTCTCTCATGCGCTTCTAGCTGCTCATTTAGATCCTACTATTACAGTAGGTGGTATTTTAAAAGCCATTAAAGGAAATATTCGAATTGGACATTCTAAGTATTTCCTAACAGAAGCTTGTGAATACTGTGATAGTTTCTTAGACTTCTTCCCTCATATTGGTATTATTTTAAATATTGAAGAAGATCACTTAGATTATTTTAAAGATATTCATCAAATTAGAGCCTCTTTTCAAAAGTTTGCAGCTAAAATTCCATCAGATGGGTTCTTATCTGTTAATGGTACTATCCCTGACCTTGAAAGCTTTATAGCACCTCTTAATTGTAAAGTAGAAACTTTTGGTTTATCAGATACTCATGACTGGTCTGGCCGTAATATCTCTTATAATGAACAAGCCTGTGCCAGCTTTGATGTTTATTATCACGGTGAATTTGTAGAACATATCACCCTTCATGTCCCTGGTGAACATAATATTTTAAATAGCTTAGCAGTATGTAGCGTCTGCCATCATTTAGATATCCCACTAAGCGTGCTAAGCAAAGGATTAGAAGATTTTAGTGGTGCCAATCAGCGTTTTGAAGTTAAAGGTCAAGTAAACGGTATTACTTTAGTAGATGATTATGCTCATCATCCAACAGAAATTGCTGCTACCTTAGAAGTCGCTCAGCGTTATCCGCACAAGAACCTATATGTGGTCTTCCAACCTCATACTTATACACGTACTAAAGCCTTTTTAAACGAGTTTGCCAACGTTCTTACTAAAGCGCCTCATGTTATTGTTACAGACATTTATGCAGCTAGAGAAAAAAATCCTGGTGACATTTCTTCTCAAGATATTGTAGCGTTAATGCATAAACAGGGTAATCCAGCTCTTTATATGCCTGAATTTAACGAAATTGCTACTTATCTAAAAAGTCATGCACAAAATGGTGATCTTATTATCACTATGGGTGCGGGTAATGTGAATCAAATTCTTAATCTTTTATTAACTCACTAGCTATTAGAATTTAAATCTCCTCTTTAACTTAGGGGGAGATTTTTATTTCCTTATCATATTTTCTTCTTTTTGTGCTATAATACTATCACGTCAAATGATTAAAAGGAGGTGTCTTAATGGCATATATTAAAACTAAGCCTTTCTCACCAAACTTTATCCAAGTTCCCAACTGGTTTATTACCGATTATATGCCTAAGGCACTTGGTGGTTATATAAAAGTTTATCTTTATTTACTTACACTTTCTACTCTTCCTAATGCAGAACAAATTAATTTAGAAGATGTTTGTAAAGCATTAGATATGCTTCATTCAGAAGTCGTACAAGCCCTTACATTTTGGGATAAAGAGAAAGTATTAACTTTTACCCAACCTGAAGAAGGTCACTTTGAGCTTACTTTTGCAAGTGAGCCTCCAGTACCAGTTCAGTCAGAACCTAAAATTCCTATTGGTAAAACCATTATTCATCAAACAAGACCTGAGTATCGGACGGATGAAATCAACTATGTTTCCCAAAATAGCTCTGATGTTATGAAGCTATTTAAAGTAGCTGAACAATACTTAGGACGAATGCTGACTGTATCTGATCAAAAAATTCTCTTTAGTTTTTATGATTGGCTGCATATGCCTTTTGACTTAATAGAGTTTTTAATTGAATATTGTGCCTCTAGCAATCATAAGTCCATACACTATATTGAAAAAGTCGCCATTAACTGGGTTGATGAGGGCATTTTAACATTAGATGCTGCTAAAGCAAAAGTTGTTTCTGATAAACGCTACTTCCAAATTTTAAATGCACTCGGTACAACCAAAAGCTCTCT
>JARKVN010000084.1 GCA_029851645.1 Cellulosilyticum sp. | reverse complement strand
ACTATTTGCTAGTTTATAAAAAATAGAATGGAGTTTATGAACAGTGAATGTATTGATTTTAACAAATGGCTCATATGGAGATTATCATTTTTGTAAGAAGGAAGAAAACTTTGACTATATCATTTGTGCAGATAGAGGCCTTTGCCATGCTAGAAAGCTAGGACTGATACCTGATTTGATTGTTGGTGATTTTGATAGTACAGATTCTACTGATTTACAATACTTTAAAGAAAAAGGGATAGAGATTGAGACTTTTAATTCACAGAAAGATGAAACGGATACAGAGCTAGCGATTTCACGAGCGCTTCAAAAAGGTGCTAGAAAAGTAACTGTTTGGGGCGGTGTAGGAAGCCGTTTAGATCATAGCTTAGGAAATGTGCATTTATTATATAAGCTTTTGAAATCAGGTGTAGAAGGAAAGCTTGTAAATCCTAACAATACTGTTTATTTAGCAAAAGAGTCTATCCAGCTTAAAGGGAAAAAAGGTGATTTGGTAAGTTTGATACCTTTTGGTGGAAATGCTAAAGGGGTTACAACGCACCAGTTAGCTTATGCTTTAGAAGATGCCACACTAGAAATTGGAACCAGTCTAGGTATTAGTAATTACTTATTAGAGGAAGTAGCAGAAGTTTGGATTAAAGAAGGCATGCTCCTTGTTATTATGGCATGTGACTGATTAAAAAATAGAGTAGATAAAAAGCGGTCATCCTAAAGGATGACCGCTCATTTATATGGTTTAAAACTATGCACGTGATACTAAGTTTGAACGTAAGCAACGTGTACAAACATTCATAGTTTTAACAGCTCCATTTTGATTTACTCTAACTTTTCTAACGTTTGATTTCCACATTTTGTTAGATCTTCTATGAGAGTGGCTAACTTTAATACCAAAATGTACATTTTTTGAACAAATTTCGCATTTTGCCATTTTGAAACACCTCCTTGTCTTAAATCCGTGACATAACAATGACTATTGTAACAGATAATAGGGTATAATGCAAGTAGTCCTATTAACTATTTTTTGCATAATGGAAAAATATGATGGAGCTACTTTTTTATTTAAATTTTATGTGATATAATGAAATAAAATTTAAATAGTGAAAGATTTATGGACTAGATGAGGAGGTCTATTTATGCCAAGCAAATTTACAAATGAATTTGGACATATAATCATCAATGAAGAAGTCATTGCACAAATTAGTGGGATGACAGCTATGGAATGTTATGGTATTGTTGGTATGGCGGCTCGTAATGTCAAAGATGGCATCGTTCAGCTTTTAAAGGGCGAAAGCCTTACAAAAGGAATTGCTGTACGCTTACATGAAAATAAAGCAAATATTGACTTTCATATTATCGTTGAGTACGGCACTAAAATATCTGCAGTAGCCGATAACTTAACAAGTACTGTTAAATATAAAGTGAAAGAGGCACTTGGGATTGAAGTAGAGAGTATTAAAATCTTTGTAGAAGGTGTACGTGTAGATAAAGAATAATGGTAGAAGAACCGTTTGGGTTTGAGGAGGCATATAAAAGTGGAAGTAAAAAGTATAGACGCTAAGCAGCTTCAGGCAATGTTTATTGCAGGAGCAACGGCTTTAGATGAAAAAAAACAAATGGTTAATGAGATGAACGTATTCCCTGTTCCAGATGGTGATACAGGAACGAACATGTCACTTACTATTATGTCAGCAGCTAAAGAGGTTGAGGCTATTGAAGAGGTGACTTATACATCTGTTGTTAAAGCAGCTGCTAATGGCTCTTTAAGAGGGGCAAGAGGGAACTCTGGTGTTATCTTGTCTCAGCTTGTAAGAGGATTCTCTAAAGGAATTATGGAAGCTGATGAAAACGGCGAAGTGGTAGATACTGTCGTTTTAGCTAATGCGTTCCAAAAAGGTGTAGATACAGCTTATAGGGCTGTTATGAAACCAAAAGAAGGCACTATCCTAACTGTTGCAAGAGAGATTGCAACAAAGGCATTAGAAATGAGTTTAGAAACATCAGATATTAAAGTATTTATTGAAAATGTATTACAGCATGGTTATGAAATACTCAATAAAACGCCAGATATGCTTCCTGTTTTAAAAGAAGCAGGGGTAGTAGATGCAGGTGGACAAGGGCTTCTTTGCATTTTAGAAGGTGGCGCTCGCGTTATTATTGATAATTTAAAAATTGAGATTAAGAAGCCTTCTGTAAAGCGTAATGAAGAAGCTTTTGCAGCGCTTAAGAACTTTAATACAGAAGATATTACATTTGGCTATTGTACAGAGTTTATTGCAAGTAGAAATAAGGAAGCAGTCTTTAATGAAGAAGAGTTTAAGGCGTATTTAGAAAGTATTGGCGATAGTATTGTTGTTGTAGCTGATGAAGAATATGTAAAGGTTCATGTACACACAGATAACCCTGGCCTTGCACTTCAAAAAGCGATTGAAGTAGGTGCACTTCATAATATTAAAATTGAAAATATGAGAGAACAACATTCTTCTATTTTTACAGAATTAGAAGAAAAAGTAGAAGAGCCAAGACAACCACTTGGTATTGTTTCTATTGCGGCAGGTAGTGGAATTGCTGAGATTATGACAAGTTTAGGAGCAACAAAAGTTATTGAAGGTGGTCAAACAATGAATCCAAGTACAGAGGATATTTTAGAGGCCATTGAAGCTTGTCATGCAGAAAAAGTTATTGTTCTTCCAAATAATAAAAATATTATTTTAGCTGCTGAACAAGCTGCTGCGATTGAAGAAAATACAAAAGTTTATGTATTACCAACTACAACCATGCCACAAGGCATTGCAGCCATGATTGCAGGGGATGGTGCTTCATCAGAAGATATGGATGCTTTATTAGAAGATATGAAAGAAGCAGTAAGCGGTGTACAAACAGCTCAAATTACAATTGCTGTTCGTGATACAACATTAGAAGGTGAAAACATTATTGAGGGAGAATACCTTGGGATGTTAGAAGGTCACATTGTGGTACATCATAAAGACTTAAAACACACCTTTAATGAATTGCTGAAGAAAATGAAAGAAGATGCAGAAGTCATTACTGTTTATTATGGTGAAGGTATTACAGAGGAAGTTGCTAACAGCTATAAAGAAGATGCAGAGGCTATTTTTGAAGATGCAGATGTTGAACTTTACGCTGGTGAACAACCTGTTTATTATTTCATGATTTCTGCTGAATAAAAATAAGATTAGGTAGGCAGTCCGCTTCAATGGATTGCCTATTTTTATGAGTAAACAAAGAAAGGAGGCAAAAGATGGAATTAACGGACTCGATTTATGATTTAAAAGGAGTAGGAGAAAAAGTAGGAGATAAGCTAGCTAAGCTAGGCATTCGTACTTTAAAAGACATGATTGAACACTATCCAAGAGAATATGAAGATAGAAGAAAAATCACTCCTATTGCAGAATGTCAACTGGATGAATCTAATAATATATTGGCTAAAGTCTGTTCGGTACCACAGCTTACTAAAAAAGGGAACAAAGTAATTGTTAACTTTAGAGTAAAGGATGAAACAGGCAATTTAACAATTACCTTTTTTGGACAGGCTTATATGAAAAATAACTTTAAGATGGGAGAAACTTATTTATTCTATGGAAAAGTGAAACATAAATATGGTTATTATGAAATGGATTCTCCTGAATATCAAAAGGTAGGGGATACCAGTCAGCTAGGAACTGTTGCTAAGATTACGCCTATTTATCCTGCAACGCAGAAGTTATCTCAAAAGGTGATTAGAGGCTTAATTGAAACTTGTCTTAAAGAAGTGCTACCAAGTGTAGAGGATCATATTCCAGAACCTATTAGAGTGCAATACCAATTGATTGATAAAAAAGAAGCTCTTATGAGTATTCATTTTCCTAAGGATCGTGAACATTTCTTTGAAGCTAGAAAACGGTTGGTTTTTGAAGAACTATTTATGCTACAGCTTTCTTTATATCAATTAAAAGCAGATTTTGCAAAGAAGTTATTAGGGATAGCACATCAGATAACACCAGAACTTAAAGCATTTATGAATGTTTTACCCTTTGAATTAACAAAAGCGCAAAGAAGAGTAATGAGAGAGATTGTCCAGGATATGAAAAGTACTTATGCTATGAATCGCTTGGTGCAAGGAGATGTGGGGTCTGGGAAAACAGTTATTGCGGCTCTTTCACTTTTTATTGCTGTAAAAGATGGGTATCAAGGGGCACTTATGGCACCTACAGAAGTGCTTGTAGTGCAACATTATGAGTTTATTAAAGGCATTATGGAACCTTTTGGTATTGAAGTGGGGCTACTAACAGGCTCTACAACAGCTAAACAGAAGCGAGAACTGTTAGTTGGGCTAAAGGAAAATCGTGTTCAAATTATAGTAGGGACCCATGCGCTCATTGAAGATAATGTGGCAATTCCTAATTTAGGGTTAGTCATTACAGATGAGCAGCACCGATTTGGGGTAAGACAGCGCTTGAAGTTAACTGAAAAAGGGACCATACCAGATGTCATGGTGATGACAGCTACCCCTATTCCAAGAACGCTAGCACTTATTTTATATGGGGACATGGATATTTCCATTATTGATGAGTTGCCACCAGGTCGTCAGCCGATTAAAACGAATGCTGTAACTTCAGACTATCATCCTAGGATTTATCATTTTATTGAAAAGCAAATTGCAGAAGGAAGACAGTGTTATATTATTTGCCCCATGGTAGAAGAAAATGAAAAGAATATGGAGCTTCGTAATGTCATGGATTATACAGAATATCTAAAGACAGAAGTCTTTACACAGATTCCCATTTCCTTTTTACATGGTAAAATGAAGCCTAAAGAAAAGAACGAGATTATGGCTGCTTTTTCGCAGAATGAAACTAAAATTTTAGTCTCTACAACGGTGATTGAGGTAGGGGTTAACGTACCTAATGCTACCATCATTTTAATTGAAAATGCTGAACGTTTTGGGCTAGCTCAGCTTCATCAATTAAGGGGACGAGTAGGACGTGGAAAACATCAATCCTATTGTATTTTAGTAAGTGATTCTAAAAATAAAGTGACCAAAAAAAGGCTTCAAATTATGGAGGAAAGCACAGATGGTTTTGTGATTGCAGAAACAGACCTTAAGTTACGTGGGCCTGGAGAGTTTTTTGGAACCAAGCAGCATGGGCTTCCAGAGATGAAAATTGCTAACCTTTATACAGATGCTAAAGTACTGAAGGAGGTTCAATCTTGTGTGAATCACTTATTAAAAATGGACCCAAACTTAAGTAGTGAGGCGAATCAAGAACTATTAAATGAAATGGAAGCTCGTCTAAACGAGCAATCTTTACACAATGCATTATAAGGAGGAAGATGAGTGAGAGTCATCAGTGGTAAATGTAGAGGTACCCATTTAGTGGCGCCTGAAGGAATGGAAACAAGACCAACTACAGATCGTATTAAAGAAACCCTGTTTAATATGATTGCCTTTGACATTCCTGAATGTCACTTTCTAGATTTATTTAGTGGAAGTGGTGCCATTGGAATAGAAAGTCTAAGTAGAGGGGCAAAATATGCCGTTTTTGTAGATCAGGGAAATAAGGCACTAGCATGTATAAAAGAGAACTTAGAAAAAACAAGGCTTAAAGAATCTGCAGAAGTACTTGCTTGCACGGCCCAGGAAGCCATTCATACTCTAAGTTTAAGGAAAAAAAGTTTTGATATTATTTTTATGGACCCACCTTATGCTTTAGAAGGCGTGGATAATATCCTTAAAAGCATTGTGGAAAGTGATCTCTTATTAGATGAAGGCTACATCATTTTAGAAAGAAGTACAAAGACTATTGTAAAATTGCCTCAAAGTTTGGTATTATGGAAAGAAAAGCAATATAAAACGACGACATTAAGTTTTATAAAGAAGGGCTAGTATGGGACAAGGTAAGATGAAAAGAGGTATTTATCCTGGGAGTTTTGATCCCATTACAAATGGACATGTAGACATTATTGAAAGGGCAGCAGCTCTGGTAGATGAACTCATTGTAGCTGTACTTGTTAATCCTAATAAGAGCAAGGGGTTATTTACAATACCTGAAAGGCTTGAATTAATAAAAGAAGCAACAAGACATATCCCCAATGTGCAAGTGGAACACTTTTATGGACTTTTAGTGGATTTTACTGACCAAAAAGAGGCTTCAGTTATTATAAGAGGCATTCGTTCAGCTAAAGACTTGGAGATGGAATTAAGTATGGCGCAAATTAATAAGCATCTTAGGCCAGATCTAGAAACAATTTTCCTAATGACAGCACCAGAGCATGCAATGATGAGTTCCAGTTCAGTAAGAGAATTAGTTGCCTTTCAAGGAAATTATGAGGATTTTGTACCCCATGCTGTTGCAAGAAGAATAAATAAAGATAAGGTGGAGGGGCATTAAAGTGGAAAGTGCAAGATGTGGAGAAATTGCAGTTTTATTAGATCAATTAGAGGATTTAATTGAAGAGGGTAAAACTAATTTCTTGTCTGGAAAAGTAGCTATTGATAAAGATAGTATGATAGAAATTATAAGAGATATTCGTTTGAAATTACCAACTGAAGTTCAACAATCTGTATGGATTGTTGAAGAAAGAACCAAAATTTTAAATGAAGCTCAAAAAGAGGCTCGTGTGATTATTGAAGAAGCACGTGAACAAATGCAAAGTATGATTGAAAAAGATCAAATTACTTTATTTGCTAAAGAGCGAGCAGAAAATATTGTAGAAACAGCTAAACAAGATGCCAAGCAAATGCATAGAGGAGCTATTGAGTATGCGCAAGAAACTTGTAAGGATGTAGAACAACGTTTAAAATATACGCTAGAGTCCATTCATCAAGAAGTACAAAGCTTTGAATCTTATATTACAGACATGCTTCGAGAAGTTTATGACAATAGACAAGAGCTTAAAGAAATGAGTCAACAAATTGAGAATCCTACGGAAGAGTAAAAATAACACATTTTGTGTTATTTTTTTTATATTTATACGCATAATAATAAAAGGTAGAAAATGGTCAAGCGTGGACAAAGTTTAGATTAAATATTATAATTACAGTATTATATAAAATTAAATTATCCTGTTAGGAGGCAAAATAGTGGCTTATCCAATAAAAAATTACTTATTAAAAGAATCTAAATATATTAAGGAAATTGATAGCGAAGCAGCAATTTATATACATGAAAAGACAAAAGCTAAGATTTTACTAATGGCAAATGCAGATACGCATAAAAGCTTTTGTGTTGGTTTTCGTACTCCACCATCAGATAGTACAGGTGTGGCACATATTATTGAGCATTCTGTTTTATGTGGTTCCAAGAAGTATCCACTTAAGGATCCCTTTGTAGAACTTGCAAAAGGCTCTCTTAATACCTATTTAAATGCTATGACTTATCCAGATAAAACATTATATCCTATTTCAAGTCAAAATGATAAAGATTTCCATAACTTAATGGATGTGTATTTAGATGCTGTATTCTTCCCTAATATTTATAAACAAAAAGAAATTATGATGCAGGAAGGATGGCGTTATCATTTAGAAAATCCAGAAGATCCTATTGAGTATAAGGGGGTTGTATATAATGAAATGAAAGGGGCTTTTTCATCTCCAGAAGAAATTGGCTTTCGTATGATTAAGCAAACTTTATTCCCTGATACAACCTATGCCAATGAGTCAGGTGGTGCACCAAAAGATATTCCAAATTTAAGTTATGAAGATTTTATTCACTTTCACAAGACTTATTATCACCCATCAAATGCCTATATTTGTTTATATGGGGATATTGAGGTGCAAAA
>JARKVN010000060.1 GCA_029851645.1 Cellulosilyticum sp. | reverse complement strand
GTGTTTTAGGTTGATTAGAATAGGTCATGTTTATGTCTCCTTTGATATAAGTTATATTGTACATAACCTTAAAAAAACTGTCCAGTTAATTGTAACCTATCCAGAAAATGACAATGAGAAGAAGACCCTTGAGCTTTTTAGGGCCATAACAAACCATGTGTCCAACCAATAGATTAATTACTTTTACTAATTCACTAGATACAAATTTGAATGAAAAAAGGAGCATAAAAAATGATTGATAAAAATAAAATAATACTTAGAAAAGCAACAGAAATGGATGATATAAACTCTATTGCAAAACTCATTTATTCCTCTGACTTAAATATTTATAGTGCCATGTTTGGTGATGAAATGGGTGCTTGTACAATTTGGCAAGCGCTAATCTTAACAAACACCATAAACATTACTATCCAAAACTTAATTATAGCAGAATATGAAAAATCTATTGTAGGTATACTTTGTTTTATTGAAGATGATTATTTTGATGATAGAACAGCTTATCAAGAAGCTTTCTTAAAAACAGGAATAGAACGCCCTCAATATTTTGATGAAGTTTTTAATGTTTACTGGCAAAAAATAATTAATGAAGACTTTACAAATTCTTATTATATATCCAATGTAGCCGTTCATAAAAATTATCAAAATTTAGGAATTGGAAAAATGCTTCTTAATTATTTTAAAGAAAATCATAAAGATAAGTCCATCATGCTTGATGTTGTAAAAGATAACACTTCAGCGATTCATGCCTACCTTAAAAGTGGTTTTGAAATAAGGAAGGAGGACAGCGCAAAGTCAGAGTTATCAACACCCCTGAGAATGATATTTCATAACAAATCAAGCTAAGCTCTCTCTAATAAGTTTATCTACTGAAGCTAAATGGACATACTAATATCAAAGTTACGGGATGAGCTCGTTTAGATTGGAGGAAGGTAGATGACACACAAAGAACCTATATACAATATTAGATGCTTTTTAGAGAATGGTACACCCATAACACAAGAGCATCAACACCTTATGAGAATCAATCAAGTTTCTAAGTTTCAGACCAAAGGAATAGTAAAAAAGCTCAATGAAATGCCAAAAGAAGTAGGAGAAGTGGTATTGAATCAGTTATTACATTTACATACATAAGAAAATGGTACCTCTTAATATAGAAAACATTATAAGATAAAAGGTTCCCTTCAGCGTTACTGAACTACTTATGGCGATTCTAGATACAACAAAGGGGCATTGTACTCATTACTTAGTATGACAGCCCCTTTTGTTATTTATTCTGTAAAATTAATATCATTCGTTTGATGATATCGATTCTTTGCAATATTATGTTCATCACTTGTTCGACTAAAATAATGCTTACCAGTTTCACTATTTTCAAGCACAAAGTAATAATAATCATGTGCTTCAGGAAGCAGTGCTGCTTTAAGGCTAGCTTCTCCAGGGTTACAAATTGGTCCTATAGGAAGACCTCTATATAAGTAGGTATTATAAGGACTATCTTTTTTTAAGTCTTCTAAATTCAGATTAACCTTGCGCTTATTAAGAGAATATTGAACAGAAGAACACATTTGAAGATACATGTTAGCATTTAAACGATTATAGATGACACCTGCTATAATTGCTCGCTCATCATTTAATTTAGCTTCTTGTTCAATAATAGAGGCAATTGTAAGTAATTCATGAATCGTATAATTGGAACTACTCATATAGGTCGTATAACGAGAGATAATTTCTTCAAATCGATTTAACATCTTAATAATAATCTCTTCAGAAGTAACATTCTTACGAACAATATAGGTATCTGGAAAAAGATAGCCTTCTAACTTATATTTATAACTATCATTTAATGGAATATTACGTAAAAATTCATACTCTGATTCAAAATTTCGAGTTGTAATCGTATGAATGAAATCTTCTTTACTCACAATTCCTTTCGATTCTAACACATCTGCAATTTTATCAATTGTATAGCCTTCTGGAATTGTAAATTTAATGGTTTCATTTTCGTCTGAAATATTAGTAGTTAATACATTTAAAATTTCTGTTGTAGACATATTGCTACTAATAGCATAATCTCCGGGAATAAAATCTGTCGTTTGTTTTTCAAGTTTGGCTTCAAACTTAAAGTAATTTGCGTCAGTAATCAAACCTCCCTCATACAAAGCCTTAGCAATATCGTCTAATGTTGAAGCATTCGTAATAGTAAGAGTCATTTGGGTAACATCATTACTAGCAACACGTTCAGTCTCAGATTCAATAATATTTTCAGTATAGTTATAAGCAGATAAAGTTATCTTATGGCAAATCCATACACCAACGACTAAGATTAGACTTCCTAATAGTGTATTTAATAAAATTCTAATCCTACTTTGTTTTTTTACCATATTATTCTCCTTAAAATAATCACTATAATTTGCAATTTCTTCTTAATTTGTTTTTGATTACATTTTTCCCTTTGCTTCCAATCTCTTATAAAAGATTGGAAATCGCTATCATTTTATTATAATGGATAAAAATAGTTTAGCACATACAAAACAAAATTGTAAATATCCCATAGTTTTTATATCAAAAGTTAGGAAATAGAAATCAAATTTATTTCCTAATACATTTTAGACTTATTTAACCTGTATTTCTATCATGGTTGCAAAATCATTAATGAGAAACGGCAAACCCATTATTATCACATTAGCTACTAATGATGGCTTAGGAGCTAGCTTAAAAAACATTGGGGATTTACTGAATAAAAAAGGGGTTTATTTTGTACCACTAGGCCAAGATGATCCTACTGAAAAACCTTATTCACTTGTTGCCGACTTTTCAAAAATCCAATTAACCCTTTCTAATGCATTAATAGGTAAGCAAATACAACCTCTTTTAATTAATCATGAATAATAAATAGATGGAGCTGTCGCATGAGCTGATTTTATCAACTGATACAGTAGCTCCACCTTTTTTTGTCAAATTTTGATTTGCTACTTGAATAAAATAACATTTTCCTTTATATTGACATTGGAGAATAATTTAGAAAGGGTTTTAGTATGAGTGAAATTAATTATGGTTATATTGTTGAGTATATTAGAGCGCTACATACAGCACCATGCTCACCTGTTTTAGCCGAGATAGAAACACAAATTGCATCTGAGGCTGAAACTTGGCCTATTATTAAACCAGAAGTTGCAGATTTCATACGTGTTCAGCTTTCATTAATTCAGCCTAGTACAATACTGGAAATTGGAACAGCTGTGGGATATTCATCCATCTTAATGAGTGAACACTTAAAAGCTGATGGAAAAATCACTACCCTTGAACGGTTTCCTTATATGCTCAAAAAAGCAACAAAGAATATTCAACGTGCTGGGTTAGAAGATACGATTCAGATTATTGAAGGAGATGCTGCAAAGACACTTCCTACTTTACCATCTGAATACTATGATGTAGTATTTATGGATTGTGCTAAAGGGCAGTATATTAACTTTTTACCTGAATGTATTCGTGTTTTAAAGAATGGTGGACTTCTTATCACAGACAATGTTCTTCATAAAGGAAGTGTTGCTAAATCCCGTTATTTAATTGACCGTAGACAAAGGACGACTCATTCCAGACTAAGAGACTTCTTGTGGACAATTATGCATTCAGAAAAATTACGCTCTACTGTTATACCACTTGGTGATGGTATCGCATTAAGCTATAAAATTGGAGGAAATACAAATGAGTCGAAGTAAAAAAATTGAACTTCTTGCACCTGCTGGAAGTTTAGAAAATTTAAAGATAGCTGTTTTATATGGCGCAGATGCTGTTTATATTGGTGGGAACAAATATGGGCTTCGTGCAAAAGCAAAGAACTTTACTGAAGAGGAAATGAAAGAAGGCATTGAATTTGCACATGCACATGGTGTAGAAGTTTATGTTACTTGCAATATCTTTGCACATAACCAAGACTTTGAAGGAATGAAAGAATATTTCTTATATCTTGAGTCAATAGGCGTAGATGCGTTAATTGTTGCAGATCCAGGTGTTTTTGCAACTGTGCGTGCAACAGTTCCTAATATGGAGGTTCACATTTCTACACAAGCTAATAATACCAATTATCAAACAGCACTTTTCTGGTATAATCAAGGTGCCAAACGTATTGTAACTGCTAGAGAACTTTCGTTCCCAGAAATCAAAGCCATCCATGATAACTGTCCTGAAGACTTAGATATTGAATCTTTTGTTCATGGGGCTATGTGTATGGCTTATTCAGGCCGTTGTTTATTAAGTAACTATATGACAGGTCGCGATGCTAATCATGGTGAATGTGCTCAACCATGCCGCTGGAAATATAGTGTTGTTGAGGAAACACGTCCAGGGGAATATATGCCTATTGAAGAAGATGAGCGTGGCACATACATTTATAATTCACGAGATCTATGTATGATTGAATACATCCCAGAAATCATTGAATCAGGGATTTACAGCTTAAAAATTGAAGGACGTATGAAAACGCCACTTTATGTTGCAACTGTAGTTAAAGCTTACCGAGAAGCTATTGACACCTATCTTCGTAATCCAGAAGAATATGAAGCTAAGAAAGCTTATTTCTTACAAGAGGTGGGTAAAGCAAGCCATCGAGAATTTACAACAGGTTTCTATGAACATAGACCAACTGATAAAGATCAAACTTATACACATAATTCCTATGTACGTAATTATGATTTCTCAGGTGTGATTCGTGATTATAATGAAGAAACTCAGATGGTAACCATTGAACAACGTCGTAAATTTTCTGTAGGCGACGAGGTTGAAATCCTCATACCAAAAGGTGACTTCATTCCAGTTAAAATTGAGGCTTTATTTGATGAAGCAGGAAATGCGATCGAATCTGCTCCACATCCAAAACAAATTGTACGCTTTAAATGTGAGCAATCAGTACCTGTTCCATCTATTTTAAGAAAATTTGATGTAACTAAATTTGAAGACTAATGCTTATAGACTAAAAAAGTATTGAGTCACTAAGCTTAAGATATCTTTTATCCAAATCTTTTAAAAACCAAGTACTTTTCAGTGCTTGGTTTTTATGTGTATCTCCATTTAAAGTATCTATATTATAGCTTGTGTAAACTATAATAAGGGGATGAGTTTTATGATAAACAATAGAAAATTAAGATTTTTAAAAACTATATCAACAAGGTTATATGACAGACGAGCAATGACAGCGTGCTCAACAAGATTTAATTTATAGTAACCATGAAACCCATAAAGTACTCCTTATATTTTCTCTCTTAGGTATACTATTTATCGGTGCAGGTATCCTATCTCTACTTGCTTATAACTGGGGTTATATTTCCTAAATTTATAAAAACGATTTTATCATTATACCTTTACTTATTGTTCAAGGTTTGCTTTATTAGACGCTCAAAACAGAAGGCTCAAAGGTATGGATACAATCACTCCTTATTACATAAAGAAATTAAAATCAGACGAAAACTGTAATTTGCTAAAACTATGTTACATGTATTATGGTTTACACCTAGCCACTCAATTTGTACATCCTTCAGTCTTATTATATGTACTTATTATGATAGCCATATTATACACGACTTTACCTTATCATAGATACTTTATACTATTTATAATAGCTTCTACAGAAACAGAAGTGTTTTTATTTTTGAACACTTTCTCTGAATTGGACTTAACGAATATGGAAATAGTAAGCTCCCTAATCTTTTTAGTCATACTTTCTGTATTTACATATTATATACAATTCCTACTCTATCGACACCAAGAGCAGTATGTGGATAAACTTGACACCCTAGTTATCTCATTAATAGGTATTATGACTACAGTATTTTTTATATGTTTTCCAACACAACTACTATTTATATCCTTTTTTGTATTATTAGGCTTATGTATAGCTAAAATAGTACTCAATATAAAAGATGCCAATATCCCTACAACACGAAAGTATATGTTTGTATTATGTACCTTCTTACTTTTTAAAATTTTATTTAATGACATAGATTTAATTCCTAAAAGTATCTGTTTTAGAGTAATAGGAAGTGGTTTTATAATATCCAACTTTTATATCACAAAGAGAATTGGGAGAAGACAATATGATAACCAGTCGTCGTAAAGCTAATATAGCTCTTATATTATTTACTTTCCAACTCGTAATTCTCATATCAATAATGGTGTGGCAAAGTATATATCTGTAACGAGTACAGAAGTAAAAATTCAAATGTCAGGATATGACCCTTATGATTTTCTTCGCGGTAGATATTTAAGCCTAACATTTAAAAATAGAGAAGTGAAATTATTAGAGAAGGACGTAGAGCAGTACAAAGCGCTCCACCAAACCCCTACTATATATGTGGTACTAGAGGCCTGTTATAGCAGCAAATATCAAAAATGTCTATACCTTTGAATATGCTTCTTTATCCAAGCCATCTAAAGATACATTGTATATCCAATGTGAAGCAAGTATTTTTTAGATAGTGATCATATGATAAGCATATCTGCTGAGCCATTAGAGAAGTATTATGTTAATGAAAAGTTAGCTCCCATACTAGAAAAAATCATGTCTGATGAAACTTCAAAAGATGTACGCGCACCTTTTTTATAGGTGATTCATACACTAATTATGAGCCCTTTTATTACGGAGGTGCGCTTTAAGATGCTCCCATTATTTTGTTTTTCCTATTTTAGTAGTATTTCTTCTTTTCCGCAGCCACTATCAACTGAAGAAGAAAAGTATTACTTAGAACGTTATCAAGCAGGCGATGATGCCGCAAAGAATATATTAATTGAACATAATCTTAGACTGGTTGCCCACATTGTAAAAAAATATAGTAATATTGGGAATGATATAGATGACTTCATTTCTATAGGAACGATTGGTCTCATTAAAGGCATTACCTCCTTTGATCCTACAAAATGTACTAGGCTAGCTACTTATGCCGCAAGATGTATAGAGAACGAAATATTAATGAGTATCCGTTCAGGCCGAAAACAACGCTATGAAACTTCCTTACATGCACCTATAGGTATCGATCAAGAAGGAAATGAAATTAGTCTACTAGATATTTTATGTACCGAAAATGATACCATTTTCGATCAAGTAGATTTAGATATTGAAGTCAGAAGGCTCTATGAACATATTCGTGTTGTTTTAAAACCTAGAGAAAAAGAAATTCTCCTTTTAAGATATGGTCTTAATAACCAAGAAGAAAAAACACAGCGAGAAATTGCAGAAACTATGGGTATTTCTCGTTCTTATGTCTCTAGAATTGAAAAAAAAGCCTTAAAGAAACTTCATCATGAACTTGAAAAAAAAGAAACATAAACAAAAAGCTAAAAAGTCAGTTAGAACTATAAGATGTTCAAGAACTGACTTTTTCAAATTCTGATTTTACTCTAGACCATATTTTT
>JARKVN010000038.1 GCA_029851645.1 Cellulosilyticum sp. | reverse complement strand
ACAATATCTCTTCATTTTTCTAAATAATTTTTTACATTTTTATGAATTTCTTTTCCAAGCAAAAAATGTTTTTTATCTTAAAATAATTTTTGTAACCTCAAAATTTTAAGATAAAAAACATTCATATTTCAAATTATGTATTCAGTTCTTTTTAACTTGCCTATTTTATTGTTTTATATCTTTTTCCATAGCTGATACAAACGTACAAGCAGCAATATCTCCTGATACATTAACAGCCGTTGTACACATATCTAAGATTCTATCAACTCCTGCAATCAGCGCAATCGCCTCAAGTGGTAACCCTACTGCTGAAAGTACCATCGTCATCATAACAATAACTGTTCCTGGAATAGCAGCAGCTCCAATTGATGCTAGTGAAGCTGTTATAATGATAATACCAATTTGAGTAGGTCCTAAATCCACATTATAGATTTGAGCGATAAAAACAGCACAGGCTGCCTGATAAATTGCTCCTCCATCCATGTTAATTGTTGAACCTAGGTTAAGGACAAAGTTTGCTACTGTATCAGATACACCCAACTCCTCTTTTGCACATTTCATAGAAATTGGAAGTGTTGCTGCACTACTTGCTGTCGTAAATGAAAACAACTGTGCAGGCATAATCTTTTTATAGAAAGTAATCGGATTATTTCTTCCAAATACCTTTACACTAATTCCATATACTAAAAGCTGACAGAAGCACCCTAAGACAATAACGACAATTAATTTTAAAAGTGAGCCTAAAATATCAAATCCATTTGTTGCAATAACATCTGCAATGAGTGCAAATACGGCAATAGGTGCAACTTGCATAATGAGCTCTACAATCTTGTAAATAATAGTCACACATTCATTATTAAAATTTTTTACACGCTCTACTTTCTCACTTAAAATTGTAATAGCTATTCCTACAAAAAATGCAGCAATAACAATCTGTAACATATTCCCTTCTGTAAAGGATTTAAAGACATTAGTTGGTACCATATCAACAATTAGTGAGCCAAATGAGACCTGCTCTCCTAAAACAAATTCTTCAGTTGGTAACATCACACCAAGTCCTGGCCCAACAGCTAGAGCCATTACTACTCCAATAATAGCAGCAATTAGTGTTGTACAGATATAATAAATGAGTGTTTTCTTACCCAAAAAACCAAGCTTACTCATATCTCCTACGTTGGTAATACTTGCTATTAATGTACAAAATACCAAAGGTACAATGACCATCTTCATTAAGCTTAAGAAAATTGTTCCAACAGGCTGTATGATGTTCTCAAGTAAAAAAGTTAATTGGAACTGGCTAATAACAACCCCTAATATAATTCCTAAAATCAAGCTTATAAAAATTTTTGTAGATAAATTTAACCTCTTCATTTTTCATCTCCTTATCTTTTTATATTTTTAATCACTATATACGAACTTTATCATATTTTCAAGAAAAAAATTTGTTCTTTTATAAATTTGCATAATAAAATACCTTATTGGTCCATAATATATATAGTGATTTTATAAATTTAGGAGGATTGATTATGAACGCAGTTGTTGATAAAGATACTTGTATTGGTTGTGGATTATGCCCTTCTATTTGTCCAGATGTTTTCTCTATGGATGATGATGGTAAAGCTTTAGCTATTTCCGATACAGTTCCTGAAGAACTTGAGGAAGATGCTGACGAAGCAGCAGCTTCTTGCCCTGTTGAAGCCATTACAATTGAATAAAAATAGAGTAGCCTTGGCTACTCCATTTTATTTTCATGTAATTTACGTTTTTCCTCGCTAATAACCCCTTTTAAGTGAAGTGCTTTTGTTTTTAGACGTAAAGAAACACTTCTATCTACAATCACAAACCCAATCCACTGCATTGCTTTATCATAATTTTTCATTCTTCTATAAAGGTCTGCAATAATATAAGCTGTTGTTAGCTCTCCTAGCTCAAAAATCGGAAACCGATCATTATTATAGGCATTCTCAAATCCAGTAAGTGCATGTTGCAAAAATAATTCCTCAAAAGCTTTTTCTTTCATATCTCGATATAACCAAGCAATTTTTAGACAAATATATGCCTTTTCTCCATCCTTAGCTTTCTTTACAAAGCTATTTAGTAAAGCTAACTTTAATCTTGATAAGCCATCTTTCTCTGTCATAATAGGAGGATAATGGTGCTCTTTATATTGACTACAAACTTGCTCCCTAATCCATTTAATTTGAACAGAAGTTAGATTATTAAAGTTCTTAGCAAGTGCTGCATAGCCACACTTTTCACAAACGACACATTCATAAATCAACGGGTTAACTAGCTCATAATTAGCTTTTAAATCTAAATCTACAGTAAGTAATCTATTTTTTCCTGACCGGATTGTTCTACTTTTAAATCCTGTCTTGCATACTGGACATATATAACTTTTATCATATAGTGCTTCTTCAATGGTTAGCTTCTTCTTATTTTCCTCTATCTCTTTTTCATTTGTATCTGGCTTTGCTGCAAATAACTCTACTTGCTCCAAATTATTAAAGCCCATCTCCTTTAATTCTTCAAATATATTCATTCTTTATCACAACCTATCTCTAAGTGTCTCCATTCCCCCTATTATTCTACTACAATTTCTTCCTATATTCTAACAAACTTACTCTACTTAAAAAATTTATAGGACTTATTGACTAAAAATAACTTGTAGTAGCTGCTGTTTATAAAATAATTATGATAAAGTTAGTCTATAAAATACTTTATTTTATACCAAATTGAATATCACTATAACGATCCATTAACATCTCATTTACTTTTAGTATGCGTCTTTAAAGATTACAAATAACTGCCCCCTCATTTCCTTCTACCTGGATATGTATACCATCCTCTTCTATTGTCATCTCGCCCCCCTGTACTTCCTGCACTTTATAAATACCTTTCATCACAAAAGTCCAAGGTTTTCCCACACCTTTGTATTGCATTGTAATTAGGTCATCTTGTTTAAGGATTGCTACATAAAGTTCCACTTCTTCATTCTGATTAATAACTTCTGTTTTAACAATCTCATCTTCTTGCAGCTCATAAGCAGCAAGTGTTACTTTATCTGCATAATCATAATCTGGCACTACTTCGCAACCTCCTAACGCAATCAAGCTATTAGGGCGAATGAGTATTGGCATACTTAAATAAGTATGCTTCTCTTTAATCCATCTTCCCCCCTCAATCCTTTCTCCTGTTAAGAAATTCGTCCAAACACCTTCAGGTACATAATACTTAGCCATACCATCACTATTAAATATAGGAGCCACTAAAATACTCTCTCCTAACATATATTGTTTATCTAAATAGGCACAATTTTGGTCTTCTTCAAACTCTAACATCATAGCTCGCATAGTAGGGATACCAGTTTGAGCAGTATCTGAAGCTGTTTTAAATAAGTATGGCATAAGTTTACATTTTAATTTCGAAAAATATTGAATGACTTGAACCACCTCTTCATCATAAAACCAAGGTACTTTATAAGATGTACTACCATGTAAACGGCTATGAGATGAAAGTAATCCAAAAGCTATCCAGCGTTTATAAACATCTGCTGTTTGGGTGCTTTCAAATCCACCTACATCATGACTAAAGAAACCAAATCCAGATAAACAAAGAGAGAGTCCTCCTCTAAGACTTTCTGCCATTGATTCATAATGAGCCTCACTGTTACCTCCCCAATGTACTGGAAAGCTTTGTCCCCCTATTGTAGCTGAATGTGCAAATAAAACAGCTTCTTTTTCCCCTTTCTTTTCCTTAAGCAAGTTAAAAACCTCTTGATTGTAAAGATATGTATAATAATTATGCATTTTCATAGAATTAGAGCCATCATAATAAACCACATTTGAGGTAGGAATTCTTTCTCCAAAATCTGTTTTAAAGCAATCTACCCCCATATCTAAAAGGATACCAAGCTTCTCCTTAAACCACTGACATGCCTTAGGGTTTGTAAAATCTATCATTCCCATACCCGATTGCCACATATCACACTGCCAAATGGATCCATTTTTTCTTTTAATTAAATAACCTTCTTGCATAGCTTCTTCAAATAAACTAGAGCCTTGAGCAATATATGGATTAATCCAAACACAAATCTTTAATCCTTTTTCTTTTAGCCGCTTTAGCATATGCTCTGGCTCTTTGAAAGCTTCTCTATTCCAAGTAAAATCACGCCACTTAAATCCTCTCACCCAAAAATAGTCCAAATGAAAAACACGTAAGGGGATATCTACTTCTGACGTTTTCTCTACAAAGCCCATCACTGTTTCCTCATCATAATTCGTTGTAAAAGAATTTGTGAGCCATAACCCAAAAGACCAAGCAGGTGGTAATGCTGGCTTACCTGTAAGTTGTGTATAACCCCTTAAAACTTCTTTCACACTTTCTCCTGAGATAATAAAGTACTCCAAACTTTCCCCCATCACACTAAATTGTACTTTACTTGCTCTCTTCGAACCCACGTCAAAAGATACTTTTTCTGGATGATTTACAAAAATACCATAGCCTCTATTACTTACATAAAAAGGAATATTCTTATAAGACTGCTTTGTAAAAGCTACTCCATCCTCATTACAGGTTTCGATACTTTGTCCATTTTTTACAAGTGGTGTAACCTGCTCTCCTAGTCCATAAATCAGCTCATCCACTAAAAGTCCTAGCTGCTCTCTCATATAAGCAGATTCTACAGCTTCATCTAAGCACTCTATATTATAATTTTTAATATATGCTGCACCTTCAAACGCACTAGAAGTTAAATACTTCCCTGCTCTTTTAAAAGTTAATTTAAATTGTCCTTCATCGCTCATTTCTAAGCTCAGTTCCCCATTTTTAATCTCCACTTTCCCCTTATGATGAATGACCTCAATTGGCAAATCTTCTGTATGGAGTGCATATTCTGGACCATTTTGACTTTCCCCTTTATAATGCTCAATACGTACCTTCATAATATTTTTTAAAGGTGCTGAAATTTCATAAGTCAGAACTGGTCCACTTAGGATATCTCCTCTTTTTTTAATATGTTGAGTAGGCGTAATGATTTGTACAGTATTCCCCTTCCTAGTTACTTCACAAACCTCTTGTGGGCTAGAACTAACAATCCCCTGTTTATTTAACCAACAACCATTACTAAACTTCATATAGATCCCCCTTATTGATGATGTTACTTGTCTTTTATTCATTATAACTTAATTTTCGATTTATACCTAGTTAATTTCCATTATTTTCTTTAAAATATATTTTTTTCGATTTTTTTAATAAAATAATCATCAAAAAAGGCTTCTATTTCTTCTTTACTCCCTACCAAATTCCCTTGACAAAGTTCACTTTTTCCACCACCTTTTCCATTAAATCGCTCTGTTAGAAGTTTATTAAAAGGACGTATATCTTTCTCTTTTGCACTTAGTGCATATTTGAAATTTTCTGCTTCACCTGTAAGCACTAAAACGACTTTATCTGTTTTTTCACTTATCATTAAACATAGTCGGCGAAGATTATCTCCTTGAAGCTCTGCCTCATAAATCATAAGTGCTGGCTTGTCTGTTTTTAAATATGCTTCACTCTTATATTGAAATAGCTCATTGGTTAAACCAGCTATTTTTTGCTTTGCTTCATTAAGTTCTCTCTGCAATTTAGTTAAATGTTTTACAACGCTATCTGATTTAGAGCATAATACCTTAGCACTTTCTGAAACAATTTCTTGCTTTTTATCATAATCTTTAAGGGCACGTTTACCACAAAGCCAAGTCATCCTAACACCACCTCTGTGCCGTTCACTTGATACACATTTAATCATTCCAATCTCCCCTGTTGTTTTAACATGAACGCCGCAACATGCACAAGTATCGTACTCTGAAATAGTCACAAGTCTAATGGCTCCTGTTAAATCTAGCTTAGAGCGATAATCTTTCTCTTTAATTTCATCCTCCTTATAAATCACACCATCAATAGGGAGATTTTTATAAATTGCTTCATTAGCTAAAAGTTCTATTTCCTGAATTTGCTCTTTAGTCAACTCTCCATCAAAGTCACAAGTCATGTAATCATGATTTAAGTGAAATCCCACATTGTTATAACCATATTTACTCTTTACAATTCCAGATACAATATGTTCCCCACTATGTTGTTGCATTAGGTCAAAGCGTCTTTTAAAATCAATTTGACCTTGAACTTCTTCTCCTACTTCAAGTGGTTTATTCGTCCTATGATAAATAACACCTTCTTTAATTTGTACATCTATTACCTGAGCATCTTTTAATGTCCCTGTATCTGCTGGTTGTCCTCCTCCTTCAGGATAAAAGGCGGTTTGATTTAAAACAACTTCATAGCCTTTCTCACCTATCTCACAGCTTATAATAGTTGCTGTAAAACTCGTTTGATAACCATCTTCATAATATAGTTTTCTTGTCATATTGTTCTCCTTTCATTTCACACCTTTTCTAGTTGTTCATCTTATCAACTTGCTCTATGCTAGTTGATAGCTTCATTCATTCCTAAGTCTAATTCCACTTCTACACCATAATGGTCAGAAACGACTTCTTTATAGACACCATTAAAAATAACCTTTGAGCTTTTTACTTTAAGCTTCTGCGTTGCTAAAATAAGGTCTATTCTTAAGTCTAATTGGTTCCCTTTCCACCCTGCAATCTCCCCTTGGACAGTAATGCCTTTATCCTTTCTTTCTGCTAAGGTATAAGTATCCCATAAGCCATGTTTTATAAGTTCATCATACCCTTCACCTCTTAGGTTTGCATTATTATTAAAATCTCCTAGTAAAAGAGATAGTCTTTCTGTCCTTAAATGATTCCAAAGCGTTTCCCATTGACCTTTAAATGGCTCTATTTCGTCATGCCACCATCCTAAATGACATGAATAGATATCTATGAGCTTCCCTTCTAAATCTATTGTAATTCGTACGACATTTCTCTTCTTAGGTGAAGTATGTTCAGAATACTTAGAAACAGTAAAAACATATGCTTCCAAAATTGGAAATTTAGATAAAATACAAGAACCTTCTTCATAATATCCTCGGAGCGTCTTTGAAGATCTCCAGTAACTATGGTAACTAGGCCCTTGTCTTCTCTTAATTTCTTCAAGTAATACAAGCATAAAATTATTTTGCCTTAAATAGCCATCCGCCATAAGTGGCTTATCTGTCATTTGATTGACTTCTTGTAGTGCAATCACATCATAATCTCTTTCAATAATCGCTTCTGCTAAATGAGCAATTTTCTTATATGACTCTTCTTCTCTCCAAGAATGTGTATTTAACGTCAGTAGTTTCATATTTTTTCTTAATCCTCTTTCTAGTACCAATCTATACCTTTACTATTCTTAATCATAACACAGATTGAACTCTTCTTATCCATCTATTTCACCTAACCAATTGTACTATTAAAATAAAGCATTAAGTAGGAGTTCATCTCGAGATGGACATCCTTGCTCTTGGCTATATGCTTGGCACTACTAACCCACACTCAGGCCTTTCACATGCAAGCATAGTCTAGCCTTTCTGGACGCACTAAAACCAAAAGCCCTACAATCCTTGAAAACCAAGTAATGGTAAGACTTTGTATATTGTTTATATCTTTTTTTAACACAAACTCTTGATATAAGTATCACCTGATGCCTATATCAAGAGCTTCAAAAATACCTTTATCCAATTTGTCAGCAACTTCAATTTCACCCTTCCATACATATCTATGGTGGTTAAATTAAATCTAAAAAAGGATCGCATTTATTTGTGGTAGGGTTCACCTCACTATAAATAGAGGATGTTTTTTATTTAATTCATGTATTTTCTTCTTAGGTCTTGAACAACATCTAGTGGCAATTTTGTTTTCTGCGCTATCATTTCATTATCTAGTATATCTAATAATGCCTTTGCTAATTCTAGCTTCTCTTCTTGCCTTCCTTTCTGTAGTCCTTCTTGTAGTCCCGCTTGTAGTCCCTCTTGTCTTCCTTGCTGTAGTCCCTCTTGTTTTCCTTCTTGTAGTCCCTTAAATTTAGCTGCTTCTTTCATTTCTTCAATGGTTCTTGTAATATTTGCAACCATACCATCAACCTCCTTTTTATTAGTATCTAGGATTTCTATTGCTTGCTTTGCTACTTCATCTTGCAGTGTATTTTTTATCCAGTTTTTAAGTTCTAACTTCTCTTCTACTGTGAGCTTTGAAAAAACTTTTGTTATTGTTGCAATACGTTTCATGTATTCTTCTACATCTATTTTTTGGTCTAATAGAAAAATAGCTGATGCGATACTTTGTTTCTCAATAAGTTCTTCCTTATTGTACTGATTGACATCTAGTAAAATATACTCAAAATCCAATAGAGTGGTACCAAAGCGTTCATACTCTTTTATCTTCTCTTTAAAATGCGTAGGGACATGCCACTTATCCGCTCCATTGTAAGCTACTATGGGAATAATTGCCGGCAACATAAAATCTTTTTTCTTGATTGCCTCATTTTTAACTTCTTTCAGTACATCTCTCCAAATTTCTATCATGTAGAAAAGTAATCGAATGGGCATACTATAGTCTACAGAGGATTGAAATTCCAAAAGAACATAAAAAATCAATTCTTTATTCCCCATGTTTGCTCTATAAACAATATCTGCTTCTAGTTCTTCATAGTCAGACAAAATATAGGATTTATCAACCAGTATGAGCTGATCTGCTTGTAAGTCTTTTTTCCATTCATTTTCTGTAAACTGATGAATCAAATTTAAGAAAATCTCTTTATTAGAAAATAAGGTTTTATAGCTTTTATCATGTATATTATTGATGTCCTTTTTCATGGTATGATATACCCCTTCTAATTGCTTCTTTTCTTTTATTATACCTTTCTTACACACTTTTTTAAATGCTGACTCTAAAAAATCTACGCACAATCAAAAACACCCGCTTAACGGGTGGTTTTGATTGCACTAGCCCTATAAGGGCATATTAAATGATGTCTAAAGATATATTGAACAGTCTGCTAACTGCATACTTTTCTCAGGCTCATCCGTAAATGGGGCGATATATTCTTTTAAACTCATTTGATCGTACTCTAAATCTTCTTTAATAACTGATTCTTTATGTACTCTTGAATCGCCTTTTTATTTCTACCTACTGTGTCTATAGTTTACCTACAACAAACCTTCATCTATACCTCTGATTTAACACTACAATAAACAAAAAAAGCTCCTGTAAAAATTAAACTTTGTATATAAACCCATTCACAATGAAAAATAATGTTAAAGTATGGTCTTGTGGTTTCAAAATGATTAATGACATTTATATAACTTAGCATCATGCCAATAAAACCCGTTCCATGACATATAATGCTATAATAATAATTTGAGTACACTCTATATTGATAAATACTATATCCTATAACAAGAGCTGCCACCATTAAAAACATAAAGAGGACTTTTAACACAGTCTCATTAAAATCAACTAGTGGTCCACTCTCAACCATAATCATAACACCACCATTCATAACCACCTTTGTAACTAATGAAAAGCTTAACATTGCCATCACTAAAAAAATACTATGTAAAATGGTTAGTTTAAACTCTTTGTATGAATTGTCTATTTGTCTTATACTAGCTCTAGTAAATCCCTTTCCTCCAATAATATACCATCCTAGTATGATAACAATAGGATTACTAATAAGTAGTTTAGTTCTTAATGGACTCCCATCGCTATAAAGATACGTGATTACTCCAAATAAAATGATCCAAATCATCAAAGAAGCAGCTCTTATAAATGCTTTATAATCAATCTTTTGAAGGCTACCTCTTCTTTCCCTTTTAATACTTAACTCACGTACAATAGCTACTGGATTTACTAATTCCATACACATTCTCCCTTCGCTCTTATCCATATTTCTTCTAATATTACTACTTTTCATAATCCCTAACCATACTTTAAACGCTTAATCCATTATCCTTCTACAATACCCTATCCTCTTTATTACCGGCTCTCAATTAATTTCCCTCTTTAGACGAATAAAATATTTATACTATAGTACAAATTTATCATGTTATGGTTGGTAGGTCAAATACTTCTCACCTTATTTTACCTTATTTCCAATTAAAACCCTTTCTTCTTTTTCTAACCCATCTCCTATAATTAATCTAGGAGGTACATCTTAATAGATGCCCTCCTTACTACATACTGCTATTTTTCATATACTTGATCAGCTAAACGTCTATATTCTTCATAGCGTTCCCTTGCATTTTTTTCAGTTAGTTTAAAAAGTTCTTCTGCTTGCTCTGGGAATTGTTTAAAAAGAGCAGAATAACGTACCTGATTCATAATGAATTCTCTAAAGCTTGCTGTTGGTTCTTTTGAATCTAAAATAAATGGATTTTTGCCTTCTTCTTTAAGTGCTGGATTATAACGGTATAAATGCCAATACCCACACTTAACAGCTTGCTCCTGATTTGCTGTACTATGCCCCATTCCTTCCTTTAAACCATGACTGATACAAGGGGCATAAGCAATAATAATAGATGGTCCTTTATAGTTTTCTGCTTCCATAATAGCTTTCATCAATTGATTTTTATCAGCTCCCATAGAAACTTGTGCCACATAAACATTGCCATAAGTCATCATCATACGACCGAGGTCTTTTTTACGTGTTTTCTTTCCTGATGCTGCAAACTTGGCAATGGCTGCTGCTGGTGTTGCCTTAGAAGCCTGCCCACCAGTATTGGAGTAAATTTCTGTATCATAAATTAGAACATTAATGTCTTCCCCCAAAGCCATAACATGATCTAACCCACCATATCCAATGTCATATGCCCAGCCATCTCCACCAACAATCCATACAGAACGTTTGGCAAGATAATCTTTACGTTCTCTAATCTGTTTGACAAGTTCCACCACTTTGCTATTAGAACCTTCTATTTGGTCTAATATTTCCTCTACTTTTTTACTTGCCATTTGAGATGCTTCTCCATCTTCCATTGTTACAATCCACTTCTCAAAGACTGCCTTTATACTCTCATCAATCCCTATTTCTACAAGTTCTTCCATACACTCTTTAATACGACTTCTAAGTTGTTTTACACCTCTATACATACCAAGGCCATATTCTGCATTATCTTCAAAGAGTGAGTTCGCCCAAGATGGTCCTTTCCCTTCACAGTTTACGGTAAAAGCTGTTGTTGGTGAAGAAGCACTCCAAATCGAAGAACATCCTGTTGTATTAGCAATCATCATACGATTACCATAAAGTTGCGTAATGAGTTTAATATAAGCAGGTTCGCCACATCCTGCACACGCTCCAGAAAACTCATAAAGTGGCTGTCTAAATTGACTGCCTTTCACAGTCTTAGGTGGCATAACGTCCCCTTTATCTTTTATCTTATCAACTGCAAAGGCCCAGTTAGGTACTTCACTTTCTATCTGAAAGGCAAGTGGCTCCATAACAAGGGCTTTCTTTTCTGGTCCTTTGCCTGGACATACATCCGCACAGTTACCACATCCTGTACAATCCATTGGTGCTACTTGTATACGATATTCTAAGTCTCCCATATCTTTCCCTAACGCCTTAATCGTTGTAAAACTTTCTGGTTTACTTGTCATTTCTTCTTCATTAAGTAGAAATGGTCTAATGGTTGAGTGTGGGCATATAAAAGCACATTGGTTACACTGAATACAATTCTGCTCCACCCACTTTGGAATATGAATGGCTATACCACGCTTTTCATAAGCAGCTGTACCACTTGGCATCGTTCCATCTTCAATACCATTAAATATGCTAACTGGCAAGCTATCTCCTTCTTGACGATTCATTGGTCTTAAAATTTCAGTAATGAAAGCTGGTTCAGTAAGTGCTTCTTCTAATTCATCTTGTGCTGTTTTCCACGTTTCTGGTACATGGACTTTAACTTCCGAGTCAAAACCTCTATCAATGGCAGCATAATTCATCTGAATGACTTTTTCGCCTTTCTTACCATAAGCTTTAATAACAGCATCTTTAAGATATTGACTTGCTTCTTCTATTGGAATAATATGAGCCAGTTTAAAGAAAGCAGCTTGCATAATCATATTAATCCGATTGCCAAGACCAATTTCAGATGCAATTTTAATCGCATTTACAGTGTAAAACTGGATATCATTCTCTGCTATATAGCGTTTCATATTGGCTGGAAGATGTTTATCTAATTCCTTTTCATCCCATAAACAGTTTAGGACAAAAATACCACCTTTTTTAAGTCCTTTTAAAATATCATATTGGTTTAGGTAGGACTGATTATGACAGGCAATATAATCTGCCTCATCAATTAAATAGGGCGCATGAATCGGATCTTTACCAAATCGAAGGTGGGACATAGTTAAACCACCTGATTTCTTAGAATCATATTCAAAATAGGCTTGAGCATACAAATCTGTATGTTCACCAATAATTTTGGTAGCCTGTTTATTAGCACCTACTGTTCCATCTGAACCAAAACCCCAGAATTTGCAACGTATCATACCTGGTACTTGAAGTTTAAGCGGCTCTGCTTTTTTTAAAGAGGTGTAAGTCACATCATCATCAATACCGATCGTAAAACGATTCTTTGGATGGCTACTCATCATATTTTCAAGCACTGCTTTAATATCTGTAGGTGTTGTATCTTTTGAACCAAGACCAAAACGTCCACCTATAACGGTTGGCGCATTTTCTCTTTCATAAAGAGCCCCACGTACATCAAGATATAATGGCTCTCCTACCGAACCTGGTTCTTTCGTTCGATCTAGCACACACACACACTTAACTGTTTTTGGCATTGCTTCTAAGAAATGCTTAATGGAGAAAGGGCGATAGAGATGTACTTTAATAAGTCCAAACTTGCCACCTTGCTCATTCAGTACATTAATGGTCTCTTCTACAACCTCTGTAATAGAGCCCATACAAACAATAACATACTCAGCATCTGATGCCCCTACATAATTAAATAAGCCGTAGCTTCTGCCTGTAATTTGACTCATTCTTCCAAGATACTCTTCCACAATGGGTACCAGGTTATCATAGAATTTGTTACTAGCTTCACGTGTTTGAAAATAAATATCAGGATTTTGCACAGTCCCACGTATTACAGGATGGTTAGGCGATAGCGCACGTTCTCTAAATGCCTGCAAAGCTTCCTGATCCATAAGTTCTGCTAAATCCTCATAAGAAATTGCCTCAACTTTTTGGATTTCATGAGAAGTTCTAAATCCATCAAAGAAGTTGATAAATGGTATCCGTCCTTTAAGAGCAGCTAAATGTGCCACTGCTGAAAGGTCCATAACTTCTTGAACAGAACCTTCACATAGCATGGCACAACCTGTTTGCCTAGCTGCCATCACATCCTGATGGTCTCCGAAAATAGAAAGAGCCTGTGCTGCAAGTGCACGCGCACTGACATGGAATACTCCTGGAAGTAATTCTCCTGATACTTTGTACATATTAGGAATCATAAGAAGAAGTCCTTGTGAGGCTGTAAAGGTTGAAGTCAAAGCACCAGCCTGCAAAGAACCGTGAAATGTGCCGGCTGCCCCTGCCTCTGACTGCATCTCTACTACATCTACTTTTTGTCCAAAGATATTCTTTCTCCCATGTGCTGCCCATTCATCCACTTGCTCAGCCATAGGAGATGACGGGGTAATAGGATAAATAGCTGCTACCTCTGTATACGCATAAGCAATATAAGCAGCAGCTGTATTCCCATCAATGGTCATCATTGTTTTTGCCATAATACGTCTCCTTCCGACTTGTTATAAGTACTATTTCAATTCATCTTAATATCTTTAAATTTTCACCCTGTTAGTTTGTCACTATATTTGAAAAATCATACTTATAAAATCTCTCTGCTCTTCAAATGCCTTCCCCCTATAAAACTAAAAGAAAAAGCAGAACAATTAAAGACACGCTTTAAATTGTTCTGCTTTTTCTACTTAGCAAATACTTTCCATTCCAAAACCTAAGACTTTTAATACCTTTTCAGCAATATTACGTTCTGTTCCCTTATAAGGGTAAGAATGAATATGAATCGCGGGATTAAAGTTGATTTCAATAATGGCATAATGACTATTCACATCTGTGTAATCCTCTAACATCATATCAACACCACAAAACTTAGCCCCTGCTGCTTGAGCCGAAGCTACAGCAATGTCTTTGAAACGTTGTGGCATCTCATCTGTATAATCAATGCTATCACCACCTGTACTAATGTTAGAGTTTTCTCTAAGGTAGATGGTTTCACCTTCTTTAGGAATAAAATCAAAAGTCAACCCACTTTGTTTAAGGAAAAGTTCACTACTTGCATCTAGATTAATTTTTTCAAGTGGTGTTTTATATCCTTTTCCTCTTAAGCTATCTTGATTTTTGATTTCAACAAGTTCACGAATTGTCTTTTGTCCGTCCCCAATAACATTAGCTGGTACACGATGCAAAATCCCTGCCACCTCATCTCCAATAACTAAAAATCGGTATTCTTTCCCTTTAGCAAATTCTTCCACTAATACGGTATTATCATGTTTAAATCCAATCTCAAGTGCTTTAATGATATCTTCTTTACTTGCACCTTGTGGGAAAATACTAATGCCTGTGCCAAAGTTTGTAGATTTAGGTTTGACAACAATAGCTTTACCTTCATATCGTTTAGCCGCCACTTCTAAACTTTGCCCCTTAAGTACTTCTATTCCATTTGGTACACATATATTGTGCTTTTCAAGTACTTTCTTTGTCACTGTTTTATTTTCCATAATGAGCATCGTCATATAACTATCTTTAGAGGTCTTTGTCGCTTGCTTGACATACTCTATATGTTCCTCTTGCTTAAGCGCAATAAAGTTATCAAAACGGTCTAAAACTTCCACCTTAATGCCTCTTAAAATAGCTTCTTTCATTAAAATTTGTGTAGAAAGTTCCATATCCTCATAGCCATAGAATTTATAGCGATGCTTATAAGCCTCTTCATGATAAGCCTTAGCAAGCTTAAGATGTGCATTTAAGAAGCCTTCTTTTTCACAGAGCTTACGAATACGGTAGGCATATGTTAACTCTGGATGCTTTACTTTTTGAATCATTGCCTTAATAATAGACTGCTTACCTAGCCCTAAAGTCTCATCCATTACTAGCATTTCTTCTAGAATCTCTAATGCCCAGTCAATCTTACGAATTACTTTCCCGTCTCTACTTAAACTTACGTCTAATAAGCCTTTTTGTGCAATAAGCCTTTGATTATTAGTAGCTTCCTCCTGCCAATGAGCTATTCTTTCCGCACTCTCTTCCTTAGTAAGAAGGTATAACATAAATAAATGCATAAACTCTAAGTCTTCTATCGCCATACCACCTTTTTCAAAAGGATTGGTATCAATACTACGAATTTCAATATATTGAATCCCGTCATTTTGAAGAGATTCTAATAAATTCATATTATCCTTTGCTTTAGGTCTTACTTGGCTGTAAAGTTCCTTATAATTTTGAATACTTCCTGCTTCAACAAAGTCTTTGACACTTGCAAGATAACTTTCTACGCTTGTATAGTCAGGGAATAAGTCCTCATGATTTTTATAGCCATGCTCTCCATTACGATAAGAAATCACTCCTTCATTAGAGAAACTTTGACCATCTATTGCTTCTTTCTCTTTAATACAATCTAGTGCATAACTTTTATGAAAAATTGGTGCAGCACCTAGTAAATAAATCACTAGCCAGCGATTTGTAAGATAATTTCTAACCACTTTTAAATAGACTTCATTTTTAAAATGTACATAATCTATTTCTTTAGTATCTTGTGATTCATATAACCTTTCAATAAAGCTTTCCTCGAAGGAGAAGTTATAATGAATGCCTGAAATAAGCTGTTTCTTCCCACCATATTTTTTAAGTAACTCTTCTCTATAGTGTCTAGCTTCCTTACACGCCTTGCAATCTCTATATTCTGCAATAGGAATCTCATCATCCTCTGGAATATCACATGGCATAGATTGTGGCCAAAGGACTTCATCTTCTATATGAAGTGCTGTCATATCATAAAGTGTGTTTAGAAAATCATAAGCCTCTTGACTTGTTTTTAAACTAGGTGTAATCAGTTCTACTTGGCTCTCAGAAAAATCTGTAGTGATATAAGGATTTTTCATTTTATCCCCGAACACCTCTGGATGTGGTGTAAAGGCTAATTTCCCATTTGACACAACACGTAGTGCTTCTCTTTCTATTCCAAAACTTGCTGTAAGTAATTCCTCTTTTTCAAATAACTCTTTCAATTGTTGTAGCATATCTTTTCCTTTCATTTCCCGCTCATTTCTTATCTAATTTCTTACCCATTTCATCAAACAAATCTTGCAATAGTTGGATTTTTTCTGGATTGATACGACACTCCATTAAAGCCCCTTTTCTCTCCCCTACTACAATTCCTGCTTCACATAAGATTTTTGTATGATAGGATAAAGTGGGCTGTGTAATATTAAAGGCCTTTAGAATGTGACACGGGCATCTATCTCCTTCTACTAGCATCTTAACTATCTTTAATCTTGTTTCATCTGCTAAAGCTTTAAATAGTACGACATACTCTGCTTCTGTACTCATTCGCTTCATCCTTTTACTTGTTTATTATGCTTATTTATTGTTTCTAGTTTATTTTATAAGTATTTGAATAGATAATCTTCTATCATATAGAGAAATCTCTATATGATAGAAGATTATCTATGTTATATCACCCTCTAGTTTTCTTGTCAATCTTTTTAGTCTCATAATCCTCCCTTAATCTCCTTAATTTTTTAACGAAATGGGAACCCTTTTTATAACTAATTCGTCTTATAACTAATAACTTTTATGAGCTATAATTGGTGTATTTAAAATAAAAGCTGCTCATAATATAAGTGGCCTAATCTATTTATTAAATGATAAGGCTTTTGATGTCTATTCATTCATCCAGAGCCTAAGTATAAACATCACATAAAGGAGTTTTTAAATGGTATTTAGTAGTTTATTATTTCTATTCATTTTCTTACCCATTTTCTTAACTTTCTACTTTGTGATACCAAAGCCTTGGCGTAATCTTATATTATTTCTAGGGAGTCTCCTATTTTATGCATGGGGAGAACCTATTTATGTAAGCATTATGCTGTTTTCCACAGTACTAGATTATACTTGTGGACGTATTATTGATGGCTTTAGGAATCATAAGGTCATTCCTAAGATTGGACTTGGGTTATCGCTTATAGGAAATCTTGGTTTACTTTCTTATTTTAAGTATGCCGACTTTTTTATTAGCAATTTTAATCAGAGTTTAGGAACAGATATTAAGCTCTTAAATTTAGCCTTACCCATTGGTATTTCATTTTATACCTTTCAAACAATGTCTTATACCATCGATCTTTATAGAGGTAAAATTCAGGTACAAAAAAATATTATTTCTTTCGGTGCCTATGTTACTATGTTCCCTCAGCTTATTGCTGGCCCCATTGTTACTTATGCCTCTGTTGAAAAAGAATTAAATGCTCGCCAAGTTACTTTAAATTCTTTTGGTGAAGGTTGTATTCGCTTTATTGAAGGGCTTGGTAAGAAAGTACTTCTAGCCAATAATATTGGTATGCTTTGGGACCAGATTAGTCATGCTTCTTCTAATGAACTTTCCATTGTTGGTACTTGGCTAGGTGCCTTAGCTTTCGGTCTTCAACTTTACTTTGACTTTAGTGGTTATTCAGATATGGCCATTGGTCTTGGACAAATGTTAGGTTTTCATTTTCCTGAGAACTTTAACTATCCCTATATCTCACGTAGTGTCACCGAATTTTGGAGGCGCTGGCATATCACCTTAGGAAGTTGGTTTAGAGAATACGTCTATATTCCATTAGGTGGTAACCGTGTTTCTACAGCCCGATTTTACTCTAATATTTTTGTTGTTTGGTTCTTAACGGGTTTCTGGCATGGAGCAGGCTGGAACTTTATTATATGGGGACTCTTATTTGGCATATTAATGGTTCTAGAACGTGGATTTCTTCTTAAATGGCTTGATAAAGTCCCACGTTTTATTTCTCATTTCTATTTAATCTTTGTAGTCCTTATAAGCTGGGTACTCTTCGCCCAAAATAGTTTAGGTGAAGCCCTTTCTTATCTTAAAGTCATGTTTGGCTTTGCAAGAAGTCCTATTATGAATACTGCTACTTTATATCACCTAACTAATTTTTATGTTTTACTACTATTAGGCATTTTATTTGCTACTCCACTTATGAAAAGGTTGAAAGATAAACTTCCTGAGTGGATGATGTACCTATTCTATGTAGGAATTTTGATTCTAAGTACAGCTTACTTAGTAGATGCTACTTTTAATCCCTTCCTTTATTTTAGATTCTAGTATGCAGTATAACGAACTTAAAAGTTTAATCATCATTGTTTTTTAGGAGGTGACTTATGAAAAATAAATTCCCTATTGTGTTAGGTATTACATTTTTAATTTATATTTTTGGATTTTTCAGTTTAAAGCTTATTGCCAAAGACAAGATTTTCTCTGAACTTGAGAACCGCAAACTCACAACTAGACCTGATTTTACTATAAATGGCTTATTAAATGGTTCATTTACCAAAGACTTTGAAACTTATATAGCCGACCAGTTTCCATTACGTAATCCGTTTATTTCTTTAAAATCAAATACTGAACGCCTTTTACAAAAGAAAGAAAACAATGGGGTATACATTGGAAAAGATGACTATTTTCTGCAAAAATTCAACTTTCCAGATATGAATCTAGCAAGTAGAAATGCTAACTACATCAATGAGCTTGCTCAGCACTTTAATGTCTATATGGCACTCGCCCCAACAGCTACTAAGGTATTAGAAGAGAAGCTCCCTGCTTTCTCAACTACCTATGATGAAGGCCTTTATATTCATAAGTTTTATGACTTACTTTCTAATCAAGTCCACAAAGTACCGCTACTTTCAGCTTTGCTCGCTCATAAAGAAGAACCTATCTATTATAAAACGGATCATCACTGGACAACATTAGGTGCCTACTATGGCTATGTTGCTTTTTGTGAAACAGCAGGTCTTACACCACTTCCCTTAGAAGCTTTTAACATAGAAACTGTGAGTTCTAGCTTCTATGGCTCACTTTTCTCAAAAGGCAACTTCACTTTTGCAAGTCCTGACACACTTCAAATCTTCTCTCTCAAAGATGAAGTGCCTGTTACTGTGACTTATGAGTCTACTGGTAAAACAACTGATAGCTTATATTTTTATGAGCATCTTAACACTAAGGATAAATATAGTGTCTTTCTAGATAGTAATCATCCACTACTTCGTATTCAAACAGGTACTAAAAATGGTCGTAAACTTATGATTATTAAAGACTCCTATGCACATTGCTTGATTCCATTTCTAATCTCACACTATGAAGAAATCCAGGTTGTGGATCTTAGATTACTTAGTATGCCACTTAAGACCTTTGCTACCGACAATCATATAGATGATATCCTTATTCTTTACAATGTACAAAACTTTAGTACAGAAAGTAAATTAAGCTTACTCACTAAATAATACGATAAATCTTAAAATACGATTAATAAAAATAGGTAGGATAAAAGCCATCTTAAGCTTCTACCCTACCTATTTTTACTAATCATTTACCACTTCATATGGCCAGGAAAGAATTCCTCCCATATCATAAACTTCTGTATAATCTAATTCCTTTAAAATCTCAGCTGCTGTAATCGTTCTAACGCCACTTCTACAGTACAGCACAATCACTTGATCCTTTTCTAATAGCTCATTTTCCGCTTCATAAGCCAAAACCTGTACTGGAATATTAATAGCCCCTTCAATATGTCCTTCCCTAAACTCCTCTTTAGTTCTTACATCCAAAAGAATAAAGTCTTTGCCTTCATCTAAATCTTTTTTCACTTGTTCTACACTAATTTTATTATCCATTTCTATTACTCCTTAAACTTATTTTCTATGTTATTCTACCTTGTCTTTATAAGTTTCTTTTTTCTTACCTATTTAGTTTAAACCATAAATGCCCTTAAATCTACTATTAATCCTATATACTTATATCAAAAAATTATTATTGCATTTTAGCATAGTCTAGAGTACAATTGTAATGTAAATGCATCACTACTTATCGGGGTGTGGCCTAGTTGGTAAGGCGCTAGACTGGGGGTCTAGAGATCGCGTGTTCAAGTCACGTCACTCCGATTCCTATTAAATAACTATAAATGAGAGATAAACCTTTATTTTCAATGGTTTATCTCTTTTTTATTTCTTGATGTTTCATAATACTTAACACTCTCATTACAACACAAGAAAGACTAGAACCGAAGCTCTAGCCTTTTTTACTCTATCTTTTAGAATCTTGTAAAGCCAACCGTATATCATCTGAAAAGGATTGTACTGTTAGTAAATTACCATTTACTTTATGTACATTTTACAGAAAATTTACTTCCTGCAATATAAAACATTGTACACACTATTATGATATGGTCTCTCATAAAACTCACTAAAATGCAATCGAATGTTTCCCACACCAATTATATTGATCGCCGATGTGATTAAAAATATGCTTAGTATCCCTAAGAATCCATACATTAACCTTTTTCCAATTGAAATATTTTGAATTTTCCTTTTTATGTCGTTCATAATTTAGCTTCTTTACTTTTATCCATTTAAATATTTCAAAACTATTTAGATATCTTTTCAAAGATAAAGATTCTTCGCATATTATATATTATCCTTAATAACCATCATAGTAAGGCAAATTGATATTTTATATTTGCACAATCTAAGGCTTATCTGAATAATTTATATTAGGTGGACACCAATATAAACAAGGGGGAATTTTAAGTGAATCCATTTTTAGAAAAGGCTTTACCAGTAGAAAATTTTTTTGACAATTGGAAAGCTATCTATCCATGTGCTTACAACAAGTATACAGTAGACCCATATACTAGAACCCGTATTATCTTAATGAATGGAACTGAGATTGAATCTATCTTTTTCTCACATCAATTTTCTAGAAACTGCGCTAATAATGATTTAAGACGTGAAATTGCCATTTTAAGAAGATTAGACCAACAGCAACAGAAAGTGATTAGTGTACTAAAACCTGCAGATGAAAGTATTTTAGAACATACAATAGGCTATGAACAACTAGCTGTTGATTTAACAGCTGAGCTTGCTCAACGAGAACCCAATTGTTATGTCAAAATGGCCTTAGATTTTGCTTTATTAGAGGATTTTGATCATCTTTATCGCTACTCAGATTTAGCTTACTTGGAATATGGAGAAAAGATGGAATATCTAGTAGGTCATTACACAGAAATCATGCCAGGAAGACCAACCATTGCCCATCACCGTTTCCCTACTGATAACATTAAACGTTATGTTAATTTTGACAAAGCTAGTCCTATTACCAAATTAAATGCTTCAATCATTACTGCTGCTGAGCAACAAACAATGAATTATTACCTAAATGTTGTCAATTTATATTGTTCTGACTTAGGCCGACAACTTTATCAAGAAATAGCTTCTGTCGAAGAAGAACATGTCAGTCAATACGAAAGTCTTCTTGACCCCAATCTTACTTGGCTAGAAAATCTGCTTATGCACAAATATAATGAATGCTATCTATACTATTCTTGTTACCATGATGAAACAGATAGACATATTAAAAAGATTTGGAAATACCATTATTCTCAAGAGATTGCCCAACTTCATAGAGTTGCTGATCTCTTAGAAAAATACGAAGGTAAATGCTGGCAACAAGTTATTCCTAATGGAGATTTTCCACAACTATTAAGACTCCACCCCAATAAAGAATATATTCGTAAAGTCCAAAAGAATACAGTTCAGTTAACTTCTAAACTAGAAAAATATGTAGACGTTGATACTTTATCTTGTGATGATGTATTCTTTAAAATGCAAGACACCTTAAATGACCCAGTATGCGATGTACCAAGTCATAGAGTGATACAAGAACTTATTGATAAAAATTGCACTGACTATCGTTATGAGATTGCTCCACATCCTACTAAAGAACTTAGGAATCGTAAAGAGGATAATGTTTGTGTAGGGCGTTCATAAAATCTATTTCTAAGGGCTGTGATATTCGCTAAATAAAACCGATAGGCATCACTTCTCCCATATTATAAAGGACTATAAAAATGATAGGCATTTTTATAGTCCTTTATAAATGAATACTAAAAAATTTAACTTCATCTCACCACTCCAAATAGCTTTCTAGCTTTCTACTTCTAACTTGCTTTCATCCATATTAAAAGTAGCCACGTCTACTAATTCTTCTTGGTAAGCTACAATCGTTGTACATACTGCATCTCCTGTAATATTAACAGCTGTACGTGCCATATCTAAGAGTCTATCAATCCCCATGATAATACCAATTCCTTCTACAGGTAACCCAACAGAAGCAAATACCATAGATAAAGTAATCAGACCAACACCTGGTACCCCTGCTGTTCCAATAGAGGCAATAGTAGCTGTTGCAATAACTGTTAAGTAATCTGCTGATGTTAAGGTAATATTAAATGCTTGTGCAACAAAAACAACTGCTACACCCTGCATAATGGCTGTCCCATCCATGTTAATGGTTGCACCTAATGGAATTGTAAAGGAAGAGATTTTCTTAGATACACCTAGCTTTTTATGTAAGGTTTCAATTGATAATGGAATCGTCGCATTAGAGGTTGCCGTAGAAAAGGCAAATCCCATAACAGGTGCAAATTTCTTGACAAACTTTATAGGACTAAGTCCCGTTAGCCCCTTTAACATAATAAGATAAACACCAAAACATTGCAGGCCTAGAGCAAACAGTACAGAACCCATGTACTTAAGCATTGGTGCAAAACCATCAAATCCAATTGCTGCAAAAGTTTTCGCGATTAAACAAAATACACCAATAGGCGCTACCTTCATAACGATTAAAGTCATATCCATCATAATGTTATTGCCTTGACTAATAAAGTTAGCAACTGTACTTGCCTTCTCTCCTTGCTTTGCTAAAATAATTCCTATGATTAATGCAAATACAATAATCT
>JARKVN010000022.1 GCA_029851645.1 Cellulosilyticum sp. | reverse complement strand
TCAATCAGTAGCAAGTGCGGCCACACATTTGATGTTACTTGTCAACTATTATTTCAAAAAAAGACCCCTATATCATTTTTGATATAGGAATCTTTTATCTTTGTCATCTTAACTTAATGACATTGATCAAAAGCATGCTCTCTTTGTTTTAGTATTTATAAAGGCATTAAAATGGCCTATATATTAAGCTTTTAGTAACTCATATTGTGTCGTATATAGGTGATAATATCCACCACCACTTGCGATGAGTTCATCATGTGTCCCCATCTCAAGTATTTGACCATCTTGGATATAAATAATTTTATCAGAGTTCTTGATGGTAGAAAGTCTATGGGCAATAACAAAAGAAGTTCTGCCTTTAAGGAGTTCATCAAGACCTTGTTGAAGTAAAATTTCAGTTTGGCTATCAATGCTCGAAGTTGCTTCATCTAGAATAAGAATCTTAGGATTGGCAAGAAGCGCTCTTGCGAAAGAGATAAGCTGTCTTTGACCTACAGAAAGCCTGTCACCACGTTCGTTGACCACTGTTTCATAGTCTTGTTCAAAAGTCATAATAAACTCATGCGCCTTAACAATTTTAGCAGCTGCAATCACTTCTTCATCTGTAGCATCCAGCTTACCATAGCGAATATTATCTGCAATCGTCCCAGAAAAGATAAAGGAGTCTTGCATCATGATTCCCATTTGGCTTCTAAGAGAAGATAAAGTAACCTTACTAATATCATGCCCATCAATCAGGATACGACCTTCATTAATATTGTAGAAACGGCTAATTAAGTTGATGATAGTTGTTTTTCCAGAGCCTGTAGGACCAACGATGGCAACACGCTCACCTTGCCTTGCCTCAAAACTTACGCCTTTTAAAATCATCTCATCATCTTCATACGCAAATTTAACATTTTCAAATGCTACATGACCTTCGACTTTAGGAAGCTCAGTGGCATTGGGGGCATCATGTACAGTTGGTTTTTCATCCATAAGCTCGAAGATACGCTCAAGGTTAGCCATAGCATTGATAATGGTGTTATAGAAGTTTCCAAGGTTTGTAATAGGCCCCCAGAAACGCCATACATAAGCTACGAAGGCAATAAGTAGTCCAACACTAACATGATCTACAAAGATAAATACAGCACTAAAGTAAACAAGGGCTACAGTTAAAGTGGCTACATTATCCATAATCGGCCATACTAAGAAATTAAGTTTTACAGCATCTAACCAAGCATCACTATATTCTTTGCAAACCTCCTCATTCACACGCATACTTTCTTCTTCGTGAGCAAAGGCTTGTGTAACACGCATCCCATTAATACTTTCAGCAACATAAGCATTCATGTTGGATTGTTTTGTACTAAGACGTTGATGCGCCTTTCTTTGAAGTACTTTAAGGGGATACATAAATGCCATTAGAATAGGGATTCCTATTAAACTTACAAGCGCCAGCTTTATGTCTAAGAGAAACATAAATGACATCGTTAAAATAATACTGAAAATATCAGCAACCAAGTTGACAAATCCATTACTTAATAAATCACTTAAAGAGTTAATATAATTTACAACCCTTACTAAAATTTTTCCGTGAGGGCGGCTATCATAGTATGTAAAAGGTAATTTTTGAAGATTAACAAATAAGTCATGGCGCATATCAATTAAGATATCTTGCCCAACTCGCCCCATCATACTAATACGGTTTTTCATAATCAGACTAATCCCAATAAGAGTTAAAATAAAGACAGTAGTTGCAATGATAAGTCCTGTTATGTTTTTATTAGGTATATAATCGTCAATAATCATTTTAATAATATAAGGTCCTATAAGGCCAAGAATACTTGATACAACCATAAGAAACATACATAAAAGAATAGGCTTCATATAAGGCTTCATATAACCATAAAGGCGCTTCACATGGTATAGGTTAAAGCCTTGTTCTAAGGTTTCATCTTGATCGAAGGTATTACGTGCCATCTAGTTCGCCTCCTTTTGAGTAAAATTTTCAAGTTCTTGGTCGAAATCTCCAAATTGTGTATTAAAGACTTTATAGTACTCACCCTTAAGTGACATAAGCTCATCATGTGTCCCTTGCTCAATCACACGACCATGTTTAAGCACAAGAATAAGGTCAGCCGCTTTAACAGAAGAGATACGATGTGCAATAATAAACGTTGTACATTTTCTCATTGTTTCATTAAGCTTTTGTTGAATTCTCATTTCTGTTTCCATATCCAGTGCTGAAGTTGTATCATCTAGAATCAGAATAGATGGATCTTTAATGAGAGCACGTGCAAGAGCAATACGTTGTCTTTGCCCACCCGAAAGGCCCACTCCACGTTCTCCTACAACTGTATCATAGCCTTCAGGCATACTTCTAATGAAACTATCTGCTTCAGCCATGGCTGCAAACTGCTGGATTTGAGTGGAAGAAGCCTTTGGTACACCATAACGAATATTTGCTTCAATGGTATCAGAGAAGAGAAATACTTCTTGCATGGCCATAGAAATACTTTCACGTAGTTTTTTGATATTGTAACTACGAATATCCTTCCCATCAATTAAAATTTTACCACTTACAGGTTCATAAAAACGGCAAATGAGGTTAATCAGTGTAGACTTACCAGCACCAGTATGCCCGATAATCCCAATCGTTTGACCTGGGCTTGCTTTAAAAGATACTTTTTTAAGCGCATCCGTATCTTCAAAACTAAAAGATACGTTTTCGAACTCGATTTCTCCTTGAATACGTTTAGGTTCATGAGCATTTTCAGAATCTTGAATTTTAGACTCAGTTGCTAAAAGTTCACGAATTTTTGCAGAAGAAGCGATGAAACGCTGAGAATCATTAATCAAGTAGCCTGCAGAACGCATTGGATTATTGAGTGCCCAAAGAAGTCCATTAAAGACCATTAAATCTCCAAGAGTCATCTGACCATAGATAACTAAAATACCACCAACCAAAACCATTACAACCGTTAAGAAACTTGCTAAAAATTCTAGTATGGGTAGATAGTGCTGTGTTACATCAGTGGTGTCTAGATTCGCTTCTTTATAGAACGCATTTTGTTTATCAAATTTTTCTATTTCATAATCTTCTTTAGAAAAGGCTTTAACAATACGATTCCCACTAATGTTTTCTTGAACAACAGAGTTCAGCCTAGAATAGGCTTCTCTAGCTTTATGGAAAGTAGGTCCGATACGTTTACTCATTTTAATGGTAAAGAAGGCAATAAATGGGCAAACAAGAAGCATAGCCAGCGTAAGTATTGGGTTAATAAACCACATATAAATAATAGCAAATACAAAAACGCTAATATTATATACAATATTATAAACCACCCATGCAATAAAATGCCTAAGAAGGTCCGTATCCCCTGTCATACGTGCCATAAGGTCCCCTGTTTTCACTTGTTTATAAAAATCTACATCTAAAGTTAAAAGCTTATCAAATAGATTCTTTCTAATACGAAGTAAGATGTTCTGCGAAATCCGTTCAAAGTTCATTTGATAAGTATAAGCTATTATGTTTTTAATGAGAGCTGTTGCCATGGTAGCTAGTAAAATAGGCATTAAAAGATTTGTCTCCCCATTCCCTAAGACTCTATCCACAATAACGCCGCCTAGGATGGGGTTAATCATACTGACTAAGGCTGCTACAAGTACTAAAATTAAGCAAAACCCATATTTAAACTTGTAGTCTTTAAGGTATCCCCATATCCACTTAAATGTTTCCATATCTGTCCCTCCTAATAGGTAAATTCAAATCAACATACTCCATTATATAAAGAATAACAGAAATAAAAATGTATTATATTAACCTATTGATGTACTTTCTTATACTGGTATACAATAGATTTAAAGTAATAGGTAAATAGAGTAAAGGAGGTTTGTTATGCTCATCCCTATTGAGTGCATAGACTCATTCAATCCACATGTTTTATTCATTCTACATGCAATAACCAATAAAGATAATATTTATCCGACAGCCTATCATGAGCATGATTTTGTAGAAATCTCAATCGTGACATCAGGCCAAATTCATTATAATATAGAGGGCAAACACTATGTGCTAAAAAAAGGAGATGTCATGGTATTTAATCCTGGTGTACACCACCAAGCACTTATAGATAATCAGACCGTTTGCACAGAACTTCATATTGGAATAGGTAACCTAAATATTGACTGCACTTCACCTAATTATATGAAGTCCCTCAGCTGGCCTCCTATTATAACCATAGAGAAATACAAAAGCGAATTTGAACAATGCTGTAAAGAGATTGAGAAAGAACAAAGGTTAAGACATCTTGGACATAGCTTCATCCTTAAAGCATTAGTCATGAATCTTATTATTGTGTTATATCGTGAAATGGATGAATGTAGTTCCCCCTCTTCCCTTCAAGCCTCACAATTTGTGAGTAGAGATAAAAAGGTAATTGTGCAAAGTCTTATAGATTATATGACTTCTTACTATATGGAAGACATATCACTTGATAATATTTCCAAGAATATGTATCTTAGCCCTGTTTACATATCAAAAATTTTCAAAGAAGAAACGGGAACATCACCCATTAACTATTTAATACAAATTAGGCTTGAAAAAGCCAAGCAAATCTTAGAGAAAAATAATATGCCAGTTAATCTAGTGGCAAAAGCAGTAGGGTATGATGATGCTTATTATTTCAGTAAGCTCTTTAAAAAATACTATGGTCTGGCTCCCTCAACCTATAGTAAACAAAAGCTTGAGTAAAAAACAAATACTTCCTAAAAGTCGACTAAACTATATCAAGGATACTAAACACTATGAAAAAACTTTATGATACTGAACTTTTAAATAAATATCTTAATCAAGAAGAAATTAATAAATTCTTTTCTAAGAATATACTTGAACTAGCTGAACTCTTTTCTTTTGAAGAAAATGAATTCATTATGATGGAAGGATTTTGTTCTGACTATCTTTATTTTATAACCAGTGGAAAGGCTAAGGTGTATGCTTATTCCCCCTCTGGCAATATTATGCTCTTATCTTTTTGTGAACCTTATCAGCTTATTGGTGAATCTGCCTCCTTATGGGGCAAAGCAGCTGTTGCAAATGTCCAGGCCATTTCCTCTGGCACTTGTATAGGCATTTCCCTTAAAAAGTATAGACATATCCTCTTAGAAGATTGCACCTTCTTAAAGTATACATGTGAAATGCTTGCCAATAAACTTCATACATGCAATACAGTCTTTGGTCATCTTTTCTTAAGTCCTATTGAAAGTAGATTGGCATTTTATATTCTTGAAACTTCACATAATAATATTTTTTCTAATAGCCTAACAGACTGTGCTGAAATACTTAGTATAAGTTATCGCCACCTCCTTCGCACCCTTAATGCTTTTTGCCAAAACGGACTTTTAAAAAAGCAAGGTAAAAACTACATTATTTTAAATCATGAAGCGCTAAAAAAATTGACTCATCAAATGGATGAGTCATAAGCTTTTATCTAAATTTAACTTTTGCTAGAAGTCTTTTGTCTGTAACTGCAGGTACCTTTCTTACCTCCAGTTTATTGCCTTCTAAAATATATGTATTAAATCCTGAGTACTCTTCAAATCTCACTACACCATCGCCTTCATCTATACCTCTAAAAGATAAGTTGTCTGCTGTAAAATAGTCTTTACCTGCAAACACTCCAGTATAACTATGATGAGCATGTCCACATAGAATGGCTGTAATCTGACTTTTCTCAATCAATTTATAAAAAGCTTCATCATAAGGTGCAGGTGGTGTATCCGCCTGCTCTGGTAAGAGATGGTGATGCATCATTAAAATAGTTTGTGTCCCCTTTACATCTTCTAATGCTTCTTCCAACCATTCACAATGCTCTTTTGTAATGAGTCCATCTTGTTTTTCTTCATCTGAAATATCTAATCCAATAATAGCCACATCTTGAATCTGAGTAATCGTATGATAAGGTTTATGACTAGGCTCTACCCCTAACCACCCTTTATAAAAGGCAGGCTTATGATCATGATTACCTAGTGTTACAATCATAGGAATCTCACCAAACAATGCCTTAAGGTCTGCTTTAAGCTGCTTATAATCTCCCTCATCACCACACTCTGTCAAATCACCTGTTATCAGTACTGCCTCTATTTCTCTTAAATCTATAGCTTTCAAGCCTTGTTTTAACTGCTCAATAGGTGAAGTCATTTCATTAAAAATAGAAAGATAACCACTTTCTGCTTTTGGATACGCTCTCAAAAAATGAATATCTGTTATATGTAAAAATTTCATATCTATACCTTTCTAACTTACTAAACTAGCGTCTTTTTTTCTTTCTATTGGCATGCACACTAAATAAGATAAGTGCTACAATAGTTGCAATATATGGCAAAGATGCTGTCATCTGTGTTTTTAAAGATGTATTTTGAAGGGCATTTCCTATTGCTTGTGAAACTCCAAAGAATACACTGGATACCAGTACACCTAAAGGATGAGATTGACCTAAATTATTGGCAGCTAACGCAATGTAACCTCTACCTGATGTAATATCCTGAATAAAAAGTGTTACTGTGCTCATTGAAAGTAGCACACCACCAAGCCCGCTTAAAATCCCTGATAATGTAATCGTTAAAAATTGATAACGTTCTACTGGGGTTCCTAGACTCTTTGCTGCCTCTTCATTAATTCCAACAGCTCTTAATCTAAACCCTAATACTGTTTTATAAAGGAAAAAGTACATCCCAATTGCGATAGCAACAGCTAGATAATCTATAATGGTAAGACCTGAGAGCATTGTCCCTACAAAAGGTATATCTTGAATGAGTGGTAAGTCAATCTTTGGAAGACTTACTAAACTTGGGTCTGAAAAAACACCTTTAGTCTTAAAAATTAAGTACATGAGATAAGTTGTCACCCCACCCATCATCGTATTGACTGCCATCCCTACAACAACGGCTGAAGCCTTGAGTTTAATCACGCAAAATCCTACTATTGCTGATATAAGCATACTACTTACAACACCAGCTAAAACAGATAAAAAGACACTACCTGTAAAATAGTTAGCCACAATGCTGAAAAATGCACCTGTAAGCATGGTTCCTTCCATGGCAATATTAAAAATCTTTACTTTACTACAAATTGCTGCTGCCAAAGTAACAAGTAAAATAGGCGTTGTCATACGAATGGTTGAGTTAGCAATAACCGCCAGATATTCTAAATTAAATTCCATTTACTTTACTCTCCTTTGTCATCTTTTTTTGAGCAGAATTTTTCTTAACATATTTAATAGTAAACTTAGCTGTAACTAGTAGTGTAATAATACCTTGAATAATAATGGTGACCTCGCTTGGTACTCCCATGCTTCTTTCTATTGCACTTCCCCCAGTTGTAAGCCCTGCTAGGAAAATAGCACTTACTAAAATACCTATTGGATGATTACTAGACATTAAAGAAGCTATAATCCCACTCCAAGCATATCCTGGCGAAGTAATCATGCCATCTACATAACGATAACGTGTTCCAAGTACTTCACAAGCACCACCCATACCTGCTATCGCACCACTTAAAAGGAGTACATAGTACATCATTCTTGTACTTTTAATTCCCCCATAATTTGCAAACTCGGGATTAAGTCCACCCATTTTAGCTTTGTAACCAAAAGTTGTCTGTTTCATCATGAAAAAGATAGCTAATACGGTTAATACTGCTAGTATAAACCCAAGGTGTAGGGTATAACCCTCTAATAATCTTGGTAACACCGAACCTTCTATAAGCTGTGTTTGTATAGCTGAAGAGTCTAAACCTGCTGGATCTTTTACTACATAAGAAGTAAGGTAAGAGGCTATGTAATCTGCAATATAATTGAGCATTAACGTAATAATTAAAAGGTAAAGCTCAAAACGCTGACTAATATATATAGAAAGTAATGAATAAGCCATACCAGCTAAAACACCTGATAATAACGCTACTACTAATACGACGGCATCTGGACCTGGACATATATTGGCAACAATAGCTGATGTCATAGCACCCATTACCATTTGTCCTGCTGCCCCAAGACTGGGATACCCAGACCCCCATGCAAGTGCCCCTGCAAGGCCTGCAAAAATAATAGGTGTGGCACGTGTTAAAGTCGTTGTTAAATAATAAGTTGATCCAAATCCACCTACAAACATTCCTGTAATAGCTTCAAAAGGATTAAAACCTGATAAAGCAATCACAATCCCCCCAATAATGAGACCAATCAATGTGGCAATCATAGGAAGTTTTAAAGCTTTAAGCGTTTTCATGGTTTTTTCCTCCTAGCATATACATTCCTAATTCTTTTTCATCCACTAAGTCCTTATCAAATACACCATTCATTTTACCTTCATAAATGACATAAATACGATCACTTAGGCTCATAATTTCGCTAAGTTCCGAAGAGACAAGTAAAACACCATCTCCTTTATTTCTCTTTTCAACTAATCGATCATGTATAAATTCCATTGCACCAATGTCTATCCCCCTTGTTGGCTCACAAGCAATAAGAATAGGTGTATTACGTGTAATCTCACGTGCTGCAATAAGTTTTTGAGCATTCCCACCTGATAAGCCTTTTATTGGTTGGTACGCTGAACCTACTTTTACACCATACTCTTTAATTAGGTTTACTGCATGATCATAAACCTTCTTAAGATTTAAAATACCTTTTTTAGAGAATTTAGGTTGATCCTCATAGCCAATTAGTGCATTTTCTATTAATGAAGCTTCTTTCGCACTTCCCCATACATAACGATCTTCTGGAATATGTGCAATACCTGCTTCACGTATTTCATAAACTTGCTTATTGGTAATCTCTTTTCCTTCGATCCATACTGATCCAGAATCTGATTTTTCAAGACCAGTAATACATCTTATAAGTTCAGACTGTCCATTACCAGACACACCTGCAATCCCAACAATTTCTCCACTATTCACATGCATATTAATACCATTTAAAATCGGCTTACCATTACGGTCTTGAAGCTTTAAGTCTTTAACTTCTAGAAGGCATTTACCTACTGGCTGTTTTTCGATGTGTCTCGTTACAATCTGTCTACCTATCATAGCTTCAGAAAGCTTCTGGGCATTTGTATCTGTTTTTAACATTTCATCTACTACAACACCTGCACGCATGACAACAATACGGTCAGATACTTGCATCACCTCGTCTAATTTATGCGTAATGATAATAAGACTTTTTCCTAATGCTGCTAGATGCTTCATGGTCTTTAAAAGTTCTTCAACTTCTCCCGGTGTTAATACTGCTGAAGGCTCATCAAAAATAATGATATCTGCATCTTGATAGAGCACTTTTAAGATCTCTACACGTTGTTGTAACCCTACTGAGCAATCCTTAATAATGGCATGAGGATCTACTTTTAATCCATATTTTTCAGTTAATGCTTCTACAACTTTTATATTTTCTTGTACATCATAGAAAATACCTTTACGTGCTTCATTTTTATAAACAATATTTTCTGCAACTGTCATGGATTCAAATAACATAAAGTGCTGCTGAATCATCCCAATCCCACATGCCATAGCATCTGAAGGGTTATTAAAAACTACTTTTTTACCATTTAAATAAATTTCTCCTGAATCAGGCTGCTGTAAACCATAAAGTATTTTCATAATAGTTGATTTACCCGCACCATTTTCACCAACAATAGCTAATATTTCTCCTTTTTTAAGGTGTATATTGATATCATTATTAGCAATGACGTGATCATACCTCTTTGTTATATTTTTCATTTCTAAAAGCATTCTAAAAGACACCTAACTTTCTATGAAATATAAGGATATCCAACTGCATAATTTACAGTTGGATATCAGGAATTATTTATTTGATTCTTCTGGTGCTTCTATGATAAGCTCTCCAGCAATAATTTGATCTGCTACAGCTTTACCTTTTGCAATAGCTTCTTCAGTCATGATTTCTGAATTAAGATAATTTGCAGTTTCTGTTGTTACGTGAACAACTCCAAATGCATTCTCTTTTAAACCTAGAATTTGTACACCACCTTCTAATGTTCCTTCTAAGTAGTCATTAATAATGGTTTCAACACATGCTCCTGTATTTTTAAGTAATCCACCAATAATATATGGATTATCTGATGTTGTTTGATCCACACTAAGACCTGTTGTATAAATTGGTGTACCTTTCTTTGCAAGCTCCATAGCTGCTTGGTAAATACCTGTATTCGCACTTGCTGCTACACCACCCATAATAAAGTTAGCACCTGCAGCTTTTTGTTGGATTGCATATTCATAAGCTAAATTGGTATCACTATAAGAGTTAGTATAGTTATAAATAAAGCTTGCTGCTGGATTAACAGATTTGACACCTTCTGAGAATCCATAGCGATATTTATAAGTTGCTTGATTTTGGAAAGATGAAATATAACCATATAAACTTTCCTCTGGGAAGGCTGTACCTACCATTGTTCCAAGTACATAAGCTCCTTCTGTTTCATTAAATCCAATACTTGTTACTCTATCACTTGCTGCTACTGTATCAATTACTGCATATTTAATGTCTGGATTTTGTTCTGCTGCTTGGCTAAATGGATCTGCTGCTTGCCAGCCAATACCTATAATCAGATTATAGCCTTCATTTGATGCTGCTCTTGTATTTTCTTCCCATTGTGCAGTATCAATACATTCCATAGATGTCCACTTAAATCCATGAATTTCTGACATTTCTTTTACCTTATTATAAGCTTGTAAAATAAATTGTTCTGTTCCTATTGGATCTGATATTAAGGCAACCTTAAGATTTGATAATTCACCTGACTGCTCACCTGCTACCTTTTCTCCTGATGATGCACATCCTACTAAAGATGTCATCATCATAATCATTGCTAATATACATACGATTAACTTTTTCATAGATTCCTCCTAAATCTTGTTATCATCATTATTATATCAATGCTAATTTAATCCAATATGACATATGTCACAAAAAAGCCTTTTGTGGCGTTTAACAGAATTTTTATGTATATTTTTTATCTTGCATCAAATCTTCTCCCTATAACGTATTATCTAACTAAAAAGTAACCTAGAATCTTATGGAGGAAAATAATATTTTTCTTACCTTCACTTAAACCTTCTCTTTTTCTTCATCCCACAAAAAATAGCCTCCTATGAATTTATTTTATCATAGAAGGCTATACTAGAATTTAAATGTCTATATCTTGCAGTATCCCTTTGCATTTTCATTATCACTATCTTAAAGCCTTTACTGTAATGGTCAAGCAAAATTGTAACACTCAATGATATTTTGCTATTTTAAGCGAACTTTAGCTGGAGGTACACCTCCATTATAAGTATGTGGTCTTACACAATTGTACCAACCAAAGATATATTCATTGAGACCATTTTCTAAACTCTTATCATCCTTAAAATAGTGTAAATTAATGTACTCATTTTTAAGTGTATTATAAAACCTCTCCATGGGAGCATTATCATAAGGACACCCTGCCTTACTCATGCTTTGAACAACATTATTATTCTTACAAAAGTCAGTAAAATCTTTAGAGGCAAACTGTGAACCTTGATTACTATGCAGAAGAATGTTGCC
>JARKVN010000020.1 GCA_029851645.1 Cellulosilyticum sp. | reverse complement strand
TCAATCAGTAGCAAGTGCGGCCACACATTTGATGTTACTTGTCAACTATTATTTCAAAAAAAGACCCCTATATCATTTTTGATATAGGAATCTTTTATCTTTGTCATCTTAACTTAATGACATTGGCATATAAGAGCATCCTTCTTTCTTTTACATTGATGAATCGATATGTTCCCAGTGACTTAGAACTTTTAAAAGTTCTTCTTTAGGTAAGGCTAGGTTCACACGTACAAAACCTTCTCCTTGTATACCAAAATAAGCGCCATCTGTAAAATAGATACCTTCTTTTTCTAGAGTTAAAAGCCAGTTTCTATAATCTGGTTTGACATTTCTACAGTCTAACCAAATGAGATAAGTGCCTTCTGGTTTAATAATACCAATTTCTGGATGATGCTTTCTTAACCATTTCTCAAATTGGTTAACATTTTCCTGAATATAAGAAATGAGCTCTTTAAGCCACAAATCACCTAACTGATAGCCTGCAATCAAACTTTCATAACCAGAAGTTGAAATGACTTCTCCTTGACCGAGTTTTAATAACTCTTCTTTGAATTTTGTTCTTAAAGATTCATTAAAAATGATGCTATAGGCTAGTTGTGTACCAGCTAGATTAAATGTCTTAGAAGGTGAGGTGAGTAATATAATCCGTTTTTTGTAGATTTCCTCCGCACATCCTAAAGAGATATGTTTTCCTTCTAAGATGAGGTCCCAATGAATTTCATCTGATAAAATAGATACATCATATTGCTCACAAATTTCAAGCACTTTTTGTAACTCTTCTCTAGACCATACTCTGCCTACTGGATTATGTGGGCTACATAAGATTAACACTTTATTGTGTATGTCTTTTGCTAACTCTTCTAAGGATGAAAAATCTATCTTATAGGTATGATTACTATAAATCAAAGGACAATCTTTTAACACTCTTTCAGTATAACTTATACTTTTGTAAAATCCAGTATAAGTTGGGGAGAGTAAAATAACGCCTTCCCCTTTCTTGGAACATGCTTTAATCCCTGAAATAAGAGCAGGCATGCCACTCGTACTACAAACAATCATTTCTTCTGTTACATCAAATTGGTGATGCCTTTTAATAAACGTTATTATGGCATCATAAAAACGTTTATCAGGTTTTGTATAACCCAATATCCCATGACTAAGTCTTGTTTGCATAGCTTCTAGAATATCGGGGCATACTTTAAACTCCATATCCGCAGTAGTTAGTGGAACCAATTGACAGGACGTTACTTCATTCCACTTAGCGGCTGCTGTATTTTCTCTATTTATTACTTCATCAAATTGATACATATGTTTTAATCCTAAATGTGTATTTTCTTCTTAGTATATTTTTCTAATATGACTAAGCTTTTATTGATTACTAAGTTTAAGGATGCAGCTAATACAATTCCCCATAATATCTTGACCGTATTACGGGTCCTCATGCCATCAAATAAAATGACTCCTAGACCACCTCCGTTGATACTTACACCAATCATAGCAATACTAATAGTAGAGATTGTAGCAACTCTAATGCCAGCAATCATTCCTGGTATTGCCAAAGGAAATTTAACTTTACAAAAAATCTGCATTTGGGTCATACCACATCCAAGCGCTGCTTCACATACTGCTGAATCCACATTTTGAAGGGCTGTTATAAAGCTACGAATTAAATAAAATTGATTATAAACAATCAACACAATTATAACTGTTTGTCTGCCTAATCCTAATATGGGGATACATAATGCAAAAATCGCTAAACTAGGGATACAATAAAATGCACTAAAAAATCCAACTACTATATTAGATAATGCTTTGTTATTTATAATGAGTAGGGTCAGTCCTAAGGCAATTACGACTGAATAAGCAAGAACAATAACTGTAATGGAAAGATGCTGTAATAAGGGATCTATAATTTTATCAGGATATTTCAGTAAGTATTCAATCATTACCTAGCTCCATTTCTTCCCATTCTTTTACCTGCTTCTTATGGGAATCTATCAGGTCTTTTACAAAGCCTTCTTTCGGATGTTCCCTTACCTCTTTACTTGTCCCATATTGCATAACAACCCCCTTATCCATGATGATGACTTTATTGCCAAGCCTAAAGGCTTCGTTAATATCATGGGTTACAAAGAGCATTGTCTTATTACTTATTTTTTGGATGCGAAGTAATTCATCTTGTAAATAACGTCTTGTTATAGCATCTAATGCGCCAAAAGGTTCATCTAATAATAGTAAAGGAGGATTGCCCGCTAATGCTCTAGCTAACCCTACACGTTGTTGTTGACCACCAGATAACTGATGAGGGTAGCGATCCTTAAATTTTTCTGCATCAAGACCAACCATATTAAGGAGTTCATGACAAGTTCTTTTAATGTCTTCTTTCGGCATTTTGAGCATTTTTGGTAAAGTGGAGATATTTTCTTCCAGTGTCATATGTGGGAATAATCCTATTTGTTGAATCACATAGCCGATTTGCCTTCTTAATGTAGTCGGTTTCATGTTCCTTATATTATTTCCAAAAAATAATATATCTCCTTCAGTTGGTTCATAAAGTCTATTGACCATTTTAAGTAAGGTTGTTTTCCCACACCCACTGGTGCCAAGTATGGTGACAATATCCCCTTCTTCGATGGTCAATGTAATATCTTTTACAGCAGGTTCTACAGCATTCTTATAATATTTACTAACTTTAATAAATTCTACTGCTTTTGCCATTTTTTTACCTCTATCAATATTATTCTATGGTTACTTGATCTTTGATTTCATTAAAAAAGCTCGCAGCAACTTCTTCCATCTCTAGTTTGTCAATATCTACTTGTGCATTTAGCTCAGTAATTTTCTCTGTTGTAAGAAGAGAAGAGAGTTGATTTAAAACAAGTTCAGCTTTAGGATTTTGTTCTAATACTGGTTTACGAATCACAGGTACAGCATTATAAGGTGGCCATACTTTTCCATCATCTTCTAATAGTGTAAAGGCCTCATCACGTAACATACCCTCTGTTGTATAAGCAACAGCCAAATCAGCTTCATTGCTTCTTAATACATCATATTTTAAACTATCTTCAAAAACTACTGAAGATGCGAAGTTAAATGGTCCATAAACACGCTCTAATGCTGGAATACCATCATCTCTCTCATCAAAATCGCCTTGTGAAGCAAATCTTATTTTGTCAGCATTTTTTTGTAAATCGGAAATGGTTTGGATGTTATACTGCTCTGCAACTTCGGTTCTTAAAACAAGTCCTTGTCCATCATTCATTGGAGAGGGTTCTAACAATGTCAGATCAAATTGCTCTTCATAGTTTTGTTTGACAAAATCATAAACTTCCTTTTCGTCTGTCATAACAGGTTGTTTTAAAATAGATAATAGGGCAGTTCCTGTGTATTCAGGATAAACATCAATTTCTTCACTTAATATTGCTTGGTGAATCACAGAACCAGCAATGTTAAATTTACGTTCTACTTCAAAACCATTGTGTTCAAGTGCTAACGCATAAAGCTCTGATAAAATGTTTCCTTCTGTAAAGGATTTTGAACCTACGACAATTTTTCCATTACTTTCTTTTGTTGATTGACTTTCACTACTTCCTGAACAGGCTGTTAAGCTCATCATTACACCTGCTAATAATACGATACTTACTAATTTTTTTATCATTATGAGTCTCCTTATTGTTATTTTCTTTGATAAAAAGTTAATCTTCTTTCTATAAGATAGAGTAATCCATCTGCGCTCATTGCTAAAATAGCAACAGTTATTCCACCAAGAATCAGTAAATCCATACGATATAAATTAAGACCCGTTAGGATAATTGATCCAATACCTCCAGCACCTATATAGCTAGCGATAGTGGCACTTGCAATCACTTCAATAACTGCAATGCGTATTCCTGATAAAATAGTAGAAGCTGCAAGAGGTAATTCTACCTTCCAAAAAATGCTCCACCTTGTAAAGCCTATCCCTTGTCCAACTTCATTATAATAAGCTGGGACTTGTTCAAAAGCTAAAACGGTATTGATATAAATGGGTGGTATTGCTAAAATAATTAAAGCAATGACTGCTGGAGTTGTTCCTACCCCGATATAAGGGATACATAGTATCAAAATGGCTAAGCTTGGTATCATTCTAAAAATAGATAAGCCTGCGGAAAGTATCTTACCAATAGGTTTATAATGATACCCTATATAACTTAGTAAAAAGCCTATGACAACTGCCCAGCCTACTGCAATCAAGCTGATATGAATATGCTCAGTGATTAACCTTAAATACTTTTCTTGGTTTTCTGATATATATGTCAAGATTTGCTGTACCATAATACCTCCATTTCTTTATTAATAATGATTATTAAGTCATTATAACAAACTTACTCCTTTTTATCTACTTAAAATATCATTTTAGCGTTAGGGGCTTATCTTATTATTGTTTGGAAAGATGTCGATAAATAAAGAAAATATACTAGGAGGTAAGGGATGGTTATTCAGTTTCAGACAACTAATATTTTAAATCCATATACCAAGGGAGAAATAAAAAATACACAAGGGGAATCAAAAGAGACTAAAAATACGGTTCATGCCGGAAAATTATTAAGTCAACAAGAATACAATCAAAAGAGTCAAACCGAAAGGCTTTATGAACAAATAGAAAGAACAAAGGAAACCATTAAAGGCATTAAAGAAAATGAGAAAATGTCTAGCAAGATTAAGCAAGAAAAAGTTGAGCAATTAGAAAAAGATATACAAGAACTCCAAAAGCAGTTAATAGAAGCACAGCATCAAGAGCAAGAAGAAAAATTAAAAGAGGAGCAGGAGAAAAAAGAAAACGAAAAAATGAACCAGCTCACACCTGAAGACAGAGAAAAGAAAGTACATGAAGCTCAGGGTAAAATGATAGCAGGAATTGCTGTTGCAGCTGATAAAATACAGGAAGCTATACCTGCTTATCATAAGGTAAAAGAATATACAACACAAGCAAAGTTAGGAATGGGACCTAAATATGGTGGAAATCTATCTGTCTCAGAAGTACAGGGATTATCTATGAAGGCATCACAGTATGGAAATAATATGATGAAATCTCTAAATGAAGCAGAAGAAGCCATGAATAAGGTAGGAAAAGAAGTAGAAGTGTATACGAAGTATAATAAAAAAGATAAAGAGGAAGAGGAAAAAATTTTAGGTGAAAAAGTAGAGGTATAGCATAAAAATAGAATTACCTATACAGAAGATGGACATAAGGAAGTTATAGTAATCTAAAAATTGAGATAGGAGTAGATAAAGTGGAGTATAGAAGATTTGGAAATACGATTGTGGCAAGAATTGATAAAGGCGAAGAAATACTAGAAGGTATCAAACAAGTAGCCGAGAAAGAAAAAATAAAACTAGCTAGTATTAGTGCATTAGGTGCTGTTAATGATTTTACAGTAGGTGTTTTTAAGACTGAAGAAAAGAAATACTATGCAAATGATTTTAAGGGTAACTTTGAGATTGTTTCCTTGGTAGGGACAATCAATACCATGAATGATGAATTTTATTCACATGTTCATATGAGTGCAGGTAATGAGAAGGGTGAGGTATTTGGAGGACATTTAAACCGGGCAATAGTAAGTGCAACTTGTGAGATGGTAATAAATATTATTGAAGGAAGCGTTGATAGATATTTTGATGAAGAAGTGGGATTAAACTTATTTAAGTTCTAACAAGCAAGGTTATTTTTAATTTGACAAAGCTAAGATACTGGTGTAGTATTAAAATTGAAACTTAATATTATATTAATTCATCAAGGAATATGGTGAAAAGCCATAACAGCCTCCGCTACTGTAATCATGGACGAAGGACAAGAGAACCACTGAAATATCCAAAGCTGTATATTTTGGGAAGGGTGTCTGGAGGGTGAAGTGAGAGTCAGGATATTTGAGAATTAATGAATAAAAACTTTCTTCGGAGGGAAGGGAAAGTGGACAACAGTAGGTATATACTAGGCATTAGTATGTCTTTTTATGTATGGGCACTTTCTTGATTGAGAGGGCCTTTTTTCTTTCTTAAGAAGAAAAACTGTGCACAATAAGAATCAAAGAAGCTCCTTATTGACAATAATCCTACAACAAGGTATTATTTAAATCACACAATGGCGTGTTGAAGAAGAGCACAGTAGCTCCATAGGTTATTTAACTATGGAGCTTTTTTTATGTTTTGAGAAGAGTGTGTGAAGGAGGTTAAGTTATGGATGTTTTTGAAATTAAAACGAAAGTATATTTTGGTGAAGGCTCATTAAAGGTATTGGAAAATCTTAAAGATCAACGTGTTTTTATTGTGACAGATCCCTTTATGGTAAAGTCAGGAACAATTAATAAGATAACAACTTATTTAGAACAAGGAGCTTATACAATATTTAGTGAGATCGTTCCTGATCCACCTATTGAATTAATAGTAAGTGGAATAGAGGCAATAGGTCAATTTAATCCGGATATTATAGTTGCCCTAGGTGGTGGCTCAGCTATTGATGCAGCTAAAGCAATGATGGATTTTTCAAAAAAAATCTTAAAGTCTCTAGAAGTTCAATTTATTGCAATTCCTACCACAAGTGGAACAGGATCAGAGGTCACTTCATTTGCGGTTATTACAGATAAAGAAAAGGGAGTAAAGTATCCTCTCGTATCAGATGAACTCTTACCAGATGTAGCAATTTTAGAGCCAGAATTAGTGAAAACAGTACCAGACTTTATTACGGCAGATACAGGTATGGATGTGTTAACGCATGCATTAGAAGCTTATGTTTCAACTAATGCGACAGATTTTTCCGATGCACTTGCAGAAAAAGCTATAAGCCTAGTATTTAAATATCTTATTAAATCTTATAAGGAGCAAGAGAATATTGAGGCAAAAAATAAAATGCACAACGCATCTTGTTTGGCAGGAATGGCATTTAACTTAGCTTCATTAGGCATTAATCATGGAATAGCTCATAGTATTGGTGGGAAGTTTCATATTCCACATGGAAGAGCAAATGCTATGTTATTACCACATGTGATAG
>JARKVN010000014.1 GCA_029851645.1 Cellulosilyticum sp. | reverse complement strand
GGCTAGAGCGCCTGATTTGGGTTCAGGAGGCCGCAGGTTCGAGTCCTGTCACCCCGACTTTAGAAACTTTATCTTAAGTTAATATGGTAAGCTAACTAGTTAAACTTAGATGGTTATGCCGACGTGGCTCAATTGGCAGAGCAGCTGACTTGTAATCAGCAGGTTATCGGTTCGAGTCCGATCGTCGGCTTGTTTTATTTAAAGTAAAATTTTTTTAAAAGGATATTGACTAATAGATAAGATGGTGTTATTATAAATATATAAATTATAACGTATTCCATAGGGGAGTAGTCGGCACGAAAGTGTGATTAAGTCAACATCATGAATTTAATTCTGGTTTAATCTTAAACGGCGAGACTTATATACTAATTTAAGTATATAAGTCTCGCCGTTTTTTTATTAACAAAATAGAGTTAAAAGAAAAAAATAAATAAAGAAAATATTAATTCATGAAATCCTAACAGAGAATATGTTATAAGTAAAAAAATATTAATAAAGGAGAGGAAGAGGCATATGAAATACTTTAATGAATCAGCCGAAAAGGTATTAGAAGAGCTTCGGGTAGATTCTGAACAAGGTCTTTCGACCTCAGAAGCAAAGCAAAGGCAAGAGAAATTTGGGAAGAATGAATTCACACCAGGTGAGGAAGAAACGCTATGGGACAATATCAAAGATGGCTTATCTGAGCCTATGATTATTATTCTTCTAATAGCTGCTGGTATTAGTGCATTAGTTGGAGAACTTCCAGATGCCATTGGTATTATTGTAGCAGTTGCATTAGGAATTACGATTGGTATTGTGACAGAAGGTAAATCCAAAAAAGCTGCTAAAGCACTTTCAAAGTTAACTGAAGATATTGAAGTTAAGGTAGTTAGAGATGGTAAAGTCACAACTATTTTAAAGTCAGATATCGTACCTGGTGACGTGGTACATATCACAACAGGAGATATGATTCCTGCAGATGGTCGTGTGATTGAAAACATTAACCTTAAAGTAAGGGAAGATATGTTAACTGGGGAAGCAGATGATGTCACTAAAAAAGCTGATTTTATTGCTGATTTAGAAAAGATTAAAAATAATAAGGGTGAAGTGATTGTTCAAGACCCTGTACCAGCTAAACAAAAGAATATGGTATTTGGTGGTACTTTTGTTGCACAAGGAACAGGAAGTTTTGTAGTTACTTCAATTGGTGACCATACAGAAATGGGGCGTATTGCTCAAAATCTAAATCAAGATGCCGGAGAAACACCACTTCAAGTGAAGCTTGGAGGTTTAGGGGCTACAATCTCTAAGTTTTCTAGTGCGATTGCTGGTCTTTTGTTTATCTTCATGACTGTACGTATGATAATGAATGGGCAAGTTAATCCAGATACAAGTAGTATAACAGGATTTTTAGAGTCTATTGATGGCGTAAAAACTGCTTTTATTGTTTGTATTGCATTAATTGTAGCAGCAGTACCAGAAGGGCTTCCTACTATGATTAATATGACCCTTGCCATTACGATGCAAAAAATGGCTAAAATTAATGCGTTAGTAACGAAAAAGGAAGCTTGTGAAACAATTGGTTCTATTTCTGTTATTTGTTCAGATAAGACAGGAACACTTACACAAAATCGTATGACAGTGGAAACTGTTTATGTAGATGGCACTTATGTAACAGAACCACCAAAAGGTGGAGAGAGTTTATTTGATTTAAACTGTCTATTAAATGGAACAGCAGATATTGAAAAAGAGGGTAATGAATACAAATACTTAGGTAGTGCGACTGAGTGTGCGCTTCTGCTCTACTATAAAGACCGTAACTACCGTCAAGAAAGAAAAGAGGCACATATTCACTCACAATTACCATTTGATTCAAAACTTAAACATATGACCACTATTATGGATCATAAGGGGCAGCCAGTTGTACTTATGAAGGGAGCACCAGAGGTTTTACTTGAATCTTGTCACTTTATTCGTGAAGGCAATGAAGTCGTTCCATTAACAGCAGAAAAGAAAGTAGCGATTCTAGCTGAGATTGAAAAATTACAAGTTAAAGCAATGCGTGCTCTTGGGTTTGCCTATAAGTACTTAACAACTGAGGAAAAAGATCGTGCCATTGAAAAAGATGGTACCATTGTAGAAAGCAGCATTTTAGAAGAAAATATGATTTTCAATGCTTTTGTAGGGATTCGTGACCCACTTAGAGAGGATGTTAAAGAAGCTGTTATGACAGCTAGAAAAGCTGGTGTAACGACTAAAATGCTTACAGGAGATAATATTAATACAGCTAAAGCAATTGGGATGGAGTTAGGCCTTCTTGAAGGAGGTAAAAAAGCAGTTGAATCTTCGTATATTGATACTTTATCAGATGAAGAGTTACGAAAAGAAATTATGGAAATTAATATCGTAGCACGTTCTAAACCAGAAACTAAAATGCGTATTGTTGAGGCACTTCAAGCAAATCATGAAGTAGTTGGTGTAACAGGGGATGGAATCAATGATGCCCCAGCTCTTCATAAAGCAGATGTAGGGATTGCTATGGGGATTGCTGGAACAGAGGTTAGTAAGAATGCAGCAGATATTATTTTAACAGATGATTCATTTAGTACAATTGTAAAAGGAATTCAATGGGGACGTGGTATTTATGAAAACTTCCAACGTTTCATACAGTTCCAATTAACAGTTAACGTAGTCGCTTTCTTAATCGCAGTTGTTTCTCAGATTTTAGGAAAAGAGATGCCGTTTACAACCATTCAGCTTTTATGGGTAAATATTATTATGGATGGACCACCAGCACTTGCTCTTGGATTAGAACCTGTTAGACGTAGCGTGCTAAATCGTAAACCAGTTAACAGAAATAGTAGTATTATTACAAAAACGATGCTTAAATCCATTATTATTAATGCATGTATTGTTTCTACAATTATTATTGTTCAAATGCTCTTTAACCCACTTGGTGCAAGTACTGAAGTAGGAGCTGGCGGAGTTAGTGAAATGGAAACCGTATTATTTGGTTTATTTGCTTTCTGTGCGTTATTTAATGCCTTTAACTGCCGTGAAGTTGGAGCAAGAAGTATTATTCCTAATTTCTTCTCTAATAAAATGGCAATTCAAGTTATTGGGATAACAGCCGTTGCACAATTGTTGTTTACTCAAATTTTCAATACATTCTTTAATACTGTACCACTTAGTGGAATAATGTGGCTTAAAATTATAGGAACTGCTTCATTAATCATTGTGATTAATGAAATAGGTAAAGCAGTGATTCGTTTAATGAGCGGTAATAAGACAGCTCAAGAAGGCGAAAAGCTTGAGGTATAGGTATAAAAAAGGGGCTGTTGCATTAGCTAATTTTTATGAGCTAATGCAAAGCCCCTTTTTTATGACTTAGTAGAATGATGAAGTTGATTGCGATAGGCAGTTGGTGTCACCCCAATATTTTTTTTAAAAATACGCGAAAAATAATTAACATCCTGAATGCCTACATACCATGCAATATCTTGAACTTGCATAGTTGTTGTTGAAAGCAAGTTAAGCGCAGTATGTAGGCGCTCATTGGTGACATAGGTAGTAAGGGTACTGTGGACTTCAGTCTTAAATTGAGAGGAAAGATATGAAGGATTCACATTCATATAGTGAGCGATTGTATTAAGAGAAAGCGGTGAACTCAAATTAAGATGAATATAGTTAATAGCTGTTTGAATTAGTGGAGAATATTTCTTTAAGGAATGATTTTTGACTAATAAGCAATAGTCTCGTGTTATTTTAAGTGCCAGTTCAGTTGCTTGCAAGCTAGAAGTCATTTGTTCAATCTTTATAGCATACTGCGCTGAAATTTCATCTAAATAGATAGGGTGTATATGAGCTTTCTCAACTGCTTTACGATAAAGTGTATTAAGTGTAATTAAACGATTTTTTTGCTCACGTAAAATGTCATGATGCCTAGAAGTCATATTAAATTGATTCATGGTGCGAAGGTACAATAAGGCACTTTGAGAATCTCCCTTACTAACAGACTCCAATAATTGGTTTTCAATTTTATAGAGCTTTTCAATCGTTAAAGTATGCTCAACTGTAGTTGGCGTATGAAGTGTGTCTAAATTAGATGGTACTGAATCTGGATGAAGGTACTTATGCTCAATCTGATACTCTGTACAATGATATAGAAAGGTAGCAATAGTATTTACAGTTTCCATTACACGAACTGAATCTAAAATAGGGAGTTTATTATAAAATGCTTTAAGAGGCGTACGCACATTACTTGTAAGCTTATTACGTTCAATGATTTTGAAATATAAATTGTCATTTACGGGCTCTTCAAGATAGGGACCTAAACAAAGTATTTCTTCTGATGCAATAAGCGAAATGAGTACATAATGGGCTGAAAAGCTGTCAACAATAAAATAAATGGTATGTGGCTGTATTTCTCTTATATAATCTTTAGCAAAATTTTGATAGTCATAATGACCCCATAGAATTTCTCTAAGATGATAATCAATTTCTGCTGTACTATTAAAAGGTAGATTAAGGTAACGAGAGTTTAAATTAAGTGTAGCATGTAAAAGGTTTTTAATAAAAAGTTTATCATTCATTTGAAGCTCCTTTATCACCTATAATGTGTATTTTAGCCAAAATCCGCCTAAAATATAAATATTTTCCTATAATTTACCATGTATCTAAAAAAAATGCTAGTATTAGTAAATATTATCCTAATAATTATAAAAAAAATATGTTAATATACTAGTAGAAGTATCACTTCTAAAAGAAGTATGAGCATTTTAATAAAACAACTTATGAAAAATAAGATTGTTGGAAAGGAATATTAACTATGAAAATGACATTTCGTTGGTATGGTGACAGTGATCCCGTTACTTTAGATCATATTCGTCAAATACCTAATATGAGTGGTGTTGTAACCGCAGTTTATAGTGTTCCAGTTGGTGAAGTTTGGCCAAACGAAGAAATCATGCGTCTTAAAGAGATGATCGAGAGCAAGGGTCTTGAAATGGAAGTAATTGAAAGTGTTCCTGTTCACGAAGATATCAAATTAAGAAGAGGCGATTATCAAAGATATATTGATAATTACAAAGAAAATATTAGAAGACTAGCTGCAGCTGGTGTTAAATGTATTTGCTACAATTTCATGCCAGTATTTGACTGGACTAGATCACAACTTGACAGAGAACTTCCAGATGGTTCTAATGCGCTTGTTTACTATAAAGAGCATGTAGACCAAATGGATCCTACAAAGCTTGCATTACCAGGTTGGGACTCATCTTACACAACAGAAGAGATGGCAGAGCTTATTGAAGCTTATAAAGTACTTGGTGAAGAAGGATTATGGAAAAATCTTGAATACTTTATTAAAGAGATTATGCCAGTAGCTATCGAGTGCGATGTAGACATGGGTATTCATCCGGATGATCCACCATGGCCAATTTTTGGTATTCCAAGAATCATTACTAATGAACAAAACTTAGATAGATTCTTAAGTTTATATGATGATAAACATCATGGTTTAACACTTTGTAGTGGTAGCCTTGGTTGTGCAAAATTCAATAACTATGCAGCAATGGTTCGTAAATATGGTGCAATGGGTAGAATTCACTTTGCACACCTTAGAAATGTTAAAATCTTAGAAGATGGATCATTTGAGGAAAGTGCACACTTCTCACCATGTGGTTCATTAGATATGGTTGAGATATTAAAAGCTTACCATGAAGTTGGTTTCAAAGGTTATATGAGACCTGATCACGGACGTATGATCTGGGGAGAAACTGGTAAACCAGGATATGGGTTATATGATAGAGCACTTGGGGCTATGTATATGACAGGTATTTGGGAAACTTTAGAAAAAGAATCTAACAAATAGTTTTAAGGATAATTAAGGGAGAGCAGGACCGTCTTATGATTGACGAGACGGCTCTCCTAAGTTGTCTTAATTAGAAAATAAAAGGAGAAAAAGATTATGAAACTTCCATTTAATATTGACTTAAAAGATAAAGTAGTTGTAATCACAGGTGGTGGCGGTGTACTTTGTAGTATGTTTGGTAAAGCAATGGCTGAGTGTGGCGCAAAAGTTGCTTTATTAGATAGAAACAGAGAAGCAGCTCAAGCTTATGCAGATGAAATCGTAGCAGCAGGTTATGTTGCAAAAGGTTATGAATGTAATGTATTAGTTAAAGAAAGCATTGAAAAAGCACATGAAGAAATTGTAAAAGACTTTGGAACATGTGATATTCTAGTAAATGGTGCAGGTGGAAATAATCCAAAAGCAACAACTGACAATGAATACTTCCATAAAGAAGACTTAAACAACATGAAAACTTTCTTCGATTTAGATATGGAAGGTGTAGAATTTGTATTTAACTTAAATTATCTTGGTTCATTACTTCCAACACAAGTATTTGCAATGGATATGATTGATAAGAAAGGTGCAAGCATTATCAACATTTCAAGTATGAATGCTTATACACCACTTACAAAAATTCCAGCATATAGTGGGGCTAAAGCAGCGATTTCTAACTTTACACAATGGCTTGCAGTACATTTTTCAAAAGTAGGTATTCGTTGTAACGCTATTGCACCAGGTTTCTTTGTAACAGCACAAAACGAAAAATTATTATTTAATGAAGATGGTACACCAACAGCTCGTACAACTAAAATTTTAAATGGTACACCAATGGATCGTTTTGGTGAATCAGAAGAGTTAATTGGAACTTTATTATATCTTGCAAGCGAAGAAGCTTCTGGATTTGTAAATGGAGTAGTTATTCCAGTTGATGGTGGTTTCTCAGCTTATTCTGGTGTATAATTACTAAAAGAAAGATAAGTATTAATATAGGCTTGTGGATTGTAAAATACTTTACAGTCCACAAGCCTTTTTAGTTTATGTCTTTAATTAAATATTAAAACCAAAGTAGTTGTTTGTATTATTGAAAGAAATATCTGATACGATTTGACCAAGTGTAGTCATATCAGCTGGATATTCTCCATTTTCTACCCATGTACCAATTAAGTTACAAAGAATACGTCTGAAGTAATCATGTCTTGTGTAAGATAAGAAACTTCTTGAGTCTGTAAGCATTCCTACAAAGTTACCAAGAACTGAAAGGTTAGCAAGGCTTACCATTTGATCAATCATACCTTGTTTCGTATCGTTGAACCACCAAGCAGAACCTTGTTGGATTTTTCCAGCTACTTCTGAACCTTGGAAACAACCTAAGATTGTACCAATTGAAGCATTATCATTTGGATTTAATGAGTAAATAATTGTTTTTGGAAGGCTGTTTTTAGCTTGTAGAGCATTAAGGAATGCAGCAGTTCCTTCCGCACAGTTACGAGTATTGATGCAATCAAATCCTGTATCTGGACCAAGTTTAGCAAACATATCTTTGTTATTGTCACGGATTGCACCATAGTGAAGTTGCATTACCCAGCCACGTTTCGCATAAGCTTCACCAAAGAATACTAAAAGAGCTGTTTTGTATTTTTCCATTTCATCAAAAGATACCGCTTCACCAGCTAATGCTTTCTTGAAGATAGCATCTACTTCTTCTAAAGAAGCTGGATTGTAAAGGACATAGTCAAGACCGTGGTCAGATGCACGACATCCCATATCATGGAAGAAGTCTAAACGAACATTTAAAGCTACAAATAAGCTTTCTAAGTTAGTAATTGCAATTTCACTTACTTCTGCAAGGTGTCTAATGTATGCAGAGAAGGTTTCCTTTTCAATATTAACGGCTTTGTCTGGTCTCCATGCTGGAAGAACTTTTACATGACAAGTAGAGTCTGCAGCAATTTGTTTGTGGTATTCAAGGCTATCTACAGGATCGTCTGTTGTACAAATTAATTTAACATCAGACATATTAATGATATCTCTTACTTTAAACTCACCAGATTGTAATTTTTCATTACAAAGATTCCATACTTCTTCAGCTGTTTCTCCGTTTAATACACCTTCATAGCCAAAGTATTTTCTAAGTTCAAGGTGTGCCCAGTGGTAAAGAGGGTTACCAATAGCTTTTGGAAGTGTTTCAGCCCATTTTTGGAATTTTTCTCTATCTGTTGCATCACCAGTGATGTATTTTTCTTCTACACCATTTGAACGCATGGCACGCCATTTGTAGTGATCTCCACCAAGCCATACTTCAGTGATGTTTTTAAACTCTTTGTTTTCAGCAATTTCTGCTGGGTTGATATGACAGTGGTAGTCAATGATAGGCATTTTTGCTGCATAATCATGATATAAAGTTTTAGCTGTTTCATTTGATAATAAAAAGTCTTTGTCCATAAATTGTTTCATGATTCAATCTCCTTAAATTTTTTTATAGTCTAAAGGTGTCTCTTTCTACAAGTTTGGCAGATAGAGTCATCTTAGAGGTCACAGTTTTGTTATCGAATACATCTCGAAGCACATTTACAGCTGTATTACATAAGGTGTCAAGCATATTATCAACACTAGTCAGCTTCGGTATCGTACATTCACACAATAGTGAGTTATTAAAACCTATTACAGGAATATCTTCAGGAATTTTATAGCCTTTTTGGTAAAGGACATACATGGCTGAAGTAGCAAGTAAATCTTCAGAAGCTAAAACAGCAGAGAAAGAAATCTTTCTATTTATAAAATCAGTCATAGCTGCTTCAATAGCAGCAGGTGTCTTGTCCACTTTAAGAATCAAGGAAGAAGTAATAGGAAGCCCACAGTCTTTAAGTGCAGCACGATAACCATTTAATTTTTGCATACCACTGTAACTTTCTACATCATATAAGTAAAGAATGTCATGACATCCTCTTTTAATGAGTGCTACAACATTATCATACATAGCAGTGTACTCATCACAGGTGATACAGTAAGTATTAGGAAGGTCAATAAGCCCATTAATGATCATAACTGGAACTTTAGAAGATGCTTTCTCAATATGTGAGTTATCACTTTCTTCCCTAAAGGCAGAACCAATTAAAATCAGTGCATCCACACGCTTGGCTAAAAGTAGGTCGATATATTTTTGTTTATCACCTAGTTTATTTCCTGTTGAACAAAGTAATGAATCATATCCATATTGTCTTAAAGCGTTTTCAATAACAGAAATAGCCTTAGCGTAGAAAATATCAGAAACATCTGTGCATAATATACCAATCATTCTCATGGTATTAAGGTTAAGACCACGTGCAAAGACATTGGGGGTGTAACCCTCTTCATCAATAATCCGTAAGACTTTTTCTTTGGTTTTAGTACTTACATTGGGACTTCCATTTAACACCCTAGAAACGGTTGCAATAGAAACCCCTGCTTTATCGGCAATATCATAAATATTCAATAGATGTTTATCCTTTCATTCATTGTGTAAGTGCTTTCATTTTTATTATAAAATCTATAAAAAGTAAAGTCAATTATTAAAAAAATTTTTTTGAAACATTGTTGACTTTTAAAGAATATATTATTACAATTTGAAATGTAAGTGCTTACAAAATGGGCGCTAATGGATGGAGGGAAATTATGAAAAAAGTAAATGAAGTGATTAATAAAAAACAACGTCCCCTTAAGGTGATGCAATATGGTGAAGGTAATTTCTTAAGAGCGTTTGTTGAACAAATGATTGACTTAGCAAATGAAAAAGAATGTTTTGATGGATCTGTTGTACTTGTAAAACCTATTGAATTTGGGAACTTAGACCTTTTTAAAGCACAAGATAATACTTATACTGTTATTCTTAGAGGGAAAGCAAATGGAGAAACAGTGAATGAAAAAAGAGTGATTACTTGTGTAAGTGATGCAGTAGCAGCAAATGAAGAGTATGAAGCTTATAGTGCTTTAGCAAAATCAGAAACATTAGAATTTATTGTATCAAACACAACTGAAGCAGGGATTGTTTATGACGAGAGTGATAAATTTGAGCTTACGCCTCCTAACACATACCCAGGTAAGCTGACTAAGTTTCTTTATGACCGCTTTACACACTTTAATGGAGATACTTCTAAAGGTTTAATCATTCTCCCAGTAGAGCTCATTGAGAAAAACGGACAAAAATTAAAGGAATGTGTATTAAAGTTTGCAGACCTTTGGAACTTAAGTGCAGATTTTAAAACTTGGGTTGAAGAGGCAAACGTATTCTGCAACACATTAGTAGACCGTATTGTAACAGGATACCCAAGAGAAGAGGCAGCAGCGCTTTGTGAAGAGATGGGCTACCAAGATGATTTAATTGACGTAGCAGAACCATTTGGTCTTTGGGTTATTGAAAGTGATAAAGATATTTCTAGTAAATTCCCACTTGATAAAGCAGGATGCAATGTTGTATTTACAAATAATTTAAAACCATACAGAGATCGTAAAGTTCGTATTTTAAATGGTGGTCACACAGGTACAGTGCTTGCAGGTTACCTTGCAGGGCAAGATATTGTTAGAGATTGTATGCACGATCACACAATTCGTTCTTATATGGAACACTTATTATTCGATGAAATCGTTCCAACTGTAGATCTTCCACATGAAGAAGTTGTTGAATTTACAAATTCAGTTATCGAACGTTTCGAAAATCCATTTATCGATCATAGTGTACTTGCTATTTCTCTTAATTCTGTATCTAAATGGAGAGCAAGAAATCTTGTAAGTTTCCATGATCACTATGAAAAACACGGTAGCATTCCAAAATATTTAACTTTCTCATTTGCTGCACTTATGGCTTTCTACTCAGGAGATACTTTTGCAGAAGGTACATTAAAAGGCAAACGTGGTGAAGATGTATATGAAATCAAAGATGATGCAGATGTACTTGAATTCTTTGGAAGTAGAATAGGTAAAGTAGATACAGCCACTTTAGTTAAAGACTTTACATCTCACACAAAATTCTGGGGTAAAGACTTAGGAGAGTATGCTAACTTCAATGAAACAGTAACAAGCCACTTAGAGAAAATTGCTGCTGTAGGTATGAGAAAAACATTAGAAGATTTAATTGGAGAATAGACTATGTTAAATTTCTTAAAAATTAATGAATTAGATAACGTAGAAGTAGCACTTAAAGAGGCAGAGGGGATTCCAGCTGGACATAAAAGAGCACTTGTAGCCATTAAAAAGGGAGAGCCAATTATCAAATATGGTAATACCATTGGAATTGCAACAGCTGATATTGCTGAAGGAGAATGGGTACATACCCATAATCTAAAAACAGGTCTTGGAGATCTTCTTGAATATAGCTATGAACCAGATGTGAAACCATTAACAGAGCAAAAAGCTGCTACATTTATGGGCTATAAAAGAGCTAATGGTAAAGTAGGAATCCGTAATGAAGTATGGATTATTCCAACAGTTGGTTGTGTCAATGATATTGCTAAAATTATTGAAAGAAAAAGCCAAGATTTAATCAAAGGGTCTGTAGAAGGTATTCATACATTTGCTCATCCTTATGGTTGCTCACAACTTGGCGAAGACCATTTAAATACACAAAAAGCATTAGCAGGTCTTATTAATCATCCTAATGCTGGGGCAGTACTAGTACTTGGACTTGGATGTGAGAACAATACAATAGATGGCCTCAAACAAGTTATTGGAGATTATGATGAAAACAGAGTGAAATTCGTAGTCTGTCAAGAGCATGAAGATGAAGTGGCTGTAGCTTTAGAAGTGCTAGCTGGATTAGTTGATTTTGCAGCAGGATTTACTAGAGAAGAAGTGCCAGCTTCTGAACTTGTAATTGGTCTTAAATGTGGGGGGTCAGATGGATTTTCTGGAATTACTGCAAACCCATTAGTTGGAGCAATATCTGACACACTTATTAGCCAAGGTGGAACAAGTATTTTAACTGAAGTACCAGAAATGTTTGGCGCTGAAACACTACTTATGAAACGTTGTGTGAATGAGGAGGTTTTTGATAAAACAGTATCACTTATCAATAACTTCAAAACATACTTCATCAAACATGATCAAGTAGTGTATGAAAATCCATCACCAGGAAATAAAAAAGGTGGTATTTCTACCCTTGAAGATAAATCATTAGGATGTACTCAAAAAGGTGGTAGTGCACCAGTAGTAGATGTTCTTACTTATGGAGAAGCTGTACAAACTAAAGGGTTAAACCTTCTTCAAGCACCTGGAAATGACCTTGTAGCTTCTACTGCTTTATCTATATCAGGAGCTCATATGGTTCTCTTTACAACAGGACGTGGTACGCCTTTCGGTGCACCAGTACCAACCGTAAAGATTTCAAGTAACAACGAGCTTTATGCAAAGAAGAAAAACTGGATTGACTTCAATGCAGGACAACTTTTACTAGGTAAAACAATGGAAGAAGTATCAACTGAGTTCTATAACTACCTTCTTGACTTAGCATCAGGAAGAATTCAGTCTAGAACAGAAGAACATGGCATTCGTGATTTAGCAATTTTTAAAGATGGTGTAACTTTATAATAGATTTATAAGCAAAATTGTAATAAAATAATTAGTGAAGTAGTAAAAATAGTCACTTTTCTTAACCTTGACAAAATAATGTGGAGAGAAAGAAAAGTGACTATTGAATTATAAAATTTAAAATTAGAAAGGAGTTATAATTGTGGAAGTAAGATATAGTGTAAGTCCAAAAGAAGGCAAACATATGACAACAGAGGAGCTACGTGAGAATTTTTTAATTGAAAATTTATTTGTACCAAATGAAATTAAATTCATCTATATACAGGTAGATCTTATTATTGTAGGTTCAGCTGTACCTAATGATAAGCCACTAGCTATTGAAGGGGCTAAAGAACATGGTAGAGACTATTTCTAAGAA
>JARKVN010000007.1 GCA_029851645.1 Cellulosilyticum sp. | reverse complement strand
CAAATCTACAACATACATTTTTAAACTAAAAAAAATACTCCCTTTACACTCATAGCCAATAGCAAGTTCTGGTTCTACCGCAATGGCCTTATTAAAACAGCGTACTGCTTTTCCATACAAATCTTTTGCTAGAAATTCGTCTGCTTTTGCAAAATACATCTCATATTCAGGAAAATTTAAAATAGACTGCCCTTCTAAATCCTTTTCCTTAAACACGAAGTTCATTTGATCGTCTTGATAATTATGTATATACATGGCCATATCACGTATAACCTGTTCATCTTTCTCAAAATAAACCCCTTCTTTTATTGGCCTAGCATCTAATAATCGTAGTTCTACTGGTAATAATATTGCCTCCTGAGCTGGTGCTTTAATACTATATTTAAAAATGGTTCTTTCACTATCTAAGCTAATCATTTCTTTGGGCACTCTATAAACTTCTGCCTTCTTATACCAGCCAATGACTTTATTTTCACCTCGTCGATTTGTAGCAGTCCATACTACCATGACATCTTGAGCCACTTCATCCTCTTTTTTAACGCCCTCTAACGACTCAATAGCAATATCATCTAAACCTTCTCCATATCCATAATAATACCCATTAACGTATTGAAAATTATATCCACAGCTCGGCACAAGTTTTTCTTCGTCTCCTTCACCTGCATAGTACTTCATCCAAGGTACATGAATCAACAAAATTTTCATTTTCTTACTCCCTACTCGAAATTTTATATTTAATAGTGTTAGTTTATCATATTCTATAAAAATCCTAAAGACTAAATCATACCTCTATTAATTTTAGTTTTCTGTTTATTTTTTGTCAAAATAACTGTATAATAAGAGTTAGAAAAGAAATAATACATAATCCTATTATTTTTTTAAAAACAAAAAGCAAATGGAGGTTTTAATATGTTAGTTTCAGCTAAAGACATGTTAAACAAAGCAAGAGAAGGAAAATATGCAGTTGGTCAATTCAACATCAATAATCTTGAATGGACAAAAGCTATTTTGCTTACAGCAGAAGAAAATAAATCACCAGTCATCTTAGGTGTATCTGAAGGTGCTGGTAAATACATGGGTGGTTATAAAACAATCGTTGGTATGGTAAACGGTATGTTAGAAGAGTTAAATATTACTGTTCCAGTAGCACTTCACTTAGACCATGGTTCATATGAAGGCGCTTTAAAATGTATTGAAGCGGGCTTCTCATCAGTTATGTTCGATGGTTCTCACTACCCAATCGAAGAAAATATTGCTAAAACAACTGAACTTGTAAAAATCACATCTGACAAAGGACTTTCTTTAGAAGCAGAAGTAGGTTCTATCGGTGGTGAAGAAGATGGTGTTGTTGGTGCTGGTGAAATCGCTGATGCAAACGAATGTCAAAAAATCGCTGATCTTGGTGTAACTATGCTTGCAGCTGGTATTGGTAACATTCATGGTCAATACCCAGAAAACTGGAAAGGTTTAGCATTTGATGCCCTTGAAAAAATTAATGCAGCAACAGGAACAACACCACTTGTTCTTCATGGTGGTACAGGTATCCCAGAAGAAATGATTAAAAAAGCTATTTCTTTAGGTGTTGCTAAAATCAATGTGAATACAGAGTGTCAATTAGCATTTGCTGCTGCTACACGTAAATATATTGAAGAAGGTAAAGATCTTCAAGGTAAAGGCTTTGACCCTCGTAAAGTATTAGCACCAGGATTTGAAGCAATTAAAGCGACAGTTAAAGAAAAAATGGAATTATTCGGCTCAGTTGGACAAGCTTAATTGCTTACGCTTAATCGGTCACTGTTTTTATAGTGACCGATTTTTTATTATTCTACATATTAATTAATCCAAATATGAAAAAAATACCAGAATAAAAAAAATCATATTACACATATTAATAACATAGTAATCGCAAAACATTCCACCTGATAAAAGGTATCGAATATTTCGTGATTACTAAAATAACAATTCCTAATAGGGGGCAATTATTATGGCAAACAAACAAGCTTTTGAACAAATGAAATATGAGGTTGCTAAAGAAGTTGGTGTACCTTTAAAACAAGGTTACAACGGAGACATCACAGCTAGAGAAGCTGGTAAAATTGGTGGAACAATCGTTCAAAAAGTATTCGAGAGCTATAAAGGGTCAAAATAATTGAATAAAAAAAGAATCCTGTGAGTTTAAGCTCATAGGATTCTTTTTTACTTTCTCATACTTATTATCTTATTCAGCTACTACCATTTCAGCATCTCCAAACCACATTTTGCTTGTTGATGTGATTTCCCATCCTTCTACTGTATCTTGCACCATAATTGGGTATGAATAGTAGTAAACAGGAATCATTGGCATATCTTCCATTAAAATATCATGTGCTTTAAATAAATGTTCCATACGTTCTGCACCAGTAGTTGTTCTTGATGCTGCCATTTCAGCATCAAATTGTGGGTTATTGTAGCGACCGATATTTTGACCATTATTTGATTCAAAAATTTCAAGCATTGTTTGTGGATCATTGTAATCCCCAATCCATCCACGTCTAGCTAGAGAATCAAATTGGTTATTATTAGTTGTTTCTTGGAATACAGCCCATTCTTGATTCGTTAATTTCACATTAACCCCTAAGTTTTGTTTCCACATTTCTTGAAGGGCTTCTGCAATTTTCTTATGACTTTCACCTGTGTTGTAAAGAATTTCGATTTCTGGTAAACCAGCTCCATCTGGATATCCAGCTTCTGCAAGAAGTGCTTTAGCTGTTTCTACATCTCCTTTGTCCGCAACACCATAGTCACCAGCTGTTTCATTAAATGGATTTCCTTCATGGTCTGTTACACCATCTGGCATGAAACCATGTGCTACGATTTGACCACTTCTTGTGACTTCATTAACAATTTGTTCACGGTTAATTGCTAATGAAAGCGCTTTACGAATACGAGCATCTTGAAGTGCTTCATTATTCATATTAAAAGCAAAATAGTAAGTTCCAATTTTAGGTAAGATATAGAAAGTTGGATCTTCTGCCATTAATTTTGGCATTTCATCTGCTGGAATAAATTCATTAACATCTAACTCACCAGCTGTGTATTTTGTATGTGCTGTTGATTCATCTACAATCATGTAGCAAATAATTTTTTCAAGGGTTACATCTTCTGCTTTCCAGTAATTACTATTTTTAGAAAGTACTAATTGATCTCCCATTTTGTATTCTGTTAGTACGAATGGCCCGTTGCTCACAATTTTAGCTGGATCTTTCGCCCAAGCACCATCGTTATCTACAACATCTGCTCTTACTGGCATCATAGTTGGAAAACAAACAAGCTGTAAGAAGTATTCTGTTGGTGTTGATAAAGTGACTTCAAGTGTATAATCATCAAGTGCTTTAACGCCAAGTTCATCAATAGATTTGTTACCTTTACCAATTTCACCCGCATTTAAAATATTAGCAGATTCAAAAAGATACATATATTCAGAAGCTGTTTCTGGATTTGCTCCACGTTTCCAAGCAAACTCAAAATCTTTAGCAGTAAGTGGCTGACCATCAGACCATTTTGATTCTCTTAATTTAAAAGTATAAACTAGGCCATCTTCAGATACAGTATAACTCTCAGCAATACCTGGAACAATTTCACCATCTACCTCTCTCATTAACCCTTCATAAGTATTGTTGATGATATGACCTCCATCAGCAGCCGAGTTAAGTTGTGGATCTAACGTTAATGGATCTGCTCCTAAATTTAATCTTAGTGTTTGATCTGATGCAAGTGTAAAGTTTAATTCAGAATCTCCTGCTTCACTTCCATCAGTTGTTTCAACAGATGTAGTCCCTTCCTCTCCACCTATAGATGATTTAGGTGCGTTTGATGAACATCCAACTAAACTCATACTAGCTATCATCAGCATAGCAAGTGTGCTAAGTAACTTCTTTCTCATAGTTATTTTCCTCCTTAAAATTTTTATAAAAAAGTCCATTTAGTAGACCTTAATATCAAATATTATTTTGAATAAAGATGACAAGCCACTTGATGACCTGGTGCCACTTCTTGAAGCTTTGGAGTGACCTCACTACAAATATCCATACATTTTGTACATCTTGTTCTAAAGCGACAGCCTGATGGTGGATTAAGTGGACTTGGTACATCACCTTGAAGCACAATTCGCTTTCTTTCACGCGCTATATGAGGATCTGGTAATGGGACAGCTGAAAGAAGTGCTTCTGTATAAGGATGCGCAGGATGGCTATTTACCTCATCACTACTACCGATTTCAACTAAATTTCCTAAATACATTACCCCTATACGATTTGAAATATGCTTTACCATAGATAAATCATGGGCAATAAATAGATAGGTTAGTCCCATGTCATTTTGTAAATCTTCAAGCATATTTATCACCTGTGCTTGAATAGATACATCAAGTGCTGAAATCGGCTCATCACAAATAATAAACTCTGGCTCTACTGCAAGTGCACGAGCAATCCCAATACGTTGTCTTTGCCCTCCACTAAACTCATGAGGATAACGGCTTGCATGGTCCGGCATTAAGCCTACTTTTTCAAGTAAGATGCGAATACGTTCATCCTTTTCTTTTCCCGTTGCAATTTGATGGGTTTCAATGGCTTCTCCAATAATATCGTTAATGGTCATACGGCTATTAAGGGATGCATAGGGATCTTGAAATACCATTTGCATTCGTTTTCTAAAAGGTAGCATCTGCTTTTCTGAATACCTTGTAATGTCCTCTCCATCAAACAAAATTTTCCCATCGGTTGGTTCATATAATTTAATAAGAGTACGTCCAGTTGTCGATTTCCCACAGCCAGACTCTCCAACAAATCCTAATGTTTCACCTTTTTTAATATAAAAAGAAACGTCATCTACCGCTTTAATATATTGGACATTTTTTCCAAAGAAACCGCTTGTTTTTGTAAAGTACTTTTTAAGTCCTTGTACTTCAATAAGATTTTTTCTTTCATCTAAAGCCATTACATTCTAGCCTCCTTTACAAACCCTTTCATTTGTGGAGCATCTGGATGAAGTAAATGACACCTAGATTTATGCGTTTTACTTACTTCATACATTTCAGGCAATTCATCTATACATTTTCTCATCGCAAATTTACAACGATTACAGAATGGACACCCTTTAGGTGGATTTAATAAATCTGGGGGTGTTCCAGGAATTGGCTCAAGCCTTTCTTTCTCATCAGATTTTGGATTTGGTACTGAGTTTAACAGTCCCATAGTATATGGATTTTTGGCATCATAGAATAATTCATCTACTGTTGCTTCCTCCATAACCATTCCCCCATACATAACAATGACACGTGTACATAATTGAGCAATGACACCAAGGTCATGTGTAATAAAGATAATAGAGGAGCCTAAACGACTTTGTAATTCTTTCATAAGCTCTAAAATTTGAGCTTGAATGGTCACATCTAATGCAGTTGTTGGTTCATCTGCAATAATCAGTTCAGGATCACAAGAAAGTGCCATAGCAATAACCGCTCTTTGCCTCATTCCTCCACTAAATTCATGTGGATAATTTTTCATACGTTCTTCTGGAGACGGAATACCTACTAAAGTCAGCATACGAATTGCTATTTCTTCTGCTTCCTTCTGACTCACTTTTTTATGATTGCGAATCACTTCTGTCATTTGATTTCCAATGGTATAAACAGGATTTAGTGCACTCATTGGATCTTGGAAAATCATTGAGATTTCATTTCCTTGAATCTTTCGCATTTCTTTTTCAGTTTTAGGAACAAGATCCTCCCCTTTAAAAAGAACTGTCCCTTCCTTAATTTTCCCTGGGTGTTGAAGCAGTCTCATAACAGAAGAACAAGTTACGGATTTACCGCTCCCTGATTCTCCTACTACGCCCAATACTTCTCCTTTATATAAATCAAAGTCTACATTTCTAACTGATTGAACTTCTCCTAAATGAGTATAGAAGGAAGTTCTAAGCCCTTTTACTTCTAGTATTTTTTCTTGATACTTACTCATATGGTTTTCCCTTCCTTTCTATTTACGGAGTCTAGGATCTAATGCATCTCTTAAACCATCTCCTAAGAAGTTAAATGCAAACATTGTCACTGCAATAGCTATCGCTGGTGCTATAAGCTGGTATGGATAAGAACGAATCCCACCTAACGCATCATTTGCAAGTGTTCCCCATGAAGCTTGTGGCGCCGCTACTCCAAGACCAATGAAGCTTAAAAATGACTCTGTAAAGATTGCACTTGGAATACTCATTGTAACAGATACAATAATAGGTCCCATGGCATTTGGAATAAGATGCTTCATAATAATCTTCCACTTAGACACACCTATTGTCCTTGCTGCCAGTACAAATTCTTGTTCTTTTAATGTCAATACTTGCCCACGTACTAAACGTGCCATACTTACCCAGTAAATCAGTCCAATTGTAATAATAATCGTTTTAAGACCTGGTTCATAAACAACCATTAATAAAATCACAACGAGTAATGAAGGAACAGAATTGATAATATCTACAATACGCATCATAATACCATCTACTCTTCCACCTTCATAGCCTGAAATTCCTCCATAAATAACGCCAATAATTAAGTTTACAACAGATGCGACAAGCCCTACTGTAAGAGAAATTCTTGCACCATATAGAATACGAATCCAAACATCTCTCCCTAAACTGTCTGTTCCTAATAGATTCGTTTTATTCCAAACGGTTTTAACTGGTGTGATGTCTACCTCCTTGCCATCTACAATGATTTTGTATTTAGCCCCACCATTTTTCTTTGCACGCTTTGCATTAGAGTAATCTAACACAACCTCCTTACCACCAATTTCATAAGTTATTTTGCTCATAGCTACATTTTTCTCAACGGCTTCTGGTGCTGATAAAACTTCACCATTTTTGCTTACTTCAATTAATTTATATTCTTTATGTACATAGACATAAGTATCATCCCCTAGAGCTGTTAGTTCCAATCTAGGTGGTATATTCCCAAACCCTGGCTTCTGATCTGAATAGCTTACTTTTGAAATCATGGGTAAGAAAATAGCTCCCAGTGCAATCACAATAATTGTAAATAACCCAATCATAGCTAATACATTTTTGCGAAGCATACGCCATGCATCTTGCCAATAAGTATGACTTGGTCTAGCTATAACTTGAGAATTTTTTTCGGTACTATCTAATAACTCCCATTCTGAACCTTTATTCATTTGCTTACCTCCTAGTCTCTTAACTTGATTCTTGGGTCAATCAATCCATAAGCAAGGTCTACAATAAATACCATGACAATATAGATTGCTGCATAAAAGATTGTAACGCCCATGATAATGGTATAGTCACGGTTTGTTACGCTTTCTACAAAGTATTTACCCATGCCAGGTATTGCAAAGATTTTTTCTACAACGAATGATCCTGTTAAAATACTTGCAATCATTGGCCCTACATAAGTAACAACTGGAATCAGTGCATTTTTAAGCGCATGTTTTCCAATAATACTCCATTTACTAAGCCCATTTGCTCGAGCGGTACGAATGTAATCTTGTCTTAACACCTCAAGCATACTAGAACGAGTAAGTCTCATAACATAAGCTACTGAGAAGCCTGCCAGTGCAATAACAGGTCCAATATATCCTTTCCAATCCTCAAGTCCGCCTGCTGGAATCCAGGCTAATTTCTCACCAAATATGTACATAATAAATGTTCCAATTACGAAACTTGGGATAGTTACCCCTATGGTCGCAATAATCATAATCACATAGTCAAGTGCTGAATTTTGCTTAAGTGCTGATAATACGCCAAATGGCACGCCAACTACTAAGATTAAAAGAACTGCTAAAAGACCAATCTGAGCTGAAGCAGGAAATGTTTGAGCAATAATCTCATTAACTGTTACCCCTTTCTTTTTGTAAGATACACCTAAGTCACCTTTTGCAAGTGCCTTCATATAATCCAAATATTGTTCATATAGAGGGGCATCTAAATTATATTTTTCCATTAATGCCTTTTCAATTTCTGGCGTTAAATTACGTTCACTTGTAAATGGACTACCAGGTATGGATCTCATTAGGATAAATGTTATTGTTGCAATCAAAAACAAAGTAACAAACATTGAAATCATTCTCTTTAAACTATACTTAAGCATATTATTCCTCCTTCTTTCGAATATTCATGCATTCTCTGAATTTCTATAACTGATTAACATAATACAATATTTTTTAATGTATTGCAAGATAAGATTTCATTTTTTGCTTTTTTAACGGTTATTTCAGTTAAAATATGCTCTTTTTTGATAGTTATTATTACACTTCTTGCAGAATTCTTTCTTCATCCAAATGTCTTCTCCTTGAAGACCATTCAGCTAAAAAATTTATTTTTATTATGATAATTAAGATTAAATATAAAAAAGAGTATGCCTTTTTTACGACACACTCTTCTTATCCATTTATTTATACAATACGATTTCTCATCTCTTTACGCTCATAAGCATGAATATTCGCAATTACTTCTTGAATCAGTGTTCTTCTAGCTTCTACGCTTGCCCATGCAATATGTGGTGTAATGAGTATTTTATTTTTATCTTCTACATTAAAAAGTGGGTTATCCTTTGTAATAGGCTCTTTTTCTAATACATCAAGCCCTGCACCTTGGAGTAATCCCTCATTAAGTGCTTTTGCTAAATCTTCCTCTAACACAATACCTCCTCTACCTACGTTAATGAGATATGCTGAAGGCTTCATCTTCTTAAGCTCTTGGTAAGTGAGTAAATGATGTGTTTTTTCATTGTATGGTGCATGAATAGAAACTACATCACTTGTACGAAGTAATTCATCTAATTCAAGACGCAAATAACCTATGCCACTATTGTTCTTTCCTGAGGTAGAATAATACACAATTTCCATCCCAAAGGCAGTTGCAATGCGCGCTACTGCTTTTCCAATCTCTCCAAGTCCAATAATACCTAGTCGTTTTCCTCTAAGCTCTTGGAATGGCCATGCAATATATGTAAAGATTTCACTCTCTGCATACGCTTTACTCTTTACATAATGATCATATTGATTTAAATGTTCCATTAAATAAAACAGCATTGCAAAAGTATGCTGTGCCACACTTTCTGTAGAATAACCGGCTGCATTAGCTACAGCAATGCCTCTTTTCTTTGCATAATCTATATCAATATTATTATATCCTGTTGCAAGTAAACCAATCATTTTTAAATGAGACGCATCCTTTAGATTGTCTTCATTTAAAACCACCTTATTTGTAATGATGACCTCTACCTCTTTTATTCGCTCTGCGACTTCTTCTGGTGAAGTTAAATCATATAAAATTAATTCTCCACATTCATTTAAAAGTGTTAGGTCTATATCCCGCCCTACTGTTTGCGCATCAAGTACACATATTTTCATTATTCAACCTCTTTCTCTCAATGATTATCTTTAGAGAATGGCCACTTTAAAATGCCCATTCTCCATTTTTAAGAATATAAAATTTTTCTCCACTTTCAGTTGTTGCCTCAATAGAAAGCTGATCACTTCCTACCATAAAATCATTATGCGTTATAGATGTATTGGCACCATGTGCTTCTAATTCCTCATCACTCATCTTAACCCCACCTTCAATATTGGTTGGATAGCTACTTCCAATGGCAAAGTGACAAGAAGCATTTTCATCAAACAAAGTATTATAGAATAAAATACCTGTCTTAGAAACAGGAGAACTATTTGGTACAATAGCTACTTCCCCTAAATAAGAGGCTCCTTCATCTGTTTCAATCAGCTTTTGTAAAATCTCTTTCCCTTCAGCTGCCTCAAAAGCTACAATCTTCCCATCTTTAAATTCAAACGAGAAATCATTAATTAAATTCCCACCATACACGAGCGGCTTGGTTGCTTTGAGTGTTCCATTGACACCATATTTATGTGGCATTGTAAATACTTCTTCTGTTGGCATATTCGCAACAAAGTAAGTTCCTTTTGTACTCTTTTCACCGCCACCTTCCCATTTATGTCCTTTAGGAAGTTCGACTTCTAAATCTGTTCCTGGGGCAAGGTAATGTAAGCTTTTGATTTTTTTATCATTTAAGAACTTACATTTTTCTGATAAGAAATGCGTATGTGCCTTCCAAGCAGCTACTGGGTCTTCTTCCTCCATACGTGTTGCCACAAAAATCTTCTCCCAAAGCTTTACACTAGCTTCTTCTGGTGATAAATCTGGAAATACTTTTTGACTCCATGCTGCTGTTGGAATGGATACAACGCACCAACATACTTCAGAGCTACTTGTAGCTTTTCTAAATTTAGTAAGTCCTTTTCCTGATGCTCTTTGAACAACTGAAATTTTACTAGCAGGAATATTTTTTAGTAAATCTGGATTAGAAGCACTAATAGAAATAAAAGCTGCATTTTGCTCAACTAAACTTTCATACTTAGCAGTTTCCCAATTAGGAAATTCACCTAAAGTTTCTTCTGTAGCATACTCATAAGTCATTTTCCCAATTTGCTCATCACTAAACTCAACATATACCCTCTTGGCACCAGCTTCATAAGCCCACTTAGTCATTTCTCTTGCAAAACTTACCCCTTCAATCGGCGTACGAATCACAACAGGCTGTCCTTTTTGAACGTTTACGCCAACTTCTACAACAAGCCTTGCATAATTACTTAATTTTTCTTCAAATGTCATCTTCTACACTCCTTTATTTGGCAATAAATTGATTGTTACTTGCTTCATAAAAATAGCCAATTGCTTGTAACTGAGCTTCTAGCTGGGCTTTATCTTTTTGATAAGTTTTGCAAAGTTCATCTAGGTTAGTATCTTCATCTCTTAGTTTCATATTCACCACACTTAATAGCATATAGGGATCTTTTTTATTTAACATATTCTTCTCCTTGCATCCTCTTATAATGTTCGCTTTTATTTATGATCAACCTTTATATCACTTCATATTCCCTTTCATTATAGAAACTTCTCATGAAATTGTAAACTGTTGTATTTATATTCGAATTTATATATAATAGCTTTATCACTATTGAGCAGTTGGCAGAGTAGATATAAGTGCGTTAAGTGCTAGCTGGACGGGAAGTTGCCACTAGACGAAAAGCTTATTAAAAGCTTGCGGTACTTATATCGCATTCCGCTGCCAAAAGCAGCGATTCTTAAAAGTACACATAAAACAAAAAAATGATGTCTTATATAAAAAGGAGTCGCTCATATGCAAAATAAACTTACATCAAAAGATATGATTCTAGTAGGGCTACTGATTGCACTAACAGTTGTCCTCACACGTATTACAGGTATTTCTTTTGGGATTGTCAATGTCACCTTTGGCTTTATTGGCTTATCACTTACAGGGCTTTTATTTGGTCCTTGGATTGCCGCTATTACAGGGACTTTAGCTGACCTCATTGGATTTTTCTTATTTCCTCCACCAAGTTCTTATTTCCCTGGTTATACCTTAACAGCAGCCCTATCTGGGCTTATCTATGGCTTTATTTTATACAATAAAAAACTTACTGTGCCTCGTATTTTTTCAGCAGTGTTTTTGCAAGCTATTCTATGCAGCCTTCTACTGAATACCCTTTGGACCAGTATCCTTTTTCATAAAGCCTTTTTAGTTATTTTACCAGCTAGAATTTTGAAAAATGTAGTTGTTATTCCTATCAATACATTTTTACTATATATGATATTCAGGTATTTACTTGCTTATTTAAAGCCGCTTAGAACGAAATCTAATTAGAGCCTTTTAAATAAGTAAAACCTTTACCAACTGTTTATAGTGAAATAGGGTGAAATCATAAATCCTTTCATTTTATGATTTCACCCTTTAATTTAGAACTTTACCTAGCTTTTCTATTCTTTAGTATTTTTAGTACCCATTTTAATATAAGATTTCATCTTACTACTAATATTGTTAGGCTCTAACATTAGGGTTTGTACTGGCAAGGTAATCATAACCCTTGTGTATTCTCCTTCACGACTTTCAATCTGCACTTTTCCCTTATGCTTTTCTACAATATTTTTTACCATAGTGAGCCCAATACCACTGCCTTGATATTGTTCACGACTTTTATCTCCACGATACATCCTTTCAAATACAAATGGCAAATCCTCTTCTGCAATCCCTATTCCAGAATCTTGAACAACAATCATACACTCTTTATGATGAAGCGTTGTATAGACTTTAATCTCTCCTTTTTGATCTGTAAACTTAAAGGAATTAGAAAAAAGATTCATCCATAATTGTTTCAGGGCATCTTTATCTGCTGATACCATAACTCTTTCCGTTTCAGCATCTTTAATATGGTAGTTAATCTTCTTTTCTTTTGCAACGATTTTAAAGGCATCAAAAACCTCCTCAATACTTTCATTTAAATTAATCACCCTAAAATCCATGCGAGATTCACTTTCTTCTACATTTTTAAGTAGATCTAAGTTATTAAGAAGCTTTCCAAAACGAACCACCTCTTTATAAAGTAAGTTCATTTGTTCTTCATCAATTGGATAAATCCCATCAATCATGGCTTCTAAATTACTTTGTAAAATTTGAAGTGGTGTACGAATCTCATGAGAAACATCTGAAATCAACTTCTTACGAATCATATCTTGCCTTTCTAACTTCTCTCCTAAGTAATTCATACTATGCCTTAGTGTCTCAATTTCTTTAATTTTACTTTTAAGAGGATATCTTGCATTTAACTTACCATCTGCTAAGGCAATAGACGTTTTACTAATTCCATAAATATGGTACGTAAATAGTCTAGATATATATAAGCCAGCAAAAATAAACCACATTAAAAGCACACTTGAACACCATACCATACTCACACTCACATCATTTTGAAATTTTTTATCATTTTGTGATAAAACTTCTTTAGGATAGTACCCAATTCGTACATAACCTGCAACTTCTCCTTGTTTACTTAAAAAAGCCCTATCCTCTTCACTATAAAGATTATAATCTATGTCAGCTGTTCTATCATCTTTAAGTGTTTTAAGCTCATGCAAAAACTCTTCTTTAGTTGTTCCCCACAGAAACTGCTTATGTTTATCCAGTATAGCTACGGCAAAATTCCCCCCATAGTTTTCTAATACAGAAACTTTTACAATCTCTTCATCTAAGCCACCTTCATCATAAAGTCTCTGTACAACAGAGGCAATTCTTTCACTATCTTCTTTGATATTATTATTCACATACATTTCAAAGTTTTCCCTAATAATAACATTTACTAGAAGTGAAGTTGTAAAGACCATAATAAGTCCTATCCCAAAAAAGATAGTAAAGAGTTGCTTTCGTATGGATATCATTGATGCTCTCCTTCAAATTTATATCCTACCCCTGTTACTGTTTTAATATAGCGTGGATTCTTGGTATCTTCCTCAATTTTCTTTCTAAGGTTTTTAATATGCACATCAATGGTTCTATCAAAACCATCAAAGTCAATTCCCATTACAGCTTCAATCAGCTGATCTCTTGTAAATACACGTCCTGGTGCTAATGCTAGCTGATAAAGAAGGTCAAATTCATTAGGTGTTAATGTAATTTCTTTATGGTTAATTTTTACCAAACGTTCCTCTAAATAAATTTTAAAGTGCCCTTTGTCAAAGCTTAATACTTCTTTATTCTCTTCTCTTTGCTTTCTTCCCTCAAGTGCCTTAACTCTAGCCACTACTTCGCGAGGACTTACTGGCTTCACCAAATATTCATCCGCACCAATATCAAAACCTTCAATCTTATGCTCTAATGTTCCCTTTGCTGTTACCATGAAAATATATACATTAGATACTTGTCGCATCTCTTTACAAATGTCCTCACCTTGAATATCTGGGAGCATTAAGTCTAATAAGACAATATCTATTTTATTTTTATAAAAACATTCAAGGCCTGATTTACCATTATAACAAGTAAATACTTCATACCCTTCCTTTTCTAAGTATTTCGTCATAATATCTGCCACACGTTCTTCATCTTCAATAATTAGTATGTTCATTTCTTGTCTTCCCTTCTATATAGAGTTAATTTTTATTTAAATTTATAATGATCTTGTTTTTATTATAAAATATCCATATGAAGAAAGTGAAAAGCTAATTTACAATCTTATATTAAAAATTCTTTAATTGTTGATAAATTTCTTCTTTTACTTTACAATAGTAAATATACTCAGGTGAAGGGGGATTTATAATGAAATATACTTTTAATGATAAAGAGCAATTAATTCATTTTATCTGTAACGAAATCATAACCACAGCTGAAGCAACCGAACTTTTAAATTGTTCCAGGCAATATCTTGACGAGCTTGTAAGTAAAGGTAAAATCACCCCTATCAAGACCATTAATCGCGTTCGTCTCTATTGGAAAAATGATATCATCTACTTATTAGAAAAACGCCATACCAGTTAAATAAAAAAAAGCTAGCTTCTATCCAAAGAAACTAGCTAATTCTTTTTCATTTAAGGTTTCTTTTTGTAAGAGGGCATTAGCAATGGCCTCTAATGTACTTTCATAGCTTTTTAAAACCTCTTTGGTTTCATTGTAATACTGCCTCATATAAGCCTGACTTTTTTCAAGCCATTTCGCATCCATAAAATGTTCTTGTCCTGTTAAAACACTCATATTAATGAGCCCCATTTCTTCATCCATTCCATATTTAAGTAAAAACTCTCTTAAATCTTTACTTGCCTTTTCTATATCATTACTTGCACCTGTTGTAATATAATCTTTGCCAAAAATAAGTTCTTCGGCAGCTCGTCCTGCTAAACTAATTTTAATACGATGAATCATCTCTTGTTTATTTAAATAAAACTTATCCTTAGGGATGTTCATACTAAATCCACCAGCTCCCTTTGTACTTGGAATAATCGTTACTTTAGTCACACTACTATCTGGTGACAAAACTTTAGTAACGAGCGCATGACCTGCTTCATGATAAGCTGTAATACGTCGATCTAACTCACTAATACTACTTCTATCTTTCTTTTCTTTTCCTGCAACGACTGTATAAAAAGCTGTTTCAAGATGCTTATTATGAATGCAGGATGAACCTTGATTAGCTGCTTCAATAGCCGCTTCATTAATCCAATTTGAAAGCATAGCCCCTGTAAAGAAAACCGTTTGTTTCGCTAGTTCATGTGCACTTACTTCATCTGCAATAGGACGATTTTTTAAGTAAAGCTTAATAATTTCTTCTCTCGCATTCACATCTGGATAACCTATTTCAATGTGACGGTCAAATCGCCCTGGTCTAAGTAGTGCCTCATCTAAAGTATCTAATCGATTAGTCGCTGCAATAACAACGATTCCTTCTTCTTCTTTAAACCCTGATAACTCTGTAAGAAGTGCATTAAGCGTTTGATCTTTTTCATCATTACTTTGAAAAGCATGAGCACTTCTTTTCTTTCCAATAGCATCAATTTCATCAATAAAAATAACTGCCTTCTCATGTTTTCTTGCTTCTTTAAAAAGTTCACGAACACGACTTGCCCCCACCCCTACATAAAGCTGCACAAAGTCTGACCCACTTACTGAAAAGAATGGTACACCTGCCTCTTTAGCAATTGCCTTAGCCATTAAAGTTTTTCCTGTTCCTGGAGGACCATAAAAAATAATGCCCTTTGGCATTTTAGCACCTAATTTCTGATATTTTTCTGGCCTTTGAATAAAATCAATCACATCACCTACTTGCTCTTTCGCTTCAATATTTCCTGCGATATAATTAAAATCTACACGTAGCTTGCTTGCTTCTACCATTTGACTATTTAAACTCATAGCTCCGCCCTTAGAAGCACCTCTTTTTACATTATAAAATACAAAGCTAAAGAGACTAATCATCATAACTGTACTTATGATAGATTGTAAGGCATATCCTGCCTGTGGCACTTCACTAACCTTAATACCCTTTAATAGCAATTCTTCCTTTAATGTTTCTTTTCTTGGATTGTCTGTACGATAGTTTGTGCCATTATTTAATTCAAACTTAAGCTCTGCACTATTATTTATATGAACCTTGGCGACCTCTTGACTTTCTACTAAGTTCAGGAACTCATTATAACTGACTTCTTTTACTAAGTGATTTTTTTGTATGGTTAAGCCGAGTATCACCATACCCACTAAAGCACCTATAATCGTTAACGCCATTATCCTTCTTGTATTTTTTTTGTTTTTCATTCACTTATCCCCCTTGGGGTAGTCCCCTAATGGATTTATTGTAATTGCATTATAGCTTATCCTTAAGGAGTATTTCATTAGTAAGTCGTTGGAAAACAAAAATTGGAGAAAGACAACGGGTCTTTCTCCTGAGAGAAGGTATTTTATTCTAGGGGTAGCAAATAACTAAGTATTTGCTGTAACATCTGGGGGAAGTTACAAGAACTATTATAACGTTATTTCTTTAAAAACGTTGCCCTAATTTTAAATTATTTAAATTATTTTTTTATATACTTTTTTGTAGACTTTTGTTTTATTGTGACTTTTTATTGCTGAATTTCTTGTTTGATGACACAAATTATACAACTTGTATACATTTTTATTACATTCTAATATTAAGAATTATTCTTTGTTAGTATTCTACATTATTCAAGTATTTCTTTTATTAATTTTTCTAGTTTCTTACATTTTTATGATTTACTTTTATAGCCCTTAAAACTTTAATATTGTACCCAACGCCCCTCTTGATCTTCTATAGCAACCATACTTTGCTTAATGCCTTGCTCCATGATTGTCCATGTTTTGGTTAAGGGATTTATCATGGTTTCCCAAGTTAAAATAACTTTATAATGACTGCTTTTTTCATTATCCCACTCATCATATTCTCTATTCCAAAGTTCTGCCTCCTCTGTATGTATGACATGAATATAGCCCTTCTCATCTACTGTAACATCATTTATTTTAAACTGCATATCTACTTGCTTAATATCTTTTTGGTCAATATACCAACTACTAAATAGTTCTTTTTGTGCTTGCACTTGTGACCTAATAAAGTATGAATCAATCAAAGTAGCATCATGACTTTCAATGGCTTTAATATAACTTTCATAAAAATCTTCTAGGAAAACTTTGAGCTGGCTTTCCCCTTTATCTGATAACTGAAACGCTCTTAAATTAGCGATATTTTCTCCTCTTTCTACAAAAAATGTTAAAGCCTGCTCCTTAAAAATACCTGCTTCATCTTGAACACTAATCTGATACTCTCCTAATAAAAGGTCCTCAAACGATACAGTATCTTTTTGGCTCATTTTAGTAAACTCGTTACACTGTACTTTAAAACCTGGTGCAACTTGAACTGTAAGATGAGCCATTTCATAAGGTACAATATACTTCTGATCTTCTGGCATATGTACAACGCTATAATAATCTTTATAACCTTCTTGAGCCACTTCAACCCTTAACATATATTTCCCAGGTAATACATTATCAAGTTCATAGCATTTATTAGAGGAGTATGTCAGCTTCTCTTGATTCAAATATACATTAGCACCATAGGGTGCAAATACCTGTATCTCATTGGTTTTAAAAGGAAAAATGATTCGCCATCTTCCCTTTGTCTGTGTCAGTTCTATAGCTGCTTTAGTATTTTCTTTGGTATATTGATAAACTAACCAATAGGTATTCTCTTGCTTTGCTACCTTTTGAACGCTCACTAATCTATTTTCTTTCTCATAAATGCGTTTATAATAATCAACCACTTCTGCTTTACTTTCTAATCCTTGTATAGACTGTGGATCTAACAACTGATATAACTTATTGTAGTTTCTTTCATTTAAGCATTTAACATAAGTATCTACAATATAATCTGCACTACTATAATATACATAGGCATTTTTCATACTCCCACCTACTAAAATCAATAGGATTACTATGAGTATCGTCATTATAATCGTACCTTTTAGATGATCCTTCTTCATCTGCTTCCCCCCCTATCTATCACATCTATATGATGAAGTGGGACATCCTATGCCTAAAATAAAAGGGGTAAGATATCATTATAAATATCCCACCCACTCTACTTATCAACCTATTCTAATCTTTTTAAAAATACAAGGTGCTCCTGCAATAATCCATAAGATGACTAAAGCATACTTCGTCATACTTATCATCTTAACAGCTGGAAGTAGCTTACTCATTCCTAAATAAATGATTAATACACCTACTATTCCAATAACTACTCTAATAAGCTTTGCCTTTTTCGTTCCATCTACTTTAAACTGAATATATTGTTGCTCTAAATAACCTCCAAAACAAAGTCCCCATAAGCATGCGGCTGTTTTATATAAATCTGGTGAAACGTCTAATATAAACAAGCCTAAGCAAATTATACTACTGGCTATGACATGCCACCTTGTAAAAGTTCCTTCTTCATCAATGAGCTCTGCTGCAAAATAAGTAAAAATAACACCAAATCCTATGCCTCCTAATACATCCATCGGCCAATGAACACCTAAGTACAATCTAGATAGGGCGGTTAAAATAATCATAATCGCCCCTAAAAACACACTCTCCTTAGTCCTTAATAGAAGCATCCCTCCACTCCAAAAGCTAGTTGCAGTCTGAGTATGTCCACTTGGAAACGAGGAACCTGTTGCAGTCTCCATACGTATCGGCGTAACAACCCCTCTTTCAAAAGGTCTAGGCATATTGATTATATTTTTAATGACTCCATTTGCTACACCATTAAACAGGACAAACCATGCTAATTTTTTTGCTTTTTGCTTGCTAAATAACCAATATAATACGGCTAAAAATATCACTAGAAATAAATGTTCTGCCATTATTGTAATGGTTGAAAAAAACATGGTCAGAAAATCATTTCGTATACTTTCAAAATAAATAAGAATTTGTTCTTGAATTGCCACCAGTCTGCTCCTTTTCTATAGTTTATTCCAAACCTACTTTATTCCTTATCCATACATTTTAGTAAATACTTTAACTTATTTTATAGAAATCATCCTTCCAAAATAGAGAAAAGGCGCTATCCCTGAAGCTAGATAACGCCTATTTTTATTATGCTA
>JARKVN010000107.1 GCA_029851645.1 Cellulosilyticum sp. | reverse complement strand
TCCTTCTTTTTCCATTAAAAATGTAACGATTGCTGGATCAATATCACCTGAACGTGTTCCCATGATAAGTCCTGCAAGTGGTGTGAATCCCATAGAAGTTTCTACTGATTTACCGCCATCTACAGCACAAACACTTGCACCATTTCCTAAGTGACAAACAATCACTTTAGTATCTTCTATTGGTTTTCCAAGCATTTGTGCAGCTCTTTGAGAAACATATTTGTGGCTTGTTCCGTGGAAGCCATATTTACGAATACCGTATTTTTCGTAGTATTCTCTTGGAATTGCATACATATAAGCATGTGCTGGCATAGTTTGGTGGAAAGCAGTATCAAATACAGCCACCATTGGTACTGAAGGCATTAATTCACGACAAGCGTCAATACCTGTTAAGTTAGCTGGGTTATGAAGTGGGGCAAGCTCACAACACTCTTTAATCGCTTCTTCAACTTCTTCTGTAATTAATACAGACTTATTGAATTTTTCTCCACCATGAACCACTCGGTGACCTACTGCAGAAATTTCTTCTAATTTAACACAAGCTGTTTCACCTTCTGTAAGCATTGAAAGTACTTTAGCAATAGCTTCTTTATGGTTAGGGAAATCTACCATTACTTTTACACTTTCTTGACCTTCTGTTGTATGTTTAATAAATGATCCATCAATTGCAATTCTTTCACAAATTCCTTTTGCTATGATTGATTCATTTTCCATATTTAATAATTGATATTTTAATGAAGAACTTCCACAGTTCACTACTAATACGTTCATTTTTACACTCCTTAATTTATGATTATTATTAATTTTGAGCTTGTACAGCTGTAATAGCAACCACACCTACAATGTCTTCTGCACTACAACCTCTTGATAAATCATTAACTGGTTTTGCAATTCCTTGAGTAATTGGTCCATAAGCTTCTGCTTTTGCAAGTCTTTGAACAAGTTTGTAACCAATATTACCAGCATCTAAATCTGGAAATACTAATACATTAGCTTTACCTGCTACCTCACTAGATGGTGCTTTCGCACCTCCTACACTTGGTACAATTGCTGCATCTAATTGAAGTTCTCCATCTAATTTAAGTTCTGGAGCCTCCTCTTTTGCAATTCGTGTAGCCTCTACCACTTTATCTACATCAGCGTGTTTTGCACTACCATATGTAGAATGAGAAAGCATTGCTACAACTGGTTCTTCTCCTACTAATTGTGTAAAGCTTTTTGCTGAACTTTGTGCAATAGCTGCTAATTCTTCTGCAGTTGGATTTTGATTAAGTCCTGGATCAGAGAATACAAATGTACCATTTGCACCATATTCACAGTTTGGTACAACCATAACGAAGAATGCTGATACAAGTTTTGTACCTGGTGCTGTTTTAAGAATTTGAAGTGATGGTCTAAGCACATCAGCTGTTGCATGAATAGCACCTGCTACCATTCCATCTGCCATACCTTGTTTAACCATCATAACACCTAAGAATAGAGGATCTTTATGAAGTAATTGACTTGCTTTATCAGTAGTCATTCCTTTCTTCTCTCTTAATTTAACAAGCTCTGCAATATAGGCATCCATTTCTTCAAATGTTTCTGGGTCTACAATTTTAGCCCCACTAAGATCAAGCCCTTCAGCTTTAGCATTAATTTCTGCTTCATTACCAATTAAAACGACATTTGCAAGCTCTTCAGCTAATACTTGATGAGCTGCTTTTAATGTACGAATATCAGATGCTTCTGGTAATACAATTGTTTTCTTATCACTTTTCGCTCTTGCCTTAATATTATTTATAAAAGACATTTAAATAACCCCTTTCGATTATACTTTTCATTACCCTCATTTACTATTATATGCAATGTATCTTGTGTATACAAGAGCGAAATGAAAAAATATTTCCTTTTTCTCCTTTATCTCCTTTTTATTTTAGGCTACAATAATATCCTAATCCAATAAATCAATCAGCAAGGAGATTTACTATGCAAACTGCAGGTATTGTTGCCGAATATAATCCATTCCATAACGGACATGCTTATCAAATTTCACAAACGAAGAAAGACACAGGATGTGATTTAGTCGTCTCTGTTATGAGTGGAAACTTCTCACAACGTGGTATAGCTACCATCGTTGATAAATTTACACGAACGAAAATGGCTTTATTAAATGGAGTTGATCTGGTTTTAGAACTTCCTGTTCCCTTTGCCACTTCCAGCGCAGAATACTTTGCCAAATATGCTGTTAGTGTATTACACCAAAGCCAGGTCATTGATTATATTTCTTTTGGTAGTGAATGTGGAGAAATTCCTCTTTTAAAGCATGTTGCTCAAACGCTTATCTATGAAACTCAAACCATTAACTTACTCCTAAAAAGCCATCTTAAACAAGGCTTAAGCTTTCCTCGTGCTCGAATGCAAGCTTTGATGGATTATTTATTGCCACAGTATCCGATTCATATGCATGACATGCTCGAAAGTATCTTACAATCTCCTAATAATATTTTAGGCATTGAATATCTTAAGGCACTAGATACATTAAACACAACCATTACGCCTTACTCTGTCAAACGTATGGGCTCTAGTTATCATGATACAACCATTACAGGAGCTCTTGCCTCCGCCTCTGCCATTCGTCATTCTATGATGCTTGATTCATCACAACAATATAAGCATTGTATGCCTTTAAGTTCCTACGAGCTTTTAAGTGGTCATCAACCTCCTTCTATGCAAAAACTTACTGCATTTTTACACTTTAAACTTATGTTTTCCCAAGAAGAGGATTTATATTCTTTATGGGACATCCCAAAGGACTTAATACGAACGTTTATGAAACAGATCCAAACAGCACCTAATTATGAAGCTTTAGTGACTCATTCAACCTCTAAAACCTATACAAGAGCTACTGTGCAGCGTGCTTTACTGCGTATTTTATTAGATATTCACACAAAAGACTTAACCCCTTTACTTACTCAACCGCATCTTCCCTATATCCGCGTATTAGGCTGCCGATACAATGCACTTCCTCTACTTAGTAAGATAAGCCAAAATGCCCAGGTTCCTTTAATCACAAACTTAGGGAAACAATATGCTACCCTTTCTCCATTAGGTCAAAAACTTATTGATTATGAAGTGCGAGCTACTAAACTCTATAACTATCTTATAGGAAAGCCTGAAAAAGCCTTTCAAGACTTTACCCAACCTTTTATTCGCATCTAATACGCTTCTTAAACAGAGTGACTTTCATACCAATCTCCATTATAAAATCCCTATGCACCTAATCTCATAGGGATTTTAATGTAATCAGTTATTTTTAGTAGGAGCACTTCATATAATGTCATGAATATGGACAAACCAAGGAGGTTCTACATGAAAAAAAATACGCTGCTTACCAGCTTACTTATGCTACTAATGTTAACCATTCTTTTATTTCCTGAACTATCTATAGCATCTGCTCAAAAAGGATTGCTTCTTTGGTTCAATAAGGTGCTTCCTTCCTTGCTACCTTTTATGATTTTCATTAATATCTTAGTTCCCTTAGACGGTTTAAGAAAGTTAACGACTTTAAGCACACCTTTTACTCAAAAAGTCTGGCATCTTTCTGGTTATAGCTTTTTTGCTTTTATCATGGGACTTATTGCTGGCTATCCTATGGGAGCCAAAGTCATCAAACAACTTTATCAAGAACAAAAGCTTACTAAAGAAGAAGCAGAGCTTACCTTATGCTTTTCTAACAACTGTGGTCCACTCTTTATAATTGGTACCATAGGAACAACTATGCTTTCATCTCGTCAAATTGGTTACTTTCTTTTCTTCATTCATTTAAGCTCTGCTTTATTAATGAGTTTATTGATTACAAGGGTTAACATTCTACCTCCTCCTACTGTCGAACATTCATCTCCACCACTTGCTCCTTATAGTTTCTCCACTTTACTCAATAAAGGGGTTATGAATGCGATGGACACTATTGTATGTGTGGGTGGCTATATCATCTTATTTTCTGTCCTGACAACACTTCTTACAGAAACACCCCTAGTCACTACTTGTATGAACTTTCTCTATCCTTCTTCTATCAATCAACCTATATTCGCTGCTTTAATCGCTAGTTTATTTGAGCTTTCAAATGGCTCCTACCATTTAAGCCATCTTCCTCTATCTATTTATACTTTAGCAGGTATTTCATCCACTGTAGCATTTGGCGGATTTTGTGTCTATTTTCAAACCCTTTATGTGCTAGAAGATAACCAACTTTCTGCTAAACCTTATTTCATAGCTAAAGTCTTACAAGGTCTTCTAAGTTTTGGTCTAACCCTCTTATTCTATCCAGTATATGTTTTGTATACAGAGAATACATCTACTCTTTTTACAGCAAACAACTTGCTTCTTGGTTTTTCTATCTTAGCTTTAGTGATTTTTCTAATGATTGTTTTCTTTCACCCTTATAAAAAATCTATTTTCTCTAAAAGTCATAGGCAATTGAGTTAATTTCTTATTTGAACATCATACTAAAACAGGTGGGATATATCGTCATAACGATATATCCCACCTGTTTTAGTATGATTTATTATTTTTCTAATGTCATTTGTTACTTTTGAATGTTATTTACGTAATTTATTTAATTCATCTAATAATGCATCATTAAGAACTTTAATATATGTTCCTTTCATACCTAAAGATCTTGATTCAATAACACCAGCACTTTCAAATTTACGTAATGCATTGACAATAACTGAACGTGTAATACCTACTTTATCAGCAATTTTACTTGCAATAAGAAGTCCTTCTGTTCCATCTAATTTTTCGAAGATATGGAAAATAGCTTCTAACTCTGAGTAAGATAATGTTGCAATTGCAGATTTAACAACTGCTATTTTACGTTCTTCTTCATCACTTTCATCTTTTAATGAAGTTAAAATTTCTACAGCTACAATTGTTGCACCATACTCAGCTAAAATAAAGTCTTCTGTATTGAAAGTTTCTTCACTTTTTTCTTTGTAAAGTACAAATGTACCAAGTCTTTGACCTGCTGCAATAATAGGTACAATACAAGCTGTATAGTTTGCACTATTAGCTGCTGATGAAAATAATGAATCTAATGAAACATTTTCTTTAATATCCATAATTGTTAAAAACTCATCATTTACAGAATAATCAATATAGTTATCTTCATTAGCAAAATTATGTGGAATAGAGCTATTCACACCTAATACTTTACTTTTTGTACTGATTACCATTGCATTGGCTTTAACAACATCACTAATCACTTCACAAATATCAGAAAAAATTACACGATCAGAACCAAATCTTTGTAAAAGTCTGTTTACTTTTCGCATTTTTTGTAATAATTCTTGAGACATCTTATGTCCTCCTTTTCCTTTTCATTAATTTTAACCATTATACTCTAAAGGTTTTATATACTTTAGTATGTTCTAAAAATTTTTAAATATACACTATACCATTTAAAAAGACAAAGTTGCCACACAACTTTGTCTTGTCTATAAAAATCTTAACATGATTTGACAAAAAACTCAATATACATTTGTAAACATTAATACTAAAAATATTTAACAAATTGTAAATTAATTTTTATTTTGTTTACCATAATTACATTTTGAATTTCTACAAACTATTTTTTTATTCTTAGAATTCCCCTTCTCCACTAGTGCCTCTCCACATACTGGACATTTTTCACCTGTTGGTTTATCCCAAGACATAAACTCACAAGTTTCTCCATTATTTTCACAACCAAAATAAGTACGACCTTTTTTAGTCTTCTTTAGTAGTACCTTACCACCACATTCTGGGCAGGCTACACCAATATCTTCAAACCATGGTTTTGTTCCATTACATTCTGGAAAATTAGGACATCCTAAGAACTTCCCATACTTCCCATAACGTACAATCATATGTGTCCCACATAAATCACAAGGGATATCTGTCGTTTCTGTTAGGTCTATATTCTCAATTTGATTTTCTGCATACTCTACTGTCTGATGGAAATTAGGATAAAATGACTTGATGATTTCCTTCCATTCTACATTCCCTGATGCAATCTCATCTAGTATTCGCTCCATATTAGCAGTAAAGTCTACATCCACTATTTCATCAAAGTACTCACACATAATTTGATTAACAACTTCTCCTAATTCCGTTACATAAAGCATTTTATTTTCTTTGACAATGTATCCTCTTGCTAAAAGCGTGGTAATTGTTGGTGCATAAGTACTTGGTCTTCCTACACCGTTTTCTTCAAGAGCTTTTACCAAAGTAGCCTCTGAAAAATGTGCAGGAGGTTGTGTAAAGTGTTGACTAGGAATGATGCTTCCACAAGTTAGCTCATCCCCTTCTTGTACATTGAACTTCGCTTCTTTTTTGGCCTTCTCTTCACCTAAATTATAAACTTTTAGAAAACCATCAAATAACTCTATTGAATATGAAGCTTTAAATGTATACTCCCCATTTTCTATTTTAATAGAATACGTTTCAAACTGAGCAGCAATCATTTGACTTGCCACAAACCGTTTCCATATCAGTTGATATAATCTAAACTGATCTCTAGATAAGTATTCCTTAATTTCATTAGGTTCGTACTCCATATAAGTCGGTCTAATGGCTTCATGAGCATCTTGTACATTCTTTTTACTTTTTTCTTTTGTTTTTTGTTCCCCTAAATAATTAGCTCCATAATTCTTCTCAATATACTCTGCTGCCTCTTCTTTTGCTTTATCCGCAATTCGAACAGAATCTGTACGGATATAAGTTACAATCCCAACTTCTTTCTTTCCAACTTTAATCCCTTCATAAAGCTGTTGCGCTATATTCATTGTCTTCTGCGTGGAAAACCCTAAATGTTTCGCTGCCTCTTGCTGCAAGGTACTTGTTGTAAAAGGAAGCACTGTATTTCTAACACGTGTTCCCTTTTTGCTACTTTTTACTTTAAACTGGCCATTTTCACAAGCCTTAATAACGCTTGCTGCCTCTTCTTCATTTCTAATTTCTATCTTTTCACCATTTTTACTTTCTAAAGTTGCTTCAAAAGCCTTTCCTTTACCCTGGCGTAAATGAGCAGCGACACTCCAGTATTCCTCTTCAACAAATTCTTTAATTTGTTTATCTCGATCACTAATTAACCTAAGCGTCACAGACTGCACACGTCCTGCACTTAAGCCTTTTCTTACTTTCTTCCATAATATAGGGCTAATTTGATAACCTACTAAACGATCTAAAACACGCCTTGCTTGTTGCGCATCTACTAAATCCATATTAATCTCTCGTGGATGCTTAATCGCCTCTTTAACAGCTTCCTCAGTAATTTCATTAAATGTAATACGACAAATCTTCTTATCTTGAAGTTTTAAAGCATAATAAAGATGCCATGAAATAGCTTCACCCTCACGGTCAGGGTCAGTTGCAAGATAAATGGTCTTAGCATTTTTAACATCTTTACGCATCTTTTGTAGAAGCTCGCCTTTTCCCCTAATTGTAATGTACTTAGGCTCATAATTATTTTCTATATCTACGCCTAATTGACTTTTTGGTAGGTCCCTAACATGTCCAACAGATGCTTCTACCTTATAATTTTTCCCTAAAAAACGGCTAATTGTATTCACCTTAGCTGCTGATTCCACAATTACTAAATTATCAGCCATGATTGCCTCCTCTTAAATACGTACATACCTTTCCCCTGGTAATCTTTTTATAAGTCCTTTAATCTCTAATTGTAACAAACTTGTATTTATGCTTTCATAGGAAAGTTGTGTGCTTACTAATAATTCTTGTAAATTTAAAATAAAAATGGGTTCCTGACTTACATAAGCATATACTATCCTTTCTTCTTGCGCAAGTTGATTATGCATTTTATCTTTATTTTTCTTTATGAGCCTATTTTTTATACTTATTGTTTGTGGCAATTCTTCCATTACATCCATTGCTGAAAGTGTACGTTTCGCCCCACTATGAATCAGTTCATTGGTTCCTTGACTTAATAAACTTTTCTCATTTCCTGGGACAGCATAAACTTCTCTATTATAATCTAAGGCAAGCTGTGCTGTAATCAGCGAACCACTTTTAGCAGCTGCTTCCACTACTACAACCCCGACAGACATACCACTTATAATGCGATTACGCATTGGAAAATGATAAGGTCTTGGCTGTGTATGTGGTTCATATTCTGACACAAGACAACCTTCTTGAATAAGTTTTTCATAAATTCTTCGATTAGAACTAGGATAACATACATCCACCCCTGTGCCTAAAACGGCAATAGATGGTCCGCTCTTAAGTGCCCCATAATGCGCTGCCGCATCAACTCCAAGGGCCATCCCACTAACAACTAGCAAACCACATTCTGTTAGTTCTTGTCCTAGTCTGACGGCTGTATGATATCCATATTCTGTACACTTTCTAGCCCCCACTATACTAATCATGTCCCTATTTAACAGACTTTTATCTCCTTGTACATAAAGTACTATGGGTGGATCATCAATTTCTCTTAGTAAACTGGGATATGTTTTATCAAAATAGCCAACAATCTCTATCCCTTCATCATAGGACTTTTCAAAACTAAGTTGACTTTGCTTTAAATCCCATTTAGCTTTTTGCAACTTTTCTATTGCCAACTCTGTTAGTCCCCAGCTTCTATAAACCGTTGAATTCGCTTCATATATCGCTTCTGTTGTTGTCACTTTTTGCAATATTTCTTTTTTAATATATGCTGAACACTTAAGTCTTTGAAACCAGACATCATATATTGTACTCATATTATCACCACTTTGTCTATTATAATTTTCTAATATCTTGGTTATTTCTTTCTCATTTTGGTTACAATCTAATAAAATTGTTATAGAAAGGATATCCCAATGTTCTGCAAATTAAACAGTTATTCTTTAAATGGTATAGAGGCGCTTCCTATAAATGTAGAAATCGACTTACAACCTGGTCTTCCTGGTTTTGATATTGTAGGTCTACCTGACTCTGCAGTTAAAGAAGCCAAAGAACGTGTTAAAAGTGCTATCAAAAATAGTGGCTTTCACTTCCCAATTTGTCATATTACAGTTAATTTATCACCTGCTGATATTCGAAAAGAGGGTTCTTTATATGATTTACCTATTGCATTAGGCATTTTATATTGCCTACAAGAAATTCCTAGTAATGCACTTAAAGAGACGATATGTATTGGTGAACTTGCACTAGATGGGACACTTCGTGGTGTGCGCGGTCTACTTCCTCTATTGTGTGCCATCCACGAAAATACTTTACCTTGCATTGTCCCTTACGATAATCTATCAGAAGCTGCTTTAATACAGGGGCTAGATGTACATCTTGCTACTCATCTAACCGAAGTAGTTGCTTTTTTAAAGAAAGAGAGTTCCCTTACTTTATGTCCGCCTTGTCCCTCTAAAGAGTCTTCTGTGCCCTCCTTCAATTACTCCGATGTTCGTGGTCAAAATGCTGCTAAAAGAGGATTACTTCTGTGTGCTGCTGGCTATCATAACGCCATTCTTATTGGTCCACCTGGTTCTGGAAAAACAATGCTTGCTGAAAGATTACCTACCATCTTACCTCCCCTCACTGAAAAAGAATGTATCGAAATCACTAAAATTTATAGTGTGGCTAATCAACTATCTGATTATCAAATTATTACCAAGAGACCTTTTAGAATGCCACATCATACCATTTCCCAATATGGTCTTACAGGCGGGGGCTTTCATCCAAAACCCGGGGAAATTAGTCTTGCTCACTTAGGCGTTTTGTTTCTAGACGAGCTTCTAGAATTTAATAAACACTCTCTGGATCTACTTCGTCAGCCTTTAGAATCTCATACTATTACTTTATCTAGAGCCCAAATGAGCTTAAGCTATCCTGCAAACTTCCTTTTCCTAGCAGCAACCAACCCTTGCCCTTGTGGGTATTATCCCAATACAGATAGATGTACTTGTTCTCTTCAAGCAATCAAAAAATATCTTTCAAAACTCTCAGCACCTCTTATCGACCGAATTGATATTCATATAGAAACTCATGTGCCTACTTTAAAAGAATTAGATGATCCAACCCCTCTTACCTCCGAAGAAATGATGCATCAAGTCCAAAAAGCTCATGCTAAACAAATCAAACGTTTTAAAAATACAACAATCACTTATAACAGTCAAATTCCTACCCAGTATATTAGTACCTATTGTCAAATTACATCTCATGCCAAAACACTACTTAATCAATGGTTTCAAAATACTTCAGCCAGCATTAGAGCCTATGATAAAATTCTTCGTTTGGCTTTAACCATCGCAGATGTTGATGACTGTGAA
>JARKVN010000101.1 GCA_029851645.1 Cellulosilyticum sp. | reverse complement strand
AAAATGTACAAGATAATGGGTCAACAATTATAGAAGATGTAGATGTTGAGTCTTTACAAGAAGCAGTTCAGCCATTACATGAAGAACTGACTCAAAATCCAGAAGTTAAGGTAGTCTATGATGCTGTTAAGGCAGTATCAAAATAGGAGGATATAAGGATGAATCAATTAAGAAATATAATCAATAAGTTTACAGAATGGTTAGCATGTGGCATCCTTGCTCTAATGACAATTCTTGTAACATGGCAGGTTATAACTCGTTTTGTATTCAAATCACCAAGTGCTATTACAGAAGCCTTAGCAAAATACCTCTTTGTATGGTTGGTATTAATTACAGCAGCTTATGTAGTAGGAAAAAGAGAACATATGGCAATTGAATTCTTTGTGAATAAGTACTCTAAGAAAACAAGAAATGTGTTAGATATTATTGTTGAAATATGTGTGTTCTTATTTTCAGCTATTGTATTAACCTATGGAGGTGGATATATTGCCATTAATGCCATGAATCAAGCAGATTCTGCATTATCTATTCCAGTAGGTATCATTTATCTTGCTTTACCAGTAAGTGGTGTGTTATCAATGTTTTATTCATTCTGTAATATCGTTGATGACGTAAAATCTTTAAAATTAAACAAAGCAGAATAATAGGAGGAAACATTCATGAATACAGCACTTATATGTGGATTGATTATGATTGTTGTCATTCTCGGTTTACTATATATTAAAACACCAATTAGTATTAGTGTTGGGTTAGGTGCAGCATTATCAATGGTTGTTGTATTACCAGGAGCAAAGGCTGCCCTGATGTCCGCTCAAAAAATATTTACAGGAATTAATTCCTTTACATTATTAGCCATTCCATTCTTTATTTTAGCTGGTATTATTATGAATAATGGTGGGATTGCAAGAAGACTTGTTAATTTAGCACTTGTATTAGTAGGTAGAATGCCAGGGTCACTTGCTCTTACTAACGTTGTAGCGAATATGCTCTTTGGTGCAATCTCTGGTTCTGGTGCTGCAGCTTGTGCAGCAATTGGTGGTATCATGGGACCATTAGAAGAAGAAGAAGGTTATGATAAAGATTATGCAGCAGCTGTCAATATTGCTTCTGCACCAACAGGAATCTTAATTCCACCAAGTAACACCTTAATTATCTTCTCTACAGTTGCAGGTGGGGTATCTATTTCATCACTGTTTTTAGCAGGTTATATTCCAGGAATTCTCTGGGGTGTTGCAGTAATGGCGATTGCTTTTGTTATGGCTAAGAAAAGAGGGTATAAAGCTAAAGAGCGTGTTCCATTTAATGTCGTTGTAAAAACATTCTTTGAAGCTCTTCCAAGTTTATTACTCATTGTAGTAGTAATCGGTGGAATTCTTGGGGGTGTATTTACACCAACAGAAGCTTCTGCTATTGCAGTATGTTATGCTTTAATCTTATCATTTATTTATAAAAATATTAAAGTATCTGATTTACCAAGAATTTTACTTGAATCTGCTAAGCTAACAAGTATTATTGTATTTTTAATTGGTTTATCTTCTATTATGTCTTGGATTCTTGCTTTCACAAAAATTCCAGATTTAATTGCTTCTGGATTACTTAGTGTTTCTAATAATCCAGTCATTATCTTATTAATCATTAACATTGTTTTATTAATACTTGGTACTTTTATGGATCCAACACCTGCGATCTTAATTTTCACACCAATCTTTTTACCAATTGTACAAAGCTTTGGAATGCATCCTGTTCATTTTGGTGTTATGATGACTTTTAACTTATGTATCGGATGTATTACACCACCAGTAGGAGCGATTTTATTTACTGGATGTAAGGTATCAAGAGTTTCCATTGAGGAAGTTATTAAAACATTGTTGCCATATTTTGCAGCAACAATCTTTGTGTTATTATTAGTGACATTTATTGAACCATTAACACTTTGGTTACCTAGTATGGCAGGTTTATTAAAATAGTAGTAAAATAGGGTTGTCCTAGTTTAAGCTAGGGCAACCCATTTTATGCATTATGGAGGAATAAAAATCGTGAAAAAAATCAGGCAGAGTTTACTGGGTATAGGAATTGTTTTAAGTTTTGGATTTTTAGCTTTAGGGACTTTTAAAATAATAGGACATATGAGAGGTAGCATCCAATCCAATAAAAAAATGGTATTTAAGTTGGCTGAAGTTCATGATGAGGATTATCCCACCTCCATTGCAAATCAAAAGTTTGCTGATTTGGTGAAAGAGAAAACAGAGGGAAGAATACAAATTGAGATTTATACAAGCGGATTATTAGGCGATGAAAATAGTGTCATTAAAGAGATGCAAAAGGGGACAATTGCATTTGGAAGGTTATCTATTGCTCCTTTAGCAGAATATGTTGATCAGTTATATGTATTAATGCTTCCTTACTTATATAGAGATAGTAGGCATATGTGGCGTGTATTAGAAAGTCATATAGGTGATGAAATGTTAGACTCCTTAGGCGAAGCAGGCTTAATAGGGCTTACTTGGTATGATAGTGGTGCAAGAAGTTTCTACTTAAAGGAAGGCAGTTTAGATGAAAAGGGGCTAAACGGTAAAAGGATTCGTGTACAGAAAAATAGTCTAATGTATGCGATGTGTGAGGCACTAGGGGCAAAGCCACAATTTTTGCCAGAAAGTGAAATGTATCATTCTATGTTAGATGTTTCGCTAGATGGGGCTGAAAACAATATCCCGACTTATGAGAATTACAAGCAATATAAAGTTTATAATTATTATATTCTAGACGAGCATACAAGAATTCCAGAAGTGCTGGCTGTTTCAAACGAGGTTATGAAGAAACTAAGTGAAAAAGATCAACAGATTATTAGAGAAGCGGCAAAAGAGGCAGGAGCTTATGAAAGGATTTTATGGAGTCAAAGAGAAGAGGAGTCTATTAACCGATTAAAAGAAAAAGGTGTAAAATTTGTGACTATATCAGATGAAACAGAAGCGAACTTAAAAAAAGCTTGTGAAAGTTTATATGATGAATTTGGAAGGAACTATCAAGACATCATTAAACAAATTGAAAGCATGAAGGATGAGTAGGTTAGGAGAAGCTTTAGCGTTAAAAATATCCCTTGATGATCAAGTATTGAATGAATCATCAAGGGATATTTTTAATAATAGAGCTATTTTTATACTAGAGTCATTTAGAAAAAGAAAAGATCAAATAAACTTATTATGATAGAGCTTGAGACAAGCAAATAAGGAATCATTGTCTTTGAAGGTTTTTTAACTTTAATAATAATTGCGATGATTGGCAGGAAGCCTAATAACCAAGCAAAGAGTTGTTCAAATAAAAAGTTACTTGGTAAACTGGTTGCATTTAAGATGGCAATCATCATTGACCAAACAGCTAAAGCATAAAACAATATATTTTTAGCCATTTGATTTTTGAGAAGATACAGTAGCGCAATACCTAGTCCACTAATAACAAGCATTGTAACGAAAAAGATAACTAAAACACCGAGTGCCATAATGATTTCCTCCTTTAATCTAATTAAGATATATTTAGTATAATACGTAGTTCTGTATATTTTGGTAAGGAAATTCTAAAGAATTCTAAAGATTAAAAGAGTAGTTTGATTTCTATTTTATAAAGTTTATGTGTAAGCTCGTAGTGCATTTCACCTTGATAAGTAGCTACAATCTGCTGGATATTTCTAAGTCCTATACCATGACTGTCTAAAGAACTTGTTTTTTTACTTTTTACAACATTTGTTTGAGTTAGAATAAGGGCATTATCTAATATAAAGATTTTAAGGTATACCGTATGATGAGGGTCTGCATATTTAATAATGTTAGAGTAAAGATTATCAAAGATTCTTGATATATCCTGAGTAGACAGGTTGGTTTTAAAGTCAGTTAATCCCAGTTTATCAATCTGAAGTTTGAAATGAGCATCCTCTAAAGCATCAACAAATTCATTAATAAACTGTTCAAACATCAACCTTCCATCTAAAAAGGAAGCTGTTGAGGCTGTGGAGGTAGACTCAGAATTTAAAAGAAGATGAGTGAGTTCTTGAATTTGCTGGGCTTTATTTTGGATGATTTGAATATGATGCATGAGTTTCTCCTCATCCTGCTCTTTCCTATCTTTGATAAAATTTGCATAAGAAATAAGGACGGTTAATGGCGTTCTAATATCATGAGAAAGTGAACGAATGAGAGCTTCTTTTTCTTTTTTTAAGAGCTCTTCATTTTGTCGATGATTTTGTAAAGCTCTAGAAAAACTATTAATAGTATCTGCTAAATCTGACAGTTCATCATTGCCGCGTATTTCAAGTTGAAAGGAGAGCTCTCCACTTTTTAAAATCCGTATGCCTGTAGTAATTGCTAATATATAAGAAATTTTTTCACCTAAGAATAGCAAAAAGAAGGTGAAAAATATAAGGATGGAAGCAAAGATACACAGAACACTTAACTGATAAGTAAATTTAGGATTAGAGAGAATAGAGGCGCTAAAGAGTTCTTTTTCAATGAGTTTTTCTACAAAAGAAATCGTCATATGGAATAAAAAAGCAAAGCTAAAAGAAGCTATGATAATAGAAGTGATGAGATAACCAATAAGTTCTAGAGCCAATTTAGGAACTTTATAACGTCTAGTCAATATAATACCCCTTTCCCCAAGCTGTTTTAATATACTTTGGATTTCTTGGATCAGCTTCAATTTTTTTTCTAAGATTTTTGATATGTACCATAACAGCACTATCGCTAACGACTTCATCCTCCCAGATACTTGTATAAATATGGTCAATAGAAAAAATTTTCTTACGATGTGTCAGTAGAAGTTCTAAGATTTTATATTCTGTATGTGTAAGAAGAATAGGTTGCTCATTGAGCAAAACAGTTTGAGTCGTTAAATCTAAAGTTAACTCTTGGATGGTAATGATTGAAGTCTGAGAGACTGTTTGGGGCTTATAAAGTTGATAGCGTCTAAGAAGTGCCTTGACTTTAAGTAAAAGCTCTGAATGAGAAAAGGGTTTTGTCATGTAGTCATCTGCACCTGCTGAATAACCAATAGTCTTATCAGAATCCTGTGAGTAGGCTGATAAAAATAAAATAGGGACATAAGATATTTTTCTGATTTCTGTGCTCGTAATAAAACCAGACTTTTTAGGCATATTTACATCTAAGACAACAAGGTCAATGGTCTCATCAAATTTTTCAATGGCTTCATAACCATCTTGAGCAGTGATAACCGAATAGCCCTCACCTGTAAAAAGGATATGGAGTATTTGTAGAATTTCATCATCATCATCAACTACTAAAATTTTGCTTTGTTTGTTAAAGTCCATAGTTTGTCTCCTTCAAGTAGTATTTTAAGAAGTATTATACTATAAAAGCTTGTAATCTTCTAGAGTGGAGTCCTTACGTCAATCATAGAAATGGGTTCAAAAATTTAAAAAATAAGCTTAATAATAGTGGAAAAAAAACTATATAACTGTGTATAATAGACATATAATGAATGACCAATGAAGAGAAGAAAGTATAAGTACTTTTAAGGGGTAATGAGCTAATAAATTTTGGAAAGGATTTGGTAGATCATGAAGATGGATGAAAAACGATTAATTGAAAAAGCGTTTGAAGCACAAAAGTTTGCATACACACCTTATTCAGGATTTAAAGTAGGTGCTGCATTACTAGCAGAAAATGGAAAAATTTATCAAGGATGTAATATTGAAAATGCTGCTTTCACTCCAACAAACTGCGCAGAAAGAACGGCTTTTTTTACTGCTGTGGCTGAAGGGGTTACAAGTTTTACAGCTATTGCTATTGTTGGAAATAAACAAGATATAGAAGTAGGCGATGGAGATTACTGTGCGCCTTGTGGTGTGTGTAGGCAGGTGATGGCAGAGTTTTGTGATCCAAAAACCTTTAAAATATACTTAGCAAAAAGTATAGATGATTATCTTGAGTACACATTAGAGGAGATTTTACCATTAGGCTTCACAGGTAAAAATATAGAATAACTAAGAGGAAATGTAGCATGAATTAGTGAAAAATAGACTAGTCATATCCTATAAGATAGGGTATGATTAGAGGAGAAATAAGAAAATAAAAATTTTGACGAAAGGATTAAAGAATGGGTATTTTATCAACCGAAGAACGTGAATTTTTTATTCAATGTGTGGAGAATTTAAAGCAGAATACAGATTTTGAAAAGTTAAAGGATTATACACATCATTATCATACATCTACCTATTATCATAGTATTTGGGTAGCTTATATAAGTTTTTGTATCAGTAAGTTTCTACGTTTAAAGTGTGATGATGAAACAATCATTTATGGTGCATTACTTCATGACTACTATTTATATGATTGTCATGATGAGCAAGATAAAATGAGTTTCCATTTATTTAAACATCCTCATATCTCCGTTCATAATGCAAAGAGAGATTGGAATATTAATCCGATTCAGGAAAATATGATTAAAAGACATATGTTTCCATTAACCTTAGTTCCGCCACGTTACAAGGAAAGCGTCATTGTGAATTTAGTTGATAAAGGATGTGCCTTATATGAGTGTCTTCATAGAAGACCATATGCCAATAAAATGGTAACCGCTTTGACTTAAAATTTTCTGGTCAAAGCGGTTTTTAAGATTAGAAGAGAAGTGTATTAAAGAAATGGTGAAGTTATGTTAGATCGGAAGAGCACA
>JARKVN010000094.1 GCA_029851645.1 Cellulosilyticum sp. | reverse complement strand
TACTCAGAAAGTGTTAAATAACTTTCATCTGTGGTTTTGAAAAGAATATAATCTTTCATTTTATCATTAAACTTAGTTTCTTTTAAGCAACCATATTTAATAAATGGTGCAATATCATCCCAGAACTTTTTGTAGTTATCTGCTTCGTTTTTAGAAAGAGAAATGAGCTTATCCGCAACTTTTTTCGTAATATAGTCAGAAATTTTAGTTACAAATCCATCATTTTGAAGTAAACTTCTTGAAACATTAAGTGGTAAGTCAGGACAGTCAATGACTCCTTTTAATAAAAGTAGGAATTCAGGAATAACCTCTTTAATGTTTTCGGCTACAAATACTTGATTATTATAAAGTTTAATACGACCTTCTACTGTTTCAAACTCATGAGAAAGTTTAGGGAAGTAGAGAATACCTTTTAAACGGAAGGGGTAGTCCATATTTAAATGAATCCAGAAAAGGGGTTCATTAAAGTCATGGAATGTACTACGATAGAAAGTTTTATACTCCTCATCTGTACATTCAGAAGGTTTCTTTGTGTAAAGAGGATGAATATCATTAATTGGCATAGGTTCGTTAGGCACATCAATGATTTCTTTGTCTTGGTCCTCAGTAGCTTCTTTTGCTTTTTGAGCAGCTTCTTCAGCCTTTTGAGCTTCAGCCTCTTCATCAATTACATAAATTGGAATAGGCATAAAGGAACAATATTTTTCAACAGCTTCTCTTAAAGTATAGAAGTCTAGGAAGGTTTCGCTTTCTTCATTAACATGTAAAGTGATAGAAGTACCACGTGTTGTTCGAGTGCCTTCAGAAATTTCATAGGTTGTCCCACCATCACATGTCCATTTAACTGCTTGGTTTTCTTTATAAGATAAAGTATCAATTTCAACAACAGACCCAATCATAAAAGCAGAATAGAAACCAAGACCAAAGTGTCCAATGATTTGGTCATCACTCATGTTATCTTTATATTTTTCTAAGAACTCTTCAGCACCAGAAAAAGCGATTTGTGTAATATATTTTTCAATCTCATCCTCTGTCATACCAATCCCATTGTCAGAGAAAATGAGTGTTTTATTAGATTTGTTAAGTGTTACAGTTACTTTAAAATCTTCATTTAATGTATCTGTAGCTTCTCCTAAATCACAGAGCTTTTTGAATTTTAAAATAGCATCACAACCATTTGAAATAAGCTCTCTTGTAAAAATATCGTGATCTGAATAAAGCCATTTTTTTATAATAGGAAAAATATTTTCGCTATGAATAGATAAAGTACCTTGTCTAGACATAAGTCTTCCTCCTTGTATGAATAAGTTATTGATTATTGTAAGTATAGCATGTTAATTTGAAGAAAATATAACACAACATTAATATTAGACAATTTTGTTAAAAAGTCAAGCTATATGTATTAGAAAAATGGATGATTTAAAAATAATCTAAACTGTAAAAAAAGAGGATGGTAAGAATTACTGTTATATTTCTAAAAAAATAAGGACATGATAAGAGTATAAGGAAAAATCTTATGATTTAAGTACAATATGTTGTGAGAAGGCAAACTAAAATAATTCAAGTATAAAAAGAAAAAGGAGACCTAACATGGCAAACAATAAAGAAATGCTTCAAGGATTTAAACAAGAGGTAGCATCAGAACTTGGTGTAAATTTAAAACAAGGTTACAATGGAGATCTTACAGCTAGAGAAGCAGGTTCCGTTGGTGGCGAAATGGTTAAAAGAATGATTCTAGCTCAAGAAGAAATGATGCGTGGTCAACAAAGTAAATAAAACATTTTAATAAAGAGCTCTAAATAAAGAAGATTTCCTAAATTCGCTTTTAGGAAATCTTCTTTTACTTTTAATATTTGATTGATTCATGAACTTGATACAGATGATTTCCCTAATGGGCTTAAATAAATTGATATTTAAATAAAAATTGCTTCATGCGTTCATCCCAAATATGGTCGGCGGATTGATCTAATGTGAAACTTTTATAAGCTGTTCCTGTGCTACAAGTAATTTGATTATCTTTAAAAGTAATATTTAAATAAAAAGTAGAAGCATCGGATGAAAGCTGTGAGGTTTTATCTTTATTGGTAGATAAAATGATTTTAAAGTAAGTAGGTAGTTTGTTACCTGATAGAAGTTCATAAACATGTTTACGTATTTCCCCCCAAGTAAGATACTTAGAATATACCTTATCTGAATCATGGGAAGTATCATTAAAATATTCTAAATTCCGTTTACCATCTATAACCATCTTAAATGAAACATGAGCTATTATTTCACGTAATTCAAAGGTTTCGAATAAGTCAGATTTAAGGAGTTTGGACATAAATTCCTTACGATTAGTAATTTCAAAAGACTGCATGAATAAAAACCTCCTTAATATAATACTTTTTCCATACATAGACCATGTGCAGGTGCTTTAAAGCCTGCTTGACTACGAACTTTCCCTTCTAATAAATCAGTAATTGAAGAAATAGCACGTTTACCTTGTCCGATTTCAATTAAAGTTCCTGTTAAAATGCGAACCATATGTTGCAAGAATCCATTACCTTCATAAGTTAGTATAATTTTTTGGCCTTCTTGTGCGATGTCAATACGGTTAATAGTACGTATGGTTGACTTCGTTTTAGATTTTAATGAAGTAAAGGCTTTGAAGTCATGTTGACCTAGCAAAAGGTCAGCAGCTTCTTGCATGGCATTTAAATTGAGTTTTTCTGGTATGTGATAAGCAAATTTTAAAGTAAAAGGATCTGGAAACAACCCATTATCTAAGGTATAAGAATAACGCTTTCCAACAACATGATAACGTGCATGGAAACGTTCAGAGGCGGTCCCTAGATGAATAATGGCGATGTCTTGAGGTAAATAAGTTCTTAGATAGTGTAGAAGCTCATCTAACTCAATAAAATGTTTGGCATGAAAATTGCAGACTTGCCCCCTAGAATGAACACCTGCATCTGTACGACCAGAACCAATGATTTGAATATCTTCTTTAAAGAGCTGAGAAAGGACGTTTTCAAGCTTACCTTGAATTGTCTTCTCAGGATGCTTAGACTGTTTTTGAAACCCGTTATACTTGCTACCATCATAGGCTAATGTTAATTTATAGTTTATCATAAGTACCTCAATATATTTTTTTATTAAGTATAGCATAGCAAATAGGAGAAAGAAATGAAAGCTTTCTGTATCATTTAAGAAAGAAGATCCTATATCTTTTTCGAACTAAATATTATGTTAGAGACAAAACAAGTAGCCTATAAGAAGTATAAAAATATAGTTTAACATAGCAAAATACACCCACAATAAAAAAGACTGAATAATAATACTATGAACTTTATGTAAAAAAAATAATAAAATGTTCGAAAAAATATTGACCAATAAATGGATATAAAGTATCATAGTGAATGAAGTAAAGTTGAAATGATTTTTGAGGGGGCAATTAATATGGAGTTCTTTAAACTCAAAGAAAATGGTACAACAGTTAAAAAGGAAGTGGTTGCAGGGATTACAACCTTTATGACCATGGCATATATCTTAGCTGTTAACCCACAAATTCTTGGCGAGGCAGGAATGAACAGTCATGGTGTGTTCATTTCAAGTATTATTGCATCAGTTATTGGGACAGTAGCAATGGCACTACTTGCTAACTATCCCTTTGCTTTAGCACCAGGTATGGGGCTTAATGCTTTCTTTGCCTATACAGTTGTCATTCAAATGGGGTATTCTTGGCAATGGGCATTAGCTGCAGTATTTGCAGAAGGGATTATCTTTATTTTATTAACCCTTTGTAATGTACGTGAAGCATTATTTAATGCTATTCCAAGGTGTATGAAGTATTCAGTGAGTGCGGGGATTGGGTTATTCATAGCTTTTATTGGTTTAAAAGGTGCAGGCATTATTGTTTCTAATCCAAGTACTTATATTGCATTAGGTGATATGTTAAGACCACAAGCCGTTTTATGTATGGTAGGTGTACTAGTAACAGCTACTCTAATGAGAAAAAATATCAAAGGTGCTGTATTAATTGGGATTTTAGTAACTTATGGATTAGGGATTATTGCAGAACTTACAGGTTGGTATATAGTAGGTGTAGATGGTTACTCATTGATTCCGAACTTTTCAGGTCAAGGCTCTTTATTTTCTGGTTTTAGTGAGGTTGCTTTTAAGTTACCTCATGCTAGTGAGGTTTTTGGAAGTGCGGAAAATATCGTTAACTTTATCATCGTTCTTTTTTCATTCTTATTTGTAGATTTATTTGACACATTAGGCACATTAATGGGCGTTGCTCAAAAGGCTAATTTTCTGAATGAAAAAGGTGAACTTCCTAAAATTAAGCAAGCATTCCTTGCAGATGCAATAGCGACTTCAATGGGTGCTTTACTAGGGACATCAACAGTGACAACTTTCGTTGAAAGTTCTGCAGGGGTAGCTGAAGGGGGACGTACAGGACTTACAAGTATTGTAACTGCTATTTGTTTTGCACTTGCAATTTTCTTTTCACCTATTTTTCTTGCCATTCCATCATTTGCAACAGCACCAGCTCTTATTATTGTTGGCGTATTAATGCTTGATAGTATTGTGAAAGTTGACTTTGCAGATATGACAGAAGCTTTACCAGCATTTTTAACACTTGTTATGATGCCATTTGCATATAGTATTTCTGAGGGAATTGTTTTTGGTGGGATTACTTATGTAGTGGTTAAAGTTTTTTCTGGTAGACATAAAGAAGTAAGTGCATTGATGTATATTTTAGCAGCATTATTTATTGTGAAATTAGTACTTTCTTCACCAACCTTTACAGCATTTTTAGCTGGGTAAAAGGTAAAGGAGAGTAGAAGTAAGCCAAATACTTGGAAAAGGAAAATTTTCTAAGTGTTTGGCTTTTATATTTATTTTAATGAAAAAGAAATCCACAAAAAGATTAACAAAAAATAGAAAAAAGTCGATATAGAAAAGGGAAATATTATTGAAATGACTGTAAATAAATGGTTTAAATTTGTTTGCGTTACGACCTATTTATGGTAAAATGAATAGGTAAAAATATCATCTGAAAGAAGGGGGATGTTTGTGACAAATGATGAGTTTATGCGAAAAATACTTGCTGACTTTAATAGCATAAAAAACTATGAACAAAAGCATGGTTTTTTAGAAGATTTAAATTATCATGTTGGTCAGATTAAGTATTTTTACGATGAACTAACACCTAATCAAACGGGAGATCCATCTACAACTTTTTATAGGCCTAAGCAATTACCCAAAGTGCATCAAATTGCATACTTTAATTTGACTAGAGGATTTCCAAAAGAACTATATGGAGGCCATTGGTGCTATATCTTCAAATATTTTAAGACAAAGTACATAGTGATTCCTACAACTTCTGTTAAACCAGACTCATTGCCACCAGACAAAGAGTTTCAAATGGACATAGAAGTTAAAAATTTTACGAACCATTACATCACACGTTTACAAATTGGAGACATGCGTACTGTAGACATTCAAAGATTATATCCCGCAAAAGGATTTTATGATGTTATTACGGAAAAAAATCTTATAAGGGACAATATCAGTAGAATCTTACTGGGATAATTTAATATAAAATAGATAAGTAAATGATTATGATAAAGCAATACCTTTTAATATTGGGGTATTGCTTATATTTATGGACTTAGTTTTATTTCAATATTTTTTCATGAAATGTTCACCAAACCATCACTTAAATACTTTAAGATGAAGATAGTTAAAAAAGTCGTAGTTACTAAGGGAGGAAATTAAAATGAATGGGTTTGATGAATATAATAAAAATGAAGAGCAATGGATACAAAGTGAAACAGTTGATGATATAGGCATTCCAGCAATGGTAAGGGTGAAGGAAAAGAAACATAGAGGTAAAGGGATTGCACTTACTTTAGCAGTTGCCCTTGCATCTTTTGGAGCAGGAAGTTTATACACTTCATATAGTTGGATTCAAGGTCAGAAACAAAATGTGAGCATACAAAATAATAATACCAATAAGCCAGCTACTAATATCGGTCAAACAGTAGTGAAGACATCAAGTAATAGTTTATCCGTAGCAGAGGTTGCTCATCAGGTTTCTAATTCAGTAGTAGAAATTACAACAGAATCAGTAGCAAATGATATGTTTATGAGACAATATGTTACAGAAGGGGCAGGTAGTGGTGTGATTATTAGTTCAGATGGTTATATAGCTACTAATAATCACGTTATTGAAGGCGCTTCAAAGATTATAGTACGTTTAACAGATGGAAAGGAATACGAGGCAAAGCTTATTGGAACAGATGCACAAACAGATATTGCAGTTATTAAATTAGAAGGTGTCACATTAGAGCCAGTTAAAATAGGGGATTCTAGCCAACTTTCTGTAGGAGATACAGCTATTGCAATTGGGAATCCACTTGGTGAATTAGGTGGTACAGTAACAAATGGTATTATCAGTGCCCTAGATAGAGAGATTGTTCTTGATAATCAAACAATGACTTTATTACAAACTAATGCAGCCATTAATCCAGGTAACTCAGGTGGTGGATTATTTAATGACCAAGGTGAATTAATTGGGCTGGTAGTAGCAAAATCAGCGGGTTCTAATGTAGAAGGATTAGGGTTTGCTATTCCTGCAAATGTGGTGAAAGAAGTAGTAAATTCAATTATTGATGTAGGCTATGTACAAGGTAGACCAGTACTTGGAGTAAGTGTGGTGAATATTAATTCGGCACAAATGGCTTATCAATATGGAGTAAGCAGAATGGGTGTTTATATTGCTGGACTTACAGAAGGAACTAAAGCAGAAAAGAGTGGTTTAAAAGTTGGAGATTGTATTGTTGCTATAGGTGATACAGAGATTACTTCTACTTCTGATTTAACGAAAATTCTTCAAAATCATAAGGTGGGAGATCAAGTGAAAGTGACTATTTCAAGAGATGGTAAACTGTTTAGTGCAGATGTAGAGTTATCTGAAAGTAAACCAACTCAAGAAGCAGATACAAGTAAGCAAAGTAGTACAGCTAATGGACAATCACAAAGTCAAAGTAATGGGTATCATTTTGGAGATTTCTTTAATGGTTTTAATTAATAGCAACTAAGCAAATAGAGAAAGATAGACTTTACAGGAGAATAATAGCTTATAAAGTCTATCTTTTTCACATATTATTTTACCCCTTTTAGCAATAAGAAAAAGTTGATACAATCTAGGGGAGGAGGCACGTTTATGTATAAGATACTAGTTGTAGATGATGAAAAAATGATTAGGGAACTCATTAAAAAGTATGCAATCTTTGAAGGACATGAGGTACATGAGGCCTGTGATGGTATGGAAGCTGTACAAAAGTGTAGAGAAGAAGCATTTGATATAATTATTATGGATGTTATGATGCCGGAACTGGACGGTTTTTCAGCATGTAAGGAAATTAGAAAATTTTTAGACACACCTGTTATTATGCTTTCTGCTAGAGGAGAAGAATATGACAGAATTCATGGTTTTGAAATAGGGGTAGATGATTATGTCATTAAACCATTTTCTCCCAAAGAACTCATGATGCGCGTTCAAGCCATTATGAAGCGAAGAGAGGGACAGGAAAAGGCAACTATTAATAAAAATATTGTTAAGTTTGATGGCCTTGTCATAGATTTTGATGGAAGGCAAGTACGTATCGATGATAAAAACATTGAAATGACGCCTAAAGAATATGAATTATTCTTTTATATGGTAAAAAATCGTGGGATTGCTTTATCTAGAGAGAGCTTAATTAGTAATGTGTGGGGTTATGACTATTATGGTGATGACCGCACCTTAGATACACACATTAAATTACTTCGTAAAAGTCTTGGTGAGTATGCGAGTCGAATTGTTACATTAAGAGGAGTGGGATATCGTTTTGAAGAAAACTAAATGGAGTATTAGATGGCAATTATTTGCGTATCTTGCACTTTTGATGGGTGTTTTATTAGTCATACTATGGCTTTTTCAAGTGGTTTTTATGGAGCGTTTTTATAGAAATATAAAGAAGAATGAAGTCATAGATATAGGAAAGATTATTGAGGAGAATTTTGATAATCCTAGTAGAAACAAGGTCATGGACAATTTAGCAGAGCGAAGAGATGTATGTATCGTGGTGACTAATGCAGTAGGACGAATTATTTATAGTAGCCCCTATCCATTAAGAGAACACTCTATTTTGAATTTAAATCCGATTCAGTATTATTATTTAGGTCTAGTTGCTCAAGAAGCAGGAGGAGAAGTACTTTATTGGGACAATGAAAATAAGTGGAAAAATCCTTTTGATAATGTGCCCTCTTCTTTAAATGGAAATAAGATAAATATTAGAAACAACAAAGATAATGCAGTCATTTTAACTAAAATTATTAATCAAGGGGGCTCTGATTATATTGTTATGGTGAATGCTATCGTGGTTCCCGTAGATGCAACAGTTGGAACCATTAGAAAACAACTTTGGTATGTAACAGTGATTATGTTAATTGCCGCATTTTTACTCTCTCTTTTTATTGCAAAAAAAATTGCTAATCCTATTATTGAGATGAATGACTCAGCTAAGGCTTTGGCAACACCTAATCCCAATGAAGAGGCGTTACTTTTTAATGGGGTAGGCTATAAAGAAATCTCAGAGCTATCAGGAACATTAAATTATGTATCCTTAGAGCTTGCTAAGACAGAAGCTCTAAGACGGGAGTTAATTGCTAATGTCTCTCATGATTTGCGGACGCCTCTTACGCTGATTTGTGGTTATGCAGAGATGATGAGAGATTTACCAGGAGAAAATAACCCAGAAAATACACAAGTGATTATAGATGAGGCAACCCGGTTAACAGCATTAGTTAATGATATGTTAGATTTATCGAAAATACAAACAAGGTCACAACAATTAGATATTAAGCCCTACAATTTAACGGCTCATATTCAAGAGACAATGAATCGTTATGCAGCATTAACAGAAAAAGAGGGTTATCATATTACTTTTGAGTATGATCAAGAAGTAAAAATTTACGCAGATGCTTTAAAGATTTCTCAAGTAGTGTATAATTTAATCAATAATGCAATTAATTATACAGGTGCTGATAAAAAAGTTGCAGTAAAGCAAAAAATAGTTGATAATAAAGTACGTATAGAAGTGACAGATACAGGTGAGGGGATTGCAGAGGAAAACTTACCTTATATCTGGGATAGGTATTATAAAGTAGATAAAACCCATAAAAGAGCTAGTATAGGGACTGGGTTAGGGCTTTCCATTGTTCGTCATATTTTAGAAGCTCATCATGCAACCTATGGTGTTCATAGTGAACTTCATAAAGGAAGTACATTTTGGTTTGAGATAGAAAGAGCTGTGGATTAAGTACCTATTGAATCAAGGAGAAAGGCAAATAAGCGCTTTCAAATATAAGAAGAAACAGAGGAGAAGGTTATGAAATTATTTAAGAAAACACTTGCGATTTTGGCATTAGCTGCATTAAGCATGAGTATGGTGGCATGTGGCTCATCTAAGGCAAATACAGAATCTGTAACTAATGAAAATAGAGGAGAGGTTATTGCTAAAGTTAATGATGTTTCAATTTATAAAGCAGATTTAGATGCACAAATGGCACAAATGGATTATTATATGCAAATCTATTATGGGCCAGATTACAAAAATAATGCAGAAGTAATGGCACAGTACTATGACTATAGAGAAAATGTTGTGAATTCTTTAGTTGAGGGAGAAGTTCTTGTTCTTAAAGCAAAAGAAAATAAAGAGATTAATGTTACAGAGCAAGAAGTAGAGGATGAGCTTGAAGTAACAAAATCAAGTTTTGCATCAGAAGATGAGTTTAACACTGCGTTAGAGCAAAGTGGTATGGTATTAGAAGACCTTAAAGCAAATATTGCTAAAAACATATATGTTAATAAATTGATTGAATACTATGCTAATAAAGCCGAAGTAACCGATGAAGAAATTAATGAATATTATGATACTAATATTGCAAGTTACACAACAAAGGCTGGTGCAAATATTTCACATATCTTAGTGGATTCAAAAGAAAAAGCAAATGAAGTATTAGAGAAGTATAAAGCGGGAACAAGCTTTGAAGATTTAGCAGCAGAATATGGCACAGATGGTACAGCAACTCAAGGCGGATCATTAGGTTATATTCCTTATGAAACTAATGAATTTGATGCAGATTTTATGGCAGGTGCTCAATTAGTTGGAGAAGGTGAAGTATCAGATCCAGTAGAAACACAATTTGGTTGGCATTTAATTAAAGCAGATGGGATTCAAAAAGAAGATAAGGTGCAGAGTTTAGATGAAGTAAAAGAAGATATTAAATCAGAAATTGCTTATAGTAAAGCGACTGAGGAATTAACGAGTTTACTAGAAGATTGGAAAAAAGATTATGAAATTCAAATATTTGAAGATGTTATTAAAGCAGATGATATAGATTTAACCGAAAGTCCAGAAACTTCATCAAAACCAGAGACAACCGAAAGTCCAGAGACTTCTCCAGAGTCAGAAGCAGCAAGTCCAGAAGCTTCAACTGCTAACTAGTTAAAAATAGAAAAGAAATAAGGCTACAAGTTCAAAAGGTAAACTTGTAGCCTTATTTTTTATACTCATTAAGGTTGTGTAGAGGAAACGTCATCTATACTTGGTGTATTAGGATGGGAAAGTGTATTTTCTAAACCGTCAATAGTAATGTGTTTATTCACCTTAGCATCATAAGTAGCAGCCTTCATAGAATCTGTCAAGTCAAAACCAGTCATTTCTTTAACAGATTCCATAACAGTTGACATGGTACTAGCAACTGTTCTGGCTACATTAGTCGCACCAGCACTATCATGACCACCATCCATAACAATAATTTTCTCAATACGAGACATTGGCTCAGCTACATGCCTTGCTACTTCTGGGAGGATGTTAACAAGCATTTCCATCTTACCAGCATCCGTATATTTAGCATAAGCTTCAGCTTTCTTTTCCATAGCTTCAGCCTCAGCAAGCCCTTGCATCTTAATGGCTTCAGCTTCAGCGAGCCCTTTTTGTCTAATAACTTCAGCTTCAGCAAGCCCTCTTGCTTTAGCTTGTTCAGCATCGGCAAGCCCTTGAAGCTGAGTTTGTTCTGCTTGAGCTTTAGCTTGAAGTTTAATAGCCTCAGCATCGGCTTCAGCCTGGAGTTTGCGTGCTTCAGCCTCAGCAGCAGCTTGAAGTTTGCGTGCTTCAGCACGTGCCTCAGCTTCAGCAATTTCTTTGTATTTTTCGGCCTCAGCATTCAGTTGTTCTCTAGCTTTTTCAGCTTCAGCAGGTTTAACCATTGTTTCAAGTAGTTCTTTTTCTTTTCTCTCAGCTTTCTTTAAAGCAAGCTCAATATTTTTTTGCTCAGCAGCAATAGAAATTTGAATTTTTTCTGTTTCTACATCTTTAAGACGTTGTTGCTTGAGCACTTCAGCATCCATTTCTGTATCAGTAATTGTTTTTTGAGTAATATTTTTCTGAATATTATAAGCTGCATCTGCATCAGCTTTGGCAGCAAATTGTTCTTTTTCAAAAGCGAGTTGTTTAATATTTTTGTCTTTCTGAGCTTCTGCAATAGCTGTCTGAGCTTCAATAGAGGCGACTTCACCAATACGTTGAGCTTCAGAAGTCTTAATTTGTGTTTCTTTATTAGATTCAGCAACAGCAATTTGAGCATTTTTTTTAACTTCTGCAATACGAGCCTCACCTAAAGCTTTCAGATAACCATTATTATCAGAGATATCTTTAATGGTTAGCGTCTTAATTTCAAGACCCATTTCAGAAAGGTCTGTTCCTGCTACTTCGTGGACTTTGGCACCAAAACTTTCTCTATCATTATAGATTTCTTCAACAGTTAATTTGGAAATAATCTCACGGAGTTTACCTTCTAGAACTTCGCGGGAAACATCACTAATAATTCTTACAGTTTCAGATTCTTTGGTTGCATTAAACTGCTCAATAGCAGCTAAGATAGAATTTTTGTCATTACGAACTTTAATGACAGCTACACCATCTGTATTAATTGGAACTCCTTGACTTGTCATAGCACCGTTAGTACGAACATCTAATTTCATACTTTCAAGAGAAATAGTATCAATGCGTTCAAGAAGTGGCACAACTAATCCCCCTCCACCTGTGATAACGCGTTTTTTCAAACCGGTGATGACTGCTGCTTTGTCTTGTGGGATTTTCTTCCACATGCTTAAAACAATAGCAACAATAAAAATAATACCAAGAATGATGCCTAAAATACCCCAAGGAATATTCATTGTGTTTAACATATGTATAACGCCTCCTTCATAGTGAAAATAATGTTATGATAAAACATAAAGTTATATAATAATATATTATATTATTATTTTTAGGAAAATGAAATATGATAATAAAAAATCCCCATTTGATAATGAGGAGCTTTTTATAGGAAATACTGAGAGGAATCAGAAACTATAATCATAGAATCTTGTACATCAATAACTTTTACAGTAGTACCTTGTTTAATGTAATGATTACTTTTAGCACAATAGGATATTTTACCAACCTTTGTATTAAGTGCAACACTTCCAACCCCATTTTCAAAGATGGTTACAATGACCTTACCTTCTAGTCCAAGAATATCTAGTGGTGTTAGGGTATCGCTATTTACTTTTTTGAGCTTATAAAGAAGCCATTTTGTACTATATGAAAGGAGAAAACCTGTTAGAATGGCTAAAACAAGGTGAAAAGATACAAGAGAATAAGTTGTCATTCCCATACCACCAAATCCTACAAGAAAAGCACAAATTTGCAAAGGACTAAGTGGGAGTATACCAGGTAACACATCAAAATGAATATCAAAGAAGGTTAGGCCCTGAAAAAGGTCACTTATACCATCCAGTATCAAGCTAATCAGTAGGGCGATCAGTCCAATAGCTAAACAATACCAATAAATTGTCATCATAAGTACCTCCTATAAATTACTTTTACTTAAAATCATTATATGATGGTTCAAAATAAAAGTAAATTAGTTCTATATTATATAGGGTATAAATATTGAAAGTATGTTAAAATAGGGCATATATCATCATAAAGCGTAATAAGATAAATATTATGTAGATGAGATAAAAAATATTAGGGTGATGGAAATGGAACAAAATGCAATAGAGAGAGAAAAGAGAAGAAAACAGCTAGAAAGAAAGAGGAGAAAAAGGCGTCAATACATCATTCAAAGATGCACGATACTAGGCGTAGGGTTAATATGCGTAGGATTAGGTTATCAGTTGATTAAGGGGCTATTTAATAAGTCTAATAAGGCCCAAGAAGTAGTACAAACAAATCAAGCAAAAAAACAAGAGGATTCAAATTCTAAAAATCCTGTATCAACAGAAGAAGAGCAGAAAGTTGAAGAAGGTAAAGTTGCTTTGTCAAGGGAAGACTTAGGAAAAGGTAACCTAGTTGTTGTTAATGATAATTACCCACTAAGAATTTATGATGAAAGTGAGTTAGTGATTATTGCAGAGGAAAATGGTGGAGCTTATCAAGTCAAAAATAAGACAGTAAAACTTAATAAGGAAGCTGTTGAGGCATTAAATGAGTTATTGGCAGATTTTAAAAAGGCTCAAGGTTCTCATGCACTTAATATAGTAAGTGGTTATAGAGATTTTAACGAACAAGAAAGAATTCACTATGAAACCTTAGTTGCCCAGGGGCAGGAGCATACGAATCAATATGTAGCCAAACCTGATCGTAGTGAACATCATACAGGACTTGCTGTTGACTTTGGAATTTATCATTCTGATGGAACCAGTAAAGAATATGATGGGACAGGCATTTATAGCTGGATTAATGAAAATGCTTATAAATATGGATTTGTATTAAGATATGCAGAAGAAAAGAAAGAGAAAACAGGGATTAGCTATGAACCTTGGCATTTTAGATATGTAGGAAAAGTTCATGCAGGAATTATGACAGAACTTAATTTATGTCTAGAGGAGTATATTACTTATTTAAAGAATTATTCCTATTATACAAATCCAGGGCAAAGCATTACAGATTCAGCTAAAAATTATTCGATTTATTATGTCCCAGCAGAAAATGATATCACTTATGTACCTGTTCCAACAAGTAAGCCTTATATGATTTCAGGAAATAATATAGATGGGTTTATTGTAACTGTAGAACTCAATAAAGAAGTTAGTAAGGCGTCATAAAGCGGATAGGTTTACAAGGGTTTATAAAAACATTAAAATAGGTTAAGAAATAACAACAGATGAAAGAGTGATTTAGGATGAAAGTTGGCATTTTTGATTCCGGTGTAGGTGGCATCACTGTGTTGAAGCAGGCAATGGAACTTTTACCTCAGGTAGATTATATCTATTATGCAGATAATTTACATGTACCTTATGGGACGAAGCCTAAGGAAGAGGTTTTTGGATACGTTAAGGAAGTTGTAGAGTTATTAGTAAGTGAAGGCGCCCAAATCATTGTTATTGCTTGTAATACGGCAACTTGTATTGCAGTACAGAGATTAAGGGCATTATATGATTTACCTATTATAGGGATGGAACCAGCAGTAAAGCTTGCACTAGATGATAATGAAACAGGAAAAATACTGGTGACAGCAACACCACTTGCCTTAAAATCAGATAAATATAATCATTTAGTGGCAAGTGTGGATACAAATGGGCGTTCTGTTTCCCTACCATTACCCGAGCTTGTGACTTTTGCAGAAACGAGAGCATTTGATGAAGAAAGATTAACAGCATATTTTAAAGAAAAACTTGCTTTATTTGATTTAAGTGAGTTTAAAGGTTTGGTACTGGGCTGTACACATTTTATTTATTTTAGAAAATATCTAGAGCGTATTTTACCGCCACATATAAAAATATACGATGGCAATGAAGGCACCATACGTCATCTAAAAGAATACTTACCAGCTTATGAAGAGGAGCATTTAAGGAGATGCCCTAAGGTAGAGTTTTATTATTCGGGAAAAAAATGTGAATCATTAGAACTTCTAGAAGCCTATAAAAAGCTAGTATAAACTTTGTTTATACTAGCTTTTTATAGGTGCATTTGCAAAATATACCTATAAATGTTATTATCTAACTAGTTATTGATTTCAATGATGTTATAAAAGCGTTTAATCTATTAGATTTTTAGAGAATATATAATGAAAAGAGTGAATGAGAAAAAAGAGGTATACATATTATATTACTAATTTGTAATAGATGTGTACTAGGAGGATTTAGTATGACGAAAAAGAAACAGGCGCTATTGAGTGTAATAGGAACTGTTGCTGTATTAGTGAGTTTATCAGGGGTAGTTTATTATCAAGTTAAGGAAAATACAACGGTAAAAGTACAAGAACGTATACAAAAGGTATGTGTTTTAGAGGATATTTCACGTGTAGAATTTAAAACAAATGAATTATTGACCATTGAAAAACAAGCTAAGGGATGGCAAAATCCTGATTTAGATTACTTGACATACGATAATGAGCGCATTTCAGAGTGGTTAGGATTACTCCAAAACGTTCAAACTGAAAAGATTGTTAAAAATGTAGAAGATGAAACAACCTATGGAATTAGTGATGAAAGTCCCATGATAACCATTTATGATGCTTTAAATAATAGCCAAACTTTGTTTATGGGGAATATTAATTCAGAAGAGCAGGCTGTTTATGTGAAAAGTGATGAGGAGCGTGTTCTTTATATGATTGCACTTGAAGATGCTGAACGATTATTTATTTCGCCTAATACTTTTGTAGAGGTAGAAGATATTTTAGCACCTAAGGTGACAGGTCAGCTTGATTTAGTAAAAAGTGGAGAGAGTAAGCTACATTTTGTTTTAGAAGATAGATGGTATTTAAAGGAATACTTTGATATGCCTTATCCACTTCAAGAAGGGGAAATAGAAAAGCTTCTTGAAGACATTAACTCACTCATGGTTTTAGAATAT
>JARKVN010000087.1 GCA_029851645.1 Cellulosilyticum sp. | reverse complement strand
CCACAAGCTATTAAAATGGACACAGATCTAGAAAGTATTTTTGGGCCTAAAGGGGATCTTGTAAAAATTTCATTTAGATTACAAGTAGAAGAAAATATTATAGATAGTGAATTAATGCAAGTCTTACCAATAAGTTTTGCAAAAGAATTAATTGCTAGTTTATTTAGTCAAGAAGAAGCACAGGTGCAAAATAACACCAATGAAGTGACGGAAACACCTATACAGTCAGCGCCGCCAGCACCAGCGCCTACGCCAGCACCTGTTTATGAACAGCCTGTTCAAATGGCACCTGTTCAACCTAATATGCAACAAAGTTATCATAGTCAACCTAGCAGTATACGATCTGATGTGGATGTTAAATCACCACAATTTCAAACATTTGATAGTGGTCCAAAGGTTTATCCAAAAGAAAATATGGATATCCTGATGGATGTATCATTAGAGGTTTCTGTTGAACTTGGGCGTACTTCAAGAAAGATTAAAGAGATTCTAGAATTTGGTCCAGGTAGTATCTTGGAACTTAATCGTTTGGTAGGAGAGCCTGTTGATGTTTTAGTAAACGGTAAGTTCGTTGCTTCAGGAGAAGTCGTTGTAATCGATGAAAACTTTGGGATTAGAATTACAGATATTATTAATCCAGAAAATAGAATTTAGGAGAGGAGTATCAACATGGCAAAAAGAGTATTAATAGTGGATGATGCAGCATTTATGCGTATGATGATTAAAGATATCTTAAGTAAAAATGGCTATGAAGTAGTTGGAGAAGCTGAAAATGGTGTCAAGGCAATTGAAAAGTATAAAGAATTGGCACCAGATTTGGTTTTAATGGATATCACCATGCCAGAAATGAATGGAATTGATGCCATAAAAAATATTAGATCTATGGATCCAGGTGCAAAAGTTTGTATGTGTTCAGCGATGGGACAACAAGCCATGGTTATTGAGGCAATTCAAGCAGGTGCAAAAGATTTTATTGTAAAGCCTTTCCAAGCTGAGCGTGTATTAGAAGCAGTTAGTAAAATATTAGGCTAAAATAGAGTTTATAAGTATTAGTGGTAGCACTTTCTTGTCAGTGATACCACTAATACTCTATATACAAATCAATATAAAATGAATGGTGATAATATGTTTAAAGAAATGTTAGAAATGCTGTTTCTATGTGTGGTATTTATAGGAGTTCTAGGTCTTACCTATTTTGTTACAAGGAAAATAGGTGGGTTTAGTAAGCAGATGAATGTAAATAAAAACATGAAGATTATCGAAATACTACCATTAATGCAAGGTCAGTATCTCTATATTGTAAAAATAGGCAAGGGATATCATTTAATGGGATGTGCTCAAAAGGGAAGTATAACTTATTTAAAAGAATTAGATACAAATGAAATAGATTTAGAGGAAATAAAGAGTAGATCTTTTCAGGAGTATTTTGGTGATATGATGAAAGGAGGACAGAAAGCTAAAGATGAGAAATAAAATCAAGCTAGAAAAATTACTATTATTAAGTGTTTTATTGATATGGACCTTGATAGGACCTTATCAGCTTAAAGCTTCTACCGTAAACTCTGTAGAATTACCTGGAATGACCATTAACTTAAAAGAGGAAGCAAAGCCTGAAGATGTATCATCAACTTTACAAATCATCTTCATTATTACAATTATTGCCTTAGCGCCATCTATACTCATTATGATGACTTCCTTTTTACGTATTCTGATATCATTACATTTTATAAGGTCAGCGCTGGGAACCCAGACCATGCCACCTAATCAGATTCTGATAGGCATTGCGTTGTTTTTAACTTTTTTTGTGATGAGTCCAGTGGTAACGGAAATCAAGACAAAAGCATTAGATCCTTTTGAGCAAGGACAAATCACCCAAGAGCAAGCTTTAGAACAAGGGATTTTACCTCTTAAAGATTTTATGTTAAAACAAACAAGAGATGAAGATATTGCCTTATTTATGGAGATTGCAGATAAAAGCATCATCACTGATGATACTAAAATTTTAGAAGAGATGCCACTTCATGTGATTGTTCCAGCCTTTATTATTAGTGAACTAAGAGCAGGTTTTCTGATTGGATTTTTAGTTTATATTCCTTTTATCGTTATTGATATGATTGTATCTGCGACACTCATGTCCATGGGAATGATGATGTTACCACCTGCAATGATTTCTTTACCTTTTAAGATTCTATTATTTGTACTTTGTGATGGATGGAATTTAATTATTGGACAAGTCATTCAAACATTTAACTAGGAGGACAGAACATGGAACAAATTGTTTTAGATATTATACGTGATGCTTTAATGATGATTATCAAGTGCTCGCTTCCTATTTTATTAACAGGGTTAGTTGTGGGACTCGTTGTAAGTATTTTTCAAACAGCGACTTCTATTCAAGAACAAACTCTAGCATTTGTACCTAAAATTATCGCAGTCTTTATGGCAATTGTTATTTTTGGTTCATGGATTACACATATGCTTACCACCTATACAACAGAGCTACTAAGTAGCTTTAATTTACTCTTATAAGGTAGATTACTATGGAAGATTTAATTTATTTATATCAGGATATTGATATCTTTCTTATTATTTTTGTTAGAATACTAGCTGTAATCATATTTCTTCCAATTATTGAGGAGACCAAACTCCCTAAAATTGCACTAACTGGTTTGAGCTTAGGAATTGCTATTCCTGTTTATTTTAAGATGGATGTAAGTATACAATATTATGAACCGCATTTAATCAGTTATACACTCCTTATCATGAAAGAAATTTTAATAGGACTTATTATGGGATTTGTGGTTAAAATTTTCTTTCAAATTTATCCATTTATAGGTTCTCTATTAAGTACACAAGGTGGACTTGGAATGAGTATCATAATGGACCCTACATCAGGAACACAGTCTACACTGATTGGAAGGTTATATAATCTCAGTTTAGGTGCTTTTTTTGTCTTATCAGGAGGCTATCATTGGCTCATTCATACTCTGGTTGAATCTTTTAACCTCATTCCTATTGGTAAAGAAGTGCTTGGTACATCTACTGTGATGACGATGGTAGATACGATTGGACGATATTTTGAAATAGGATTTAAATTATCTATGCCTATTATAGCAGTCATTATTATTGTAGATATTGCTATGGGCATACTTGCTAGAACTGTTCCACAAATGAACATGTTTGTTATAGGAATTCCCCTTAAAATGCTTATTATGTTTATTTTAATGATTATTACGATACAAACTGTTCATAGGTATAATGCTTTAATTATTGATGAGTTAGTCAATACGTTTATGAATATCATTCAAGGAATGAGGCCGTTATGACACAAAGATTTTATCCACTAAATTTACAATTCTTTTCTGCAGAAAGTGAAGGAAGAACAGAAAAGGCAACTGATAAAAAGCGTGCAGATGCCAGAAAGAAAGGACAAGTTGCTCAAAGTAAAGAATTAAATACAGCAGTATTAATCGTAGGTTTTAGTGCTCTAGGACTAGCCTTTGGAAGCTATATGTTAAATGGTATCATGGAGCAGATAAAATGGGGTTTTGAAAATATAGGAAGGTTTTCTAATCAAAGTAATTCAAAAGAAGTTTTAGCTGTTTTAAAAGAAGCTATTATACAGTTTATACTGATTGGGTTACCCATATGGTTAGCATTAGCTGTTATTGCTTTTATTATCTGCTATATTCAGGTTAAGTTTAAAGTGTCTTTTGAACCTATGAAATTTAAGATGAGTAAAATGAATCCACTAAATGGAATGAAAAGAATTTTTTCTAAAGATATGATTATCAATTTACTTTTGTCAGTAGTTAAGGTGACCATTTTGGGAGGTGTTGCCTTAAATGTTATTAAGGGCAAAATCGAACTATTTATGGGTATCTATGAAATTCAAACTGCTAGTATTTTAAATATAATTGCTCAGACTACTGTAGAGCTAGGTTTTTTTGTAGGGGGAGCTTTTTTAATTATTGCTGCTATAGATTATGTTTATCAGCGATTTAAACATGAGGATAGTATTAAGATGACGAAGCAAGAAGTTAAGGAAGAATATCGAAATGCAGAGGGGGATCCCCAAGTTAAGTCAAAAATTAAGCAAAAGATGAGACAAGCTTCCATGAAGCGGATGATGCAGGCTATTCCAGAGGCAGATGTCATTATTACAAACCCAACTCACTTTGCAGTTGCCTTAAAATATGATGAAGCAAGTGGTAGAGCGCCTATTGTAATTGCTAAAGGGGTAGATTATGTCGCACAGAAAATCAAAGAAAAAGCGAAAGAATGTCAAATAGAAATTGTTGAAAACAAACCTCTTGCTAGATCTTTATATTATACAGTAGATTTAGATAGAGAAATTCCACCTGAACTTTATGGAGCAGTAGCAGAGGTCTTAGCCTTTGTATATAATTTACAAAAGAAAAAGATGAGATAGGAGGAACTATGTGTGAAGTTTAAATCAGGAGATATTCTATTAGGGTTATTTGTAGTTGGACTGATTTTCTTAATTATTGTACCACTTCCTGATACGATATTAAGTATATTACTAATGGTAAATATATCTATTTCTACAATTATTCTAATGAGTGCATTATTTTCAAAAGAACCATTAGACTTATCTTTATTTCCTACTTTGCTTCTTATTACAACTTTATTTAGGTTAGGATTAAACTTATCAAGTACAAGGATGATTCTGGCAAATGGTTATGCTGGTGATGTTGTAGAGGCATTTGGGCAGTTCGTAGCAGGTGGAGATATTGTAATTGGAACCATTATGTTTATTATTATTACTATAGTAAATATGCAAGTTATTACGAAGGGTTCTGATCGTGTTGCTGAAGTTACAGCTCGTTTTACACTAGATGCGATGCCAGGAAAACAAATGGCAATTGATGCGGATTTAAATACTGGATTTATTGATGAAGCAGAAGCTAAGAATAGAAGAAAGAAAATACAAGATGAAGCAGCTTTCTTTGGTTCAATGGATGGGGCTTCGAAGTTTGTTAAAAATGATGCCATGGTAGGAATCTTTATCACCTTTGTTAACATGATAGGTGGTCTTATTATGGGTGTCACTTTTGGAGGGTTAGAGTTAATGGAAGCTCTTCAAAAATATACGATTTTAACCATTGGAGATGGGCTAGTTAGTGCGATTCCATCACTACTCATATCTGTAGCAACAGGTGTACTTGTAACAAAAACAAGTGCAGAAGAGGGGATCAGTACAACCATTACAAAACAATTATTCTCATCTCCACTTGTTCTACTCATTGTTGGTATTACAGTGACAGTGTTAGGTGTTTTCACTCCTATGAGTTTACTTGGGACTTTACCTATTGCAATTGTTTGGTTTATATTATCTAATAGACTCAATAAGAAAGAGGCTATTGAAGCGGTAGAGTCAGATATTAATGTAGAAGATGAAGCAGCTGAGGAGATTAGAAAGCCAGAAAATGTAATTTCATTATTACAAGTAGACCCTATTGAACTCGAGTTTGGATATGGAATTATTCCGCTTGCTGATGTGAATCAAGGGGGAGACTTATTAGATCGTGTTGTTATGATCAGAAGACAAATTGCCCTTGAACTCGGAAGTATTGTACCGATTGTTAGGTTAAGGGATAATATTCAGTTACTTCCAAATGGCTATAGCATAAAAATTAAAGGGGTTGAAGTAGCTAGTGGTGAGATTTTATTTGATCATTATATGGCGATGAATCCTGGTTATGTAGAGGAAGAAATTGATGGTATTGCAACTAAAGAGCCTGCATTTGGGTTACCTGCTTTATGGATTACAGAATCACAAAGAGAAAAAGCTGAAATGAGGGGCTATACAGTAGTAGATTGTCCATCTATTATTGCCACACATTTAACAGAAGTTATTAAAAAGCATTTACATGAATTATTAAGTAGGCAAGATGTTCAAACATTAATTAATAATGTTAATGAAACGCATCCAACACTCATAGCAGAGTTAACACCTAAATTACTAAGTGTTGGTGACATTCAAAAAGTTTTAGGAAATTTACTCCAAGAAGGTATTTCTATAAGAGACTTAGTAACAATTTGTGAGATTCTAGCAGATTATGCGACATCTGTAAGAGATACCGATGTATTAACTGAATATGTAAGACAAGGACTATCGCGTGCAATCTCTAGAAAGTTATTTATGCAAAATACAAATCAAGTCATTACATTAGATCCAAATGTGGAACAACAGATTATGGCAAGTGTACAACATACAGAACAAGGTTCTTATGTAGCACTAGAACCTAAAATTGTACAAAATCTGATATCACAGCTTAAAAAAGAAGTAAGTAAATTAACATCAATTGGACTGCAACCTATTATTTTAACATCGCCAATTGTGAGAATTTATTTTAAACATCTAACAGAGCAGTATATACCTGATTTAATTGTTGTATCATACAATGAGATTGAACAAGATGTTCAAATTCAATCAATTGGGATGGTGAGTATTGCATGAGAATTATAAAGATGAAGGGTAGAACAGAAGAAATTGTTTTAAAAGAAATCGAAAGAGAATATGGTGAGAAGGCCATTGTGATTAGTACTCAAAAGGAGGAAATTAATGGACCAATGAAATGGTTTAAAAAGCCTAATACAGTCGTTACAGTAGCCATAAAAGAAGAGGGTGATACTAAGGATAAGACTGATGAAACATTAGCTATAGTGTCTCAAAAAGAAGAGACTGATTCTTATGAATTATTAATGGACTTAAAAAATCAGATGGGTGAGTTACATAAAGAGTTAGGAGCTTTAAAAAGTAACCCACCACAAACGATTGTCAAACAAACCATTCTCCAAAAAGAGAATTTGGAAAGTGAAGTTAAAGAGAATAAAGTAACAACATACATTCGAGATAAATTATTAAATTTAGGCGTTAGATTAGAAGTTTGTGAATTTTTATTAGCTCAAACAGAAGCAGAGGATAGTGAGGATTATATTAGAAAGTTATATAATGCACTAGAAGAAGTCTTAATTCAAAAAGAAGCTAAAGAACTTTCTCAAATCATTTTCTTTATAGGTTCAACAGGTGTGGGAAAAACAACAACAATTGCTAAGTTAACAGCACAGTATGTTTTAGAGGAACAGAAGAAAGTCGTACTTTTTACGTCAGATACGTATCGTATTGCCGCTGTAGAACAATTAAAGACCTATGCAGATATATTAGGTGTGCCAATAGAAATCATTTACGATGAAAATGATTTGCCTAAATATATAGAAAAGTGGAAGGGCATGGATTATATATTAATTGATACAGCAGGAAGATCACATAAAAATGAAGAACAAGTCACAGAATTAAGTGCATTAATGAAAAAAATAAAAGAAAAGCAAATCTTCCTAACACTAAATGCCAACACCAATGCAAAAGATGTTAGAAAAATCGTTGAAACCTATGAAAAAGTAGATGATACTTTCGATTTAATTATCACTAAATTAGATGAAACAGATGAAATGGGAAATGTGGTTAATATTAATTATTATGCACAAAAGCCTATCATGTACTTGACAAATGGTCAAAATGTACCTGCTGACATTAAGCCATTTAATAAGTTAGACTATATTACAGAACTATTAAGGAGACTAAATGATGAGTGATCAAGCACAGCTTCTTAGGCAGATGGTAAATAAGCAAGAAGGAAATCATTTCGAAAAAAAAGAAATGAAAATCATAACAGTGGCTAGTGGAAAAGGTGGGGTTGGTAAAAGTAATTTTAGTGTAAATTTAGCTTTAGCACTAAAGGAACTAGGAAAAAATCCTATTATTTTAGATGCAGATTTTGGTCTTGCCAATGTAGAAATTATACTGGGAGAACACCCACAGTATAATTTATCTCATTTGATCAATGGGACTTGTGGAATGAAAGACTTAGTTACCATGAGTCGGCATGGCATTTCTTTCATTTCGGGGGGGTCTGGCATTAAGGATATGAACTTTCTACCAAGCCATCAGATTAGCCATATTAGTAATCAACTAGCCGACTTAAATACACTAACAGATATACTTATTATAGATACTGGAGCAGGAATTAATGATATTGTTGTAAAGTTCTGTAATTTAGCAGATGAGGTATATATTGTCGCAACACCGGAACCAACTTCTATAACAGATGGCTATGCGCTTCTTAAGACACTAGTAAGTAATTTTGGATTAAGTTCAGCTGTAAAGCTTGTGATCAATAGAGCAGAATCTCAAAAAGAAGCCCATGATGTATTTAATAAATTAAATTATGTCTGTCAAAATTTTTTAGAGCTTCCTGTAGAGTATGCAGGGTATGTGCCTTATGATGAGCAGTTATTTAGAGCAGTCAAAGAGCAGGTTCCTATCTTTAAATATGCACCTAATGCTAAATCTAGTAAAGCTTATTATGAAATGGCAAAACTTTGTATAGGTAGACTAGGGGTGAAAGATGGGCAAAGTTCTGTCAAGGAAAAATGGGTAACTAGATTTAAACAGTTATTTGGCGGTTATGAAAAAAACTCATAATAATACAGAATACACAAAAATAAATTCTTCTATGAGATATAGTAAATGATGTCATTGTATAAGATATTAGAGAACATTTAAAAATTCCAAAGATAATGGGGGATAGTCATGGACGTTAGTCAATACTTACAAATTTTTATTGAAGAATCAAAAGATAACTTACAAACTTTAAATGAGAACTTATTAAACTTAGAAAATAATCCATCAGATACAGAAACAGTTAATGCAATTTTTAGGGTGGCACATACTTTAAAAGGAATGGCAGGAACAATGGGATTTACTAAAATGCAAAAATTAACCCATACCCTAGAAAACGTATTATCAGAAATTAGAGCAGGTAATTTAACAGTTGACTCTAATATGGTAGATATTCTTTTTCAAAGTTTAGATGGACTTGAAAATTATGTGGAAGAAATCACTAATACTGGAAGTGAAGGTACTGAAGATTATATCAATCTTATTAATGAGCTAGGAAAGCTTATAGAAAATAAGTCAGACGCACCAGGTGAAGTAGGTGCATTAGATGCAAGCAAGACAGAAGAAAAGGAAAAAGAACAAGCAGAAGAAGCGCAGAACCTCATTAAGCTTCCAGAATCTCAAGAATTGGTTAAAAATAATGCCCTTAGTATGGGAATGAATGTTTATCAAATTACAATCGAACTATCTGATAACTGTGTTTTAAAATCAGCTAGAGCCTTTATTATCTATACAGATCTTGAAAATGTGGGCGAGATTATTCATTCTAACCCAAGCACACAAGATATTGAGGATGAAAAATTTGATAAAGAATTTACGGTTGTCTTAGTAACTAAAGAGCCTAGGGAAAAGGTTGAAGAAGCTGTTTCCAATGCATCAGAAGTTGAAAAAGCAACAGTTTCTGCCTTTACTTCACAAGGTATTGTTGTAGAAGCAGCACAACAACAAGAGCAGAAAGTAGAAGCTAAAGAAAACAATCCTTCTAACGAACAACAGCCAAATCAAGTAGCAAAACAACAAATTTCAAATAAAACAGTAAGAGTTAACATTGACCGATTAGATACACTGATGAATTTAGTAAGTGAGTTAATTATAGTAAAGACTCAGCTTGAAGGATTAGATGTCAAAGAAAGTGAAGTTGAAAATAACTATCATGATTCTGTTGAATACTTAGAACGTATTACAACAAGTTTACACGATGCAGTTATGAAAGTTCGAATGGTACCTGTTGAAACAGTATTTAACCGATTCCCACGTATGATTCGTGATGTTTCTAGAAAACTAGGTAAGGAAATTGAACTAGTTATGTCAGGGGAAGAAACAGAGCTTGACCGTACAGTAATCGATGAGATTGGTGATCCACTTATTCACCTACTTAGAAATGCAGCAGATCATGGTCTTGAAACAACAGAGGAGCGCGTTAGTATCGGAAAACCTAAAAAAGGTACCATTAAACTACAAGCTTATCAAGATGGTAATAGTGTTGTCATTGAAGTTGAAGATGATGGAAAAGGTATCAATGTTAATAAAATTAAAAACAAAGCTATTGAAAAAGGAACAGTTACTAAAGAAGAAGCTGCTACAATGACTGAAAAAGAAATTGTAGAATTATTATTCAAGCCAAGTTTCAGTACTGCAGAGAAAATCTCAGATTTATCAGGACGTGGTGTAGGACTTGATGTTGTTAAAAGTAAAATTACTGCACTAGGTGGTCATGTAGAAGTTGAAACAGAGTTTGGAAAAGGTAGTAAATTTATTGTACGATTACCATTAACATTAGCGATCATTCAAGCTCTCATGATTAACATTGCTGATGAGAAGTACGCAATTCCATTAAGTAACATTCAAAATATAGAAGATGTTCATAAAGATGACATTAAACTTGTACAAAATCAAGAAGTTATTGTTGTACGTGATGAAATCATTCCAATCATCAGATTAAGAGAAGTTTTAGGACTTAAAGAAGAAGAAGATAAAGAGATGATGATGGTGGTCATTGTAAAGAAAGGTGAAAAACAAGTTGGATTCATTGTAGATTCACTAATAGGACAACAAGAAATCGTTATTAAGTCATTAGGGAAATACTTAAGTGGTATTGATATTATTGCAGGGGCAACCATTTTAGGAAATGGTGAGGTTGCACTGATTCTAGATGTAAATTCATTAATTTAGGGGGAGAAGGCATGAAAACAATAGAAACAATTCAACAATTTATTGTATTTAAAATGGATGCACAGCTTTATGGAATTAGTATTCAACATGTGCAAATTATAGAAAAAGTTAAGCCAATTATGCGTGTACCTAAAGTACCATTATGTGTAAGAGGCGTTATGAACTTAAGAGGGGAAATTGTTCCAGTGATTAGTTTAAGAGAACAATTTGGGCTTGAGAAAAAAGAATATACGGATAAAACAAGGATTATTATTGTTAAAATCGAAGAAGCAGGAGTGGGTCTCATTGTGGATGAGGTAAAAGAGGTTATTGAAATTGAAAATGATCAAATTGAGGCCGCTCAAAATGTTCAAGGAAAAATGAAAATACATCATATTTTAGGTGTAGGTAAGGTTGAGGACAATATTGTTACTTTACTTAATCTAAATAATATTATTGAGGAAGCCTTTGAAGCTGGAGAAATCCTTCAAATAGAAGAAGCTAAATAAGGAGGCAATCAATGGAAGAGCGAAACTATCAGGAAGTTAAAGATGAAGAATTAGATATGCTAAGAGAAGCTGGTAATATTGCGTCAGGTAATGCAATGACAGCACTTAGTCAATTGATTAATTCGACCTTGGATATGAGTGTAGCACGTGTCAAGATAGATACGATTCAAGAGTTACCAGAAGTTCTTGGAAGCCCTGAAGAAGTGATTGCGGGAATGCTCATTAATGTTTCTGGGGATTTCAATGCTATGTTACTGCTTGCTTTTGAAACAGAAAGTGCTATTGGTATTGTTAATCGTATGCTAGGTAAAAATCTAAAGGATTTAGAAGAGTTTGATGAAATGGCACATTCTGTGCTATGTGAAACAGGTAATATACTAGCAGGGACTTATTTGAGTGCACTAAATACCTTTACAGGTTTAAAACTTGACATTTCATCACCTCAGATTGCTATAGATATGGCAGGTGCAATACTTAGTAATCCTGCAATAGAGTTCGTTCGTGAGGATAATACCATGTTATTTATCGAAACTGTTTTTAAGGATGTTAATGGTCTTTTGAATGGTACATATATATTAATTTTTGATAATGTAGCATACAGCAGAGTAATTAACTCGTTAGGTGCATATTATGGGTAAGACAGGGATTATAGAGGTAGGCATGGCTGACTTAAATATTGCAAAAGAACCAGCTATTCTTACAACATTAGGATTAGGATCTTGTGTAGGCATTACTTTATATGACCCACAGCTCAAAATAGGTGGACTTGCTCATATTATGTTACCTGATAGCACACAGATAAGAAATAATAGTAACAAAGCAAAATTTGCAGATACAGCCATAGAGCAGCTTGTACAATTAATGATCAATGAAGGGGCTCGTAAGACCAGAATGGTAGCGAAAATTGCAGGTGGGGCACATATGTTTGATTTTAAAAATATGGATAATGCCATGCGTATTGGTACAAGGAATGTTGCTGCTGTTGTGCAAATCTTAAATAGTATCCGTATTCCGATTATAGCTCAAGATACAGGTGATAATTACGGGAGAACAATTGAACTTCATACATTAACAGGAATGTTACATGTCAAAACAATAGGACATGGTGTCCGACAAATATAGTTATAATGGGAGCTCAACATGAACAATAAAGATATGAATGCTGTCTGGATAGAATATTGTAAGACAAGAGATGATGGTCTAAAGGAAATACTAACCGAGCATTATGTTCATTTGGTAAAATTAGTTGCAGGTAGGTTAGGAATTTATTTAAACCAATATATCGACATAGATGATTTAGTTGGATATGGTATATTAGGATTAATTGATGCAATAGATAAATTTAATCCTGAGAAAAATGTTAAATTTGAAACTTATGCCTCACTTCGAATTAGAGGAGCAATATTAGATGCTATTAGAAAATTGGATTGGGTACCAAGGACACTTAGAAAAAAACAAAAGGATATTGATAAAGCCTATATGGAGTTAGAAGGTAAGCTTGGTAGGCCACCCCTTAAACAAGAGGTGGCCGATTTTCTAGAAATGAGTGTAGAAGAATATAACACCTTATTAAAAGAAGTGAATATCTCAAGTTTAATTTCTATCGATGAAAATGTCTTTCATTTTGAAACCATTAGTGATCCCAATGCTTTGGTTCCAGAAAGATATGCTGAAGAAAATGAAGTCAAAGAAACTTTGGCGAAGATTATTGGAGATTTACCAGAAAGGGAGAAAAAAGTTATTTTCTTATACTACTATGAAGAACTTACTTTAAAAGAAATTAGCCATATATTAGAAGTGTCTGAATCTAGGGTATCACAATTACATACAAAGGCTGTTTCAAGGTTAAGAGCACAGATGTCAAAATATCATTTATCTTTACCACTATAAAGTAAATAATGAGGAGGAGTAAGGATGCTGCGTCCAATTGATACTCAAACAATTTATCAGCAATCGCCAGAAGTTTCTAATAGACAGCAAGCTAGTAAGCATGGGGGAGAAGTGCAACAAACTCAACTTGCTGACATCTTAAATAAACAAACAATTGATAGACAAGAGATGGTAAATGAAATAAATGAGGATGAAAAGTTAGATAATGATTTAAATAAAGAGCAAAGGCGTCAGGCATTAAATTCACCAAGCAAATATAAAAAAAAGAAGAAAAATGATATTCATTCAAAAGAAAATAAAGGGGACCATACCACACATATTGATATTCGGATATAGAAGTCATTAAAATAGTTTGGAGGAAAGAAATGAACATAACGATAGAAAGTTTACCAATTTATTTTCTGATTTTTGTAGGAATTGGTGTTGGTATTGTATTTATTGGCATTTTAAAGATAGCTGGCCTTCATGAAGAAGGACATTATACCAATATAAATCAAGAAGAACATTTAAAAAATGTAGAAGAATTATTTAGTTATTTTTTAGAAGAGGAAGAAAAGAAAAATGAAAACTTTAGAGAAATGATGGTAGGTACTTCTAAAAATAAATCACAAGAAGCAAAAGTTAAACAAACTAGCTCTTTAGCTAATAAGCAAGATTTTGAAGAAATTATTAAAAGACACCAATCAGGAGAAAGTATGGAGGAAATCGCAAGAAACTTAAAGAAAGGTATTGGGGAAGTGAAGTTAGTTATTTCCCTTTATTCAATGAGGTAATATCATGAAAAAGGTGAAATTTACTTTTTGGTTATTAGGTTTTGGTTGTGGTATGATTCTAACTGGTATGCTAGGGACATTACTTACTTTAAAAGTTGATTTTGAAGTGGTAAGTAGCCAGGATGACCAAACACACAATACCATGCAGCCTCTGACTAAAGAGGATAAGGAGATAGAAAATCTATCACTAGAAGAAAGTGATACAGTAAGCGAAGATGAGCCGATTAAAGAAGATAATCTCATAGAAGATTTAGTAGGAGAAAAGGAAAATACTTTAAAGTTAGAGGAAAGCACGATAGAGACTCAAGAAAAGTATGAAGTATATATTCCGGATCAAAGTGGTGCTAGTGAAATTTGTAGGATTCTTGAACAGGCAGGCATTATAGAAAATGGAAAAGATTTTTTAGAGTACATTAAAGAGAATGAAAAGCAAACCAAGTTAAAAAATGGTTATTTAGAATTACCTTATAATGCAGATTATGCGACGTTATTAGAATTATTAGTTGTATAAAAAGGGAATAAAGGTAGTGTAAAAAATAATAAAAAAATGATTGAATTTGTTAGATAAGTATGATATGCTTATTAGCGAAAAACGCACGTATATAGATGTACTTGCGGGGTGCTAAATTAGTCCACAAGTATTTAATATGTACGGAGGAAAAACCAGGAGGTCATTACAATGAGTGTAATTTCAATGAAACAATTATTAGAAGCAGGTGTACACTTTGGTCACCAAACAAGAAGATGGAATCCAAAAATGAAAGAATACATCTTCACAGAAAGAAATGGTATTTACATTATCGACTTACAAAAAACAGCTAAAAAAGTTGATGAAGCTTACAATGTTGTTCGTGAAGCTGTAGCTGAAGGCGGTAAAGTATTATTTGTTGGTACTAAAAAACAAGCTCAAGAGTCTATTAAATCTGAAGCTGAAAGAAGTGGTATGTACTATGTAAATAACAGATGGTTAGGTGGTATGCTTACTAACTTCTCAACAATTAAAAGCCGTATCGCAAGACTTAAAGAATTAGAAGCAATGGAACAAGATGGTACTTTCGAAGTACTTCCTAAGAAAGAAGTTATTGAACTTCGTAAAGAAATGGATAAACTTGAGAAAAACCTTGGTGGTATTAAAGAAATGAAAGATCTTCCAAGCCTTATGTTTGTAGTAGATCCACGCAAAGAAAAAATTGCTATCCAAGAAGCTCATATTTTAGGAATTCCAGTAGTAGCTATCGTAGATACAAACTGTGATCCAGAAGAAGTGGATTATGTTATCCCAGGTAATGATGATGCAATTCGTGCAGTAAAATTAATTGTAGCTAAAATGGCAGATGCTGTTATTGAAGCAAATCAAGGTGAAATCTTTGAAACAACTTCAGAAGAAGCTGTACAAGCTGAAGAAGAAACAACTGAAGAAGTAACTGCAGAATAATTATAGATATTGGAGGGAACAAAAATGGCAATTACAGCTGCTATGGTAAAAGAATTACGTGAAAGAACACAAGCAGGTATGATGGACTGTAAAAAAGCGTTAAATGCAGTAGATGGTGATATGGAGAAAGCTATCGAATATTTACGTGAAAATGGTTTAGCAAAAGCTGCTAAAAAAGCTGACCGTGTTGCTGCAGAAGGTCTTGTTAAAGAAGCTATCTCAGCAGATGGAAAAACAGCTGCAATCGTAGAAATTAACTCTGAAACAGATTTTGTTGCTAAAAATGATCAATTCGTATCATTTGTTAATGAAGTAGCTGAATTAGTATTAAACAGCGATGTGGCTGATGTAGAAGCATTAAAAGCGCTTACATGGCCATCTGATGCATCTAAAACTGTTGGTGAAGTATTAACAGAGAAAGTTGCTACAATTGGTGAAAACTTAACGATCCGTCGTTTTGAAAAAATCACTACAGATGGAACATTAGCTTCTTATACACACGGTGGTGGTAGAATTGTTGCTGTTGTTGAAGTAGCTACAGAAGGTGAAAAAGCTCATGAAGTTGGAAGAAACGTAGCAATGCAAGTTGCTGCTGTAAATCCAGAGTTCGTTTCAACAGAAGAAGTTTCTGAAGAAAAGAAAGCTCATGAAAAAGAAATCTTAATGCACCAAGCAATTAACGAAAACCCAGGTAAACCAGAAAACATTATTGAAAAAATGGTAATGGGAAGACTTAATAAACAGCTTAAAGAAATTTGTTTATTAGAACAAGAATATGTTAAAGATCCAGATTTAACAGTAGGTAAATATGTTGCTGCTGAACTTGGAGATGCTAAAGCAATTAAAAGATTTGTTCGTTTTGAAACAGGCGAAGGTATCGAGAAAAAAGAAGAAAACTTTGCTGAAGAAGTTGCAAAACAAATCCGAGGTTAATAAAAATGGGGCACTTAGTGCCCTTTTTTTATGGAATTGAATCACAAGATCTTAACGAGATAGAGATGAAAAATACATCTAGCATTCAAAGAATATTTGTGATAGAGTAGTGTTAGTAGGAGGAAAACCAAATGAAATATAGACGTGTATTGGTCAAACTTAGTGGAGAAGCTTTAGCAGGTGATCAGCAAAGAGGGTTTGATCACCAAATCATTACAGAAGTTGCAAAACAATTAAAGTCTTTAGTAGAAATAGGAATAGAGGTTGCTGTAGTTATTGGTGGTGGAAACTTTTGGAGAGGACGTACATCAGGAGACATGGACCGCATCAAAGCAGATCAAATAGGGATGCTTGCTACAGTTATGAATGCCATTTATGTAGCAGATGTATGCCGTAGTTTGGAGATGAAAACAAGTGTACAAACCCCCTTTGTATTAGGAAGTATGACAGAGCTTTTTTCTAAAGATAGAGCTGATAATGATTTAAAAGAAGGTAAAATTGTATTCTTTGCTGGTGGAACAGGTCATCCATTTTTTTCTACTGACACGGGAGCTGCTTTAAGAGGTGCAGAAATTGAAGTTGATGCCTTATTATTTGCTAAAAATATTGATGGTGTCTATGATAGCGATCCAAAAACAAATCCAAATGCAAAAAAATATACACGTATTTCATGCCAGGAAATGTTACGTCAAGATTTAAAAGCAATTGATACAACTGCTGCTGCTCTATGTATTGAGCAAAAATTACCAATAGTAGTTTTTGATTTAGGAGCAGACAATAGTATTATAAGAGTTGCAAGTGGAGAAGAGATGGGAACAACTATATATATCGAAGGGTAATTAATTAAGGAGGATATCAGAGTGAAACAAACATTAGCTAAATTTGAAGAAAAAATGAAAAAAACAATTGCATCTTTAGGAGATGATTTTGCAACTATTCGTGCAGGACGTGCTAATCCACATGTATTAGATCGCATTACTGTAGACTATTATGGTGTGGCTACACCTTTACAGCAAGTTGGAAATATCACAGTTCCAGAAGCACGTATTCTTCAAGTTCAACCTTGGGAAAAATCATTACTTAAAGCAATTGAAAAAGCTATTAATGAATCTGACATTGGTATCAATCCAACTAATGATGGGAATGTTATTCGTCTTGTATTCCCTGAACTTACAGAAGAACGTCGTAAAGATCTTACAAAAGATATTAAGAAAAAAGGTGAAGCATCAAAAGTTGCTATTAGAAATATTCGTCGAGATGCATTAGATGGATTTAAGAAAATGGAAAAGGCTAATGAAATAACTAAAGATGAAGTTGAGTTAGCAGAAAAAGAAGTACAAAAATTAACAGATAAATTTGTTGGTGAAATTGATTCAATGGTTGAAAATAAGAGCAAAGAAATATTATCTGTAGAATCACTTATTGATTCATGCAATGAATGAGCAATACTCCTCTTAATAGAGGAGTTTTTTAATAGGAGGAATCAACATGACAGATAGAAAAATTCCTAAGCATATTGCCATTATTATGGATGGTAATGGAAGATGGGCTAAGGAAAGACGCTTACCGAGAAATGAGGGGCATCGACGTGGCACAAGAGCACTTGAAAAAATTATTAGTTATGCAGATCAATTGGGTGTAGAGCATTTGACGGTTTATGCATTTTCCACGGAGAATTGGAATAGATCACAAGAAGAAGTAGATGGGCTCATGAAGCTATTTAACCGCTATTTAGACAAAGAGTTAAAAAAAGTAGATGGGGATAATCATCGTTTTAATGTGATTGGGGATTTAGAAGCTCAGCACATTCCAAAGGAACTTAAAGATAAAATTATTTTATTACAAAATAAAACAAAAGATAAACCAGGTATGTTTTTCCATATGGCCTTTAATTATGGAGGGCGTGATGAAATTTTAAGAGCCTTTAAGAAAATGACTCAAGAGGTTGTAGCTGGAAATATGAAGTTAGAAGAAATGACCGAAGAGGTTATATCAGATTTTATGGATACAAGAGGTGTTCCAGACCCTGATTTAATGATTCGAACTAGTGGAGAAATACGTACAAGTAATTTCCTGCCATGGCAATTAACTTATTCAGAATTTTATTTTACAGACTGTTTATGGCCAGATTTTACGACTCAAGAACTGGATAAGGCCATTGAAGTTTTTAATCAAAGGCAAAGAAGATTTGGTAAAAGTGAATAGGAGGAAAGCGGATGCTTACAAGACTTATAACTGGAGTCATTGGAACATTACTAGCTATTGGTATTATTCTGGTAGGGAATCCTTGGCTAAGATATGTGGTTATGGCAATTAGTCTAATTGCTATGTATGAGTTCTATCACGTGGTTAAAGTAAATCATAAGCCTATAGTAACCATAGGTTATGGTGCGGTGATTGTGCATTATTTGAGCTTTAATCTAGTTATGTCATATTATCATATTTATATGACTTTACTAACTGTATTAGCATTAGCTTATTTAGTGATTAAATATCCTAAGTACTCCATTATAGATATAGCCCTTACACTTTTTCCTATTTTATATGTTAGTTTACTTTTTAGCTTTATTATTTTATTAAGAGATATTAAGGATGGTATATTTTGGGTGTGGCTTATAGCTATTAGTGCATGGGGATGTGATACCTTTGCTTATTTTACAGGAAAAATGATGGGAAGACATAAACTAGCTCCTAAGCTAAGTCCTAAGAAAACAGTAGAAGGAAGTATAGGAGGGATTATAGGGGCAGGATTATTAGGTTATTTTTATACCATGATTTATACACAATTTGTGCCTTTAATGGTAAGAAAACAAGTCATAGGCGTTGTTATTGCGGTTATGCTTGGAGCATTTATTTCACAATTTGGTGACCTAGCTGCCTCAGCTGTTAAACGTTATTTTGGACAAAAAGATTATGGTTATATTTTACCAGGGCATGGGGGGATTTTGGATCGTTTTGATAGCTTTTTATTTGTAGCACCTATGATCTATGTAGTAGCAATGTATGTACAAAATATGATGGGATAGGAGTTGGTGTTCAGTATGAAGAAAATTGTTATTTTAGGATCAACAGGCTCAATTGGAACGCAAACTTTAGATGTGATCGCACGTCATAAGGATATTGAAGTACTTGGACTTACTGCCAATAGTCAGATTGATTTATTAGAAGAACAAATTAAACAATTTAAACCCAAAGTGGTTTGTGTAATGCAAGAAGAAAAAGCCTATGAATTAAAAAAGCGCTTGATAGGTCAAAATCTAGCTGTAGAAGTTGTTTATGGACAAGAGGGATTAATGACAGTTGCTACTTTAGCAGAAGCTGAGATTGTAGTGACAGCTGTAGTAGGGATGATTGGGCTGTTACCAACTATTGAAGCGATTAAAGCTGGAAAGGTGATCGCATTAGCCAACAAGGAAACTCTAGTAACAGCAGGAGAACTTGTTATGAGCTTAGCAAGAGCCAAAGGCAGTTTAATATTACCCGTAGATAGTGAGCACTCTGCTATTTTCCAAAGTCTACAAGGTAATAGTCATAAAAGTATTGAGAAATTAATATTGACCGCCTCAGGGGGGCCATTTAGAACTTTTACAAAAGAGCAATTAGAAAGTGTTACAGTAGAACAAGCACTTAAACATCCTAACTGGGTAATGGGAAGTAAGATTACCATCGATTCAGCAACGTTAATGAATAAAGGGCTGGAAGTGATAGAGGCAAAATACCTATTTGATGTAGCACCATCACAAATTGATGTAGTGGTACATAAAGAAAGTATCATACATTCTATGGTGGCTTATCAAGATGGTTCAACAATTGCACAATTAGGGATGCCAGATATGCGTCATCCCATTGCTTATGCTTTATACTACCCAGAAAGAAAACCTGCTCAGTATATTGAAAAATTGGATTTAGTAACCATAGGAGGACTTTCTTTTGAAGCCCCAAGAAAAGATGCATTTCCTTGTTTACAATTTGCTTATGATGCTTTAGAATGTGGTGGGACAATGCCAACTGTTTTAAATGCAGCAAATGAAGAAGTTGTAGCAAGCTTCCTAGAGCGAAAGATTCGCTTTATGCAGATTCCTGAAATCATTCATAGAGTTATGGATCAGCACATATGTATTAATAAGCCAAGTCTTGAACAAATTCTTGAAAGTGATAGATGGGCAAGAGAATATAGTAGGGAGCAGGTGGCTAAATGTTATTAATGATTGTCATCTTTTTATTAATGTTTACAGTAATTGTGGTTGCTCATGAGTGGGGACACTATATTACAGCCAAAAAATGCGGTGTTTTAGTTCATGAATTTGCTGTAGGAATGGGGCCTATGCTTTGGTCTAAGCAAGTGGGGGAAACCCTATATTCTGTACGTCTTCTGCCTATAGGTGGTTTCTGTAGAATGGAAGAAGAAGTTGGAGAGAGTTATAATCCACGTGCAATGGCCTCCAAGAAGCCTTGGCAAAAGTTACTGATTGTGGTTGCTGGAGCAGTGATGAATTTTATTTTAGCTTGGTTATTATGTAGTATTTTAGTAGGTTATAGTGGCTTTGGAACCAATGTGATTCAAACCATTGAAGCAGGCTCACCTATTGAGGAAGCAGGATTAGTATCAGGAGATAAAATTATTGCAATTGATGGCATGAAAGTTAAAGATATTGGTGATATACAAGCCGTACTAACAAGTGAGAGTAAAACTTATCAGTTTACTGTCATAAGGCAAGGAGAGGAGAAGCTTGTTCAAGTTACTTCACGTATTTTAAATAATGAAACAACGCCAAGGTTTGGCTTTAGTCCTGAGCGAAGTCATTTTAACCTCTTTGAAAATATTAAGGGTGGCCTGTTCTATATGATTGCAATGATTGCCATGGTATGGGAAGGGCTTGTTCAACTTGTCACAGGGACTGTAGGAATGGATCAAATGGCAGGTATTGTAGGGGTAGTAGATGTAGGCAGTCAGGCTTGGAATACAAGCATGGAGATTGGTGGTCTTCAAATGGCTGTCATGACCATGATTAGATTAGCTGCTTTATTATCGGCTAATTTAGGTGTGATGAATTTATTACCATTTCCAGCTTTAGATGGTGGGCGCATTTTCTTTGTATTAGTTGAAATGATTAGAGGAAAAGCAATTTCAGCTGAAAAAGAAGGGGCGGTTCATTTCATTGGAATGGTACTACTTATGTTATTAACAGTTGTTGTATTATATAATGATATTATGAGGTTAAGAGGATAATGTATACAAGAGAAAATACAAGGAAAGTTATGGTAAAAAATAGGACGATTGGTGGTGGTAGCCCAATTGTTATTCAATCTATGACAAGTACAAAAACGCAAGACGTAGAAGCTACTATTGAACAAATTTTAAAATTAGAAGAGGCAGGCTGCGAAATGGTACGTGTGGCTGTACCTCATGAAGAAGCAGCAAGAGCTATTGAAAAAATTGTGCCACGTATACATGTGCCGTTAGTTGCAGATATTCACTTTGACTATAAACTTGCCCTAATGGCTATTGAAAGCGGGATCAATAAATTACGTATTAATCCAGGTAATATTGGAAAGGAAGAGCGTGTTCGAACTGTAGTAGAAAAAGCAAAAGCTTATGGTATTCCTATTCGAATTGGTGTAAATTCTGGCTCTATTAGCAAAGAGAATCTAAAAAAATATGGCGGAGTGAATGCTGAATCTATGGTAGAGAGTGCTAGTGAACACATTCGTATTTTAGAAGAATTAAACTTTAGAGATATTATTGTTTCACTTAAAGCATCTCATGTACCATTAGCAATTGAAACTTATACAACTTTTGCAAAAAGATATAATTACCCTCTTCATGTTGGCATTACAGAGGCTGGAACCCTCTATAAGGGCACAATTAAATCTTCAGTAGGACTAGGTGCCATCCTATCTAGAGGAATAGGGGATACGATTCGTGTTTCCTTATCAGATGATCCAGTAAAAGAAATTGAATGTGCTAAAAACGTATTACAATCTTTAGGATTAGGACAATATGGTGTAGAAATTATTTCTTGTCCAACTTGTGGCCGAACAGAAGTAGGGCTAGTTGAACTTGCAAATAAAGTAGAAGCTGCTACGAAAGGTATTAAGAAAAACCTTAAAATTGCGGTCATGGGCTGCGTCGTAAATGGTCCAGGAGAAGCGAGAGAAGCCGATATTGGGATTGCAGGTGGTCGAGGTGAAGGACTTATTTTTAGAAAAGGTGAAATTTTAAAAAAGGTAAAAGAAGAAGAGTTATTTGATGTGTTTATGGAAGAGGTTTATAAGCTGTAATTTAATAAGCTAAAGAGAAAGACTTGATTTTTTTTACTAATGCGAGTAT
>JARKVN010000069.1 GCA_029851645.1 Cellulosilyticum sp. | reverse complement strand
ATGACATCTTATATAATTGATAGTTCAACTGTTCTAGAAACTGAATATACTAATGAAGGAACTTTATTTAGTATAGAATGTAGTAGAGAGGATTATGTTAAATACCAGTCATATATAATCTAGAGTGATTCTAGGTATCTATATAAACAATGCATAAATGAAAGAGGATGTCGCATACCAATTGAAAATTGTTCATGTGATAGCCTCTTTTATATTTGATAAGTAATTAGAAATGATTTTATTGTATGTGTTTATTGCAACAATAAAGTAAATAACTACAAATGATGCTAAAGACATTAAAATAGGATAAATAAATACTTCCAAAACCAATTAAGCTAGAGATAAATATACTTGTAAGAATGACTTTGTCTTTGTACGACTACGATGGGGAAAATGTGTATTAAAGAAATAACAAAAATACTTTAAATGAAATGTGTAAATTAAGTTAATGCTATAATATAATAAAGTGAACAATATTAATCTATTGCGAAATAATTTATATAAAAACAGCTAGAGAATGGAGTTCTAATATGTCTAGCTGTTTTTATTATTTATTTATCACACAATTATCTAACAGAGCCTAATTTTAAAGCTCTTAACGGGACTTGAACCCGTGGCCTCCGCCTTACCAAGGCGACGCTCTACCGCCTGAGCCATAAGAGCTTATAAATAATAGGAACTATTTCCTAGAATGCTCTATTATGATAGCATATCAATTGATAGGTGTCAATATTCCATTGATATTTTTTTATATGATTTTATATAGGAATGTTTTTGCCAAAGTAGGTTTTCTTAGGGTATAATGGATATAATAAAAATATCATATTTTGACAAAAGAGGACAGGTTATGAAAGAATTGAGCGTATTTGATATTATTGGGCCTAATATGATTGGGCCTTCTAGCTCCCATACTGCAGGAGCTTTAAAGATTGCTAAGGTAGCTTATCAGTTAGCACCAAAAAAAATTGCTAAGGTTACTTTTATACTTTATGGTTCATTTGCTAAAACTTATAGGGGGCATGGGACAGATCGTGCATTGTTAGCAGGATTATTAGGCATGAATGAAGAAGATGAACACATAAAAGAAGCATTTCACTATGCAAAGGAAAAGGGGCTTAATTATGTATTTGAAGTTAGTGAAGATCATCGCATTAAGCACCCTAATACTGTAGATATTATTATGAGTGATCCTAATGGAAATGAAATTTGCATTACAGGTTCATCCATTGGGGGAGGTGCTATTAGTATTGATAAGGTGAATGATGTAGAGGTTTCCTTTAGCGGGGAATATCATACTTTATTAATTGGTCATCAAGACCAACCAGGAATTGTGGCCCATATTACAAATTGCTTAAGCAACTGGAAAATTAATATTGCTTATATGCGTGTTTATCGTGGAACAAAGGGTAAGATGGCAACAACAATTCTTGAAGCAGATGAACCTATTTGTGAGCAAGTGATAGAAGCAATCTCTAATCACTTAGCTGTACAATATGCTAAAATTATTAATTAGTGAGGAAAAGTTGATGAATTTTATAGATGGTAAGGAATTACTTAATTTATGTCATACACATCACCTAACAATCTCAGAGGTGATGATTAGAAGAGAAATGGAGCTTTTCCATGCTTCACGTGAAGAAATTTTAAAGCGGATGGCACATGCTTATGAGATTATGAAAAATGCAGCATTACGTGCCTTAGAAGAGGACTTAGTATCCATGGGTGGTTTAATAGGAGGAGAAAGTAAACGTTTATTTGCTCATGCTAATAAAGGATCAGTTTGTGGAGAAATGATGAGTAAGGCGATTAGTTATGCAGCAGGTATTTTAGAAGTAAATAGTTCAATGGGACTCATTGTAGCAGCACCGACTGCGGGTTCATCAGGTGTTATTCCTGGTGTATTTTTAGCCATGCAAGAACAATTTCATTTAAGTGATGAAGAGATGATTCGCGCACTTTTTAATGCGGGGGCTATTGGATACTTAATTACAAGAAATGCAACAGTTTCTGGTGCAGAGGGAGGCTGTCAAGCAGAGGTAGGTGCTGCTTCTTCTATGGCAGCATCAGCAGTTTGTGAGATGATGGGAGCCTCACCAGAAGCTTCTTTAGATGCAGCATCTACAGCCATTACAAATATTTTAGGTTTGGTTTGTGACCCTATTGCAGGGCTAGTAGAAGCACCTTGTCAAAAACGCAATGCAATGGGTGTATCTAATGCACTCATTAGTGCAGAGATGGCCTTATGTGGTATTAAGCATATTGTACCATTTGATGAAACGGTAGTAGCAATGTATCATGTAGGTAAAAGCATGCCTATGGAGCTTAGAGAAACAGCATTAGGGGGGGTAGCAAGTACACCGACTGCTTGTGAATTATGTAAAGGGATTTTTGAGTAAAAACTAGCAAAAAATACAAAGACCTAATATAATGAAGAAGAAACAAATGTTTCTAAAGCCCAATGAGATGGAGGAAAAGTCATGATAGATATTGCAATTATAGGGGCAGGGCCAGCAGGGCTTTCAGCAGCAATTACGGGTGTCATTCGAAATAAAAAAGTAAAAGTTTTTGGTAATCCCCCTTCAACAAGTTATATTTATAAAGCAGAACGTGTAGATAATTATATTGGTATGCCAGGTGTAACAGGAGAGCAAATGATGGAGCAATTTACAGATCATGCAAAAGAACTTGGTGTAGAAATTCAAACAGCTAAAGTGATTGAAATCTTCCCAATGGGACAGTCTTATATGCTTAATGTAGAAAATGAATTTATTGAAGCTAAAACAGTTATTTTAGCTAATGGACTTTCTAAAACATCTGTTTTAGAGGGGGAAAATGAATTTTTAGGTAGAGGTGTAAGCTACTGTGCAACTTGTGATGGGCCTTTATATAGAGGTAAAGCTGTTGTCGTTGTAGGGGATAGCAGTCATGCAGAAGAAGATGCCAATTATTTAGCAGAGGTATGTGAAAAAGTTTATTACATGCCACTTTATAAGGATTTGGAACATTTAGATGAAAGAATTGAAGTGTTACGTGTACGTCCTAAGAAAATCATTGGTGAAACGGTTGTAAGTGGTTTAGAGCATACAGAAGGACAAATTGATGTAAGTGGTGTTTTCTTAATCAAAGAAAATATTCCAACTTCTAAACTGTTAAATGGATTAGAAATGGAAAAGACAGCCATTAAAGTCAATCGTATGATGGAAACCAACATGCCAGGTGTATTTGCTGCGGGAGATTGTACAGGAAAGCCTTTTCAGGTAGCGAAAGCAGTAGGAGAAGGAAGTACAGCAGTTTTACAAGCTGTATCTTATCTAAATGCTTTAAATCGTGCTAATGCAAAGGCATAGACATAAAAGCTAGTCAAAAGAATTAAAAGGAGCCTCGTTTTAATAGGCTCCTTTTTAATATAACAACAACTAGTTCTAAAATAGGAAAAGCTTCCATACACTAGATTGGAGGCTATAGATGTAAGGGGGAGAAAGATGTGTTATGAAATCTTAATCCTATGTTGTTTGGCAGCTCTTATGATAGGGTTACTAAATTTAAAAGCATTAGGGAAAAATCCATATGTTGTTTTAAAGTATGTAGTGAGTTTACTAGTAAGTTTTACAATGCTTAGATATGTTACACTGATTATTTATGGGGGTTTGCCTGAGTATCAGTTACTTCAGTCATTAAGATATTTTTACTTTTCAAGTAGTATGGGTATCACTATGACAACTGCATCTGCTATTTGGTATATCACACCTTGTTATAGAGAGAAAATAAGGTATCCATATTTTGTAGCTTGTTTTACACCTTGGATTTTATTTGATTTATATATCATTTTAAAACAACCTACAGAAATCATACAAGGGAGTCAATTTGGATATCAGTTGATGTTATCAGGAAGCTTTCCCTATTATTTAAGCATCATGCAAGGGAGTTTAGTAGTGATTCTTTCCAGTTTATGTATAATAGGAATCATGCGGTATAAACATTTACAGATTCGTACACAACTTTTTCTGATTCTTTTAGCACAAGTACTACTTGCTTTAGATGGCCTTGGCTATAGGAGCCAACAGGGGAGAATTTTTCCAGCGTTTACAGTAACAGAAGCCTTTTCTTTAATAACAACTTATTATGCATTCTCGAAAACCATTAAAGTAATCAGGGCTTTAAAAAGTCAATAGATAAAAAAACAAACTCTTCATAGTGAGGAGTTTGTTTTTTTATCTATTTTAAGCATTTAATAATGTTTCATATTTGGGAATTAAGCAAACACCAACAACATCTGGTCCTGTATAGACACCAATGGTTGTTCCGATGAAACAAAGATCTTCAGTTATGGTTACACCAAGTGTCTTTGTGATATTTTCTTTTGTAATGGTTGCATATTCCATATTATCTGCATGAGCAATTAAATAATGATAATCACTTGCTTGTTCACCCACATATTCCTTAGTAAGTTCAAGGATTTTAGCTAATGCTTTTTTGGTACCACGTACTTTACCACTAGGTAATAACTCCCCATCTTGTAACTGGATGACTGGCTTTACATTAAGCATTGATCCAATAAGTGCAGTTGCTTTACCAATACGTCCACCATGTTCTAAATAGTCTAGTGTTTCTACAAAGAAAAAGATACGAGCTTTTTCACGCAATTTAAGTGCTGTTTCAAGAATCGTTTTAAAATCAAGACCTTCCTTAATCATTCGAGCGATTTCTAAAACAAGGATACCCTCTCCACCTGTTGCATTTAAAGAATTAATAATTTCAATTTGCGCATTAGGATAATTTTCTAAAATAAGTTCACGAGCATTAACTGCAGCATTATAGGAGCCACTAAAGTGACTAGATAATGTCACACAGATGACGCTTTTACCAGCCTCAATATGAGGTTTAAAAGCTTCATAATAATCATTGATAGAAGGTAGAGAAGTTTTTGGGAAAATCTTTTCGGCTCTTAGTCTTTGATAGAAATCAGCAATGGATAATTCTGTAATTTCCTTAAAGTAATGTTCTCTATCAAATGAAACATAGAAAGGAATGGTTTCGATTTGATATTTATCCAAACAAGACTTTGGAAGATCGCAAGAACTATCGCTAATGAGTACAATTTGGTCCACAGTTTCACCTCCTTTAATTAAGATAACCTCTAAATAATTCTAATATGTATCACGAAGTGTGTCAATTTATTCTTGAAAGATAACCTAACGATTCTAGCATGAGAAAGGTGAAGGCTGCATATATTTAAGGTAGGTTTAATATGTGGGAGGCATGGTGATGCTTTCTTCAAGTTTAGAAAAGTATTTGATTGGTATTTACGAGATGTTAGAAGAAGATAAAGAGCTAAAGATTAGTGATTTAGCCAAGCGAATGAATCAGCCTCTTCAAAAAGTGATTCAGGCCTTACAACGTATGCATTATCAAAAACACATTGTGTATTCTACTTATCAGCCTCTTCGGATGACAGAACAGGGACGAAAAACGGCTGAGTATTTAATAGCAAGAAATGCTTTGATTGACGAATTCTTTGGCATTTTAAGGATAGAAAAAAATGCAGATTTAGAAAAAGAGGCTATGGTACAATATTTATCTCGTGAAAGTCTAGAAAAAATAGAGCGATTTGTATTGTTTAATAGAAAGTATCCAGAGATTTCGGAAAGATTTAATTTGCTTTTACAAATGGTACCACAAGATAGACTTTTACCCCCTATTCCTAATGATGAGCATTAAGAAGAGTAGCTGATTGTGCTACTCTTCTTAATTGTGTGCTAAAAAGAATAGCAAAACAAAGAAATAAGGTGTCCCCATCAGAAAAAATATGCTAAAATGATTTAAAAAAGGAAAAAAAGGAAAGCATCTAGAAAACAGAAGTTATGTAGAGGAATAGTTATGAATAGTACAGACAGTAAACAAAGCCTGATGAAAGGGGCAATGATTTTAAGTATTGGGGTATTGGTGAGTCGAATAATTGGTATGCTTTATCGGATCCCCATTCGTAATATCTTAGGAGATGAAGGACAATCTTTATATGGTGTGGCCTATAGTATTTATGTGGTCATTCTAACCTTAACAGCAATGGCTATTCCCGGTGCTTTATCAAAGCTGATTGCAGAAAGGCGTGCGGCTGGGGCTTATAAGGAAGCACAAAGAGTTTTTCGCTTAGCAATGGCTTATGCAATCTCTTTTTCATTCGTAATGGCATTAGGGCTATGGCTTAGTGCAGATTTTATATCCGATACGTTTTATAAATCACAAGATGTCGCCTTACCCATTCGTGCTTTGGCACCAACTATTGTAATTGCTACAAGTCTTGGGGTGTTTAGGGGATATTTTCAGGGGCGTGGAGATATGACACCTACTGCCTCTTCTCAAATTATAGAGCAAGTTTTTAATGTGATATTTAGTGTTGTTTTGGCTTCCTATTTTATGAAAGTAACGAATAAAAATTTAGTATGGGGAGCAACAGGAAGTGCATTAGGAACAGGTATTGGTGCCATTACAGGGCTTATTGTACTTATCATTCTTTTTATGATGAAACGTAAGGTAGCTCAAGTTGAACTGATTCAAAGTAGAGCCTACAATTATCAGTCTAATAGGGCTATTTTAAAGCAAATTTTGAGTATGATGATTCCTGTGATTATTAGTGCATCCATTTTTTCAGTGATGACCTCTATCGATCAATCTATGATATCCAATGTTTTACCGAAAAATATTGAGTATCTTAGAAATCAAAATATGCTAGACGTTGTACCTGTCACAGATGCGGCTATTTATTCAACCCAAAGTATTACGAATCAACTCAGTGGACAGCTTTCCTTTCAATATATGACCTTTATGAATATTCCAGTAAGTCTTATTTTGCAATTAGGTTTGGCAAGTGTACCAGCTATTGCAGCAGGTATGGCAGAAGGTCAAGTAAAAGAAGTGCGTAGAAAAACAAAAATGATTTTTAAAGTAGGTATGCTGCTTGCAGCACCTTCAGCTATTGGTTTTATGTTTTTTGCAAAGCCTATTTTAGTTTTAGTAGTAGGGGATGAAAGTGGGGCTGAAATTTTAGGAGCTGGAGCGATTGCCATATTAGCCATTGCGATTGCACAACTTAGTTCAGGGATTTTACAAGGAATGAGTAGGCAAAATGTTCCAACTGTTAATGCAGTTATTTCTTGTATCATTAAGGTAATTGTGAATATGGTAGCTTTATCTTTTCCAAGATTAACTATTTATGGCTTTATTCATAGCACGACGATTTGTTATATCATTTATGCTACATTAAACATGCATTACTTACAAAGATGCTTAAAAT
>JARKVN010000068.1 GCA_029851645.1 Cellulosilyticum sp. | reverse complement strand
ATTTTCTATAGTCTATGAAACTATATTGGTGTATAATAAAAGAATTGTTATCTAATGATTTTATATATTTATGAATGTATGAACTCATTTATAAACTTATTATATTGTACTTATAGAGGGACGTGTAAAAGTGAAAATTCAAATAAAAAAAAGAGATGGTAGACTTGAAGAACTATGTGCGGCAAAGACCAAGAAGATGGTAGAGTTTGCATGTAGAGGTTTAATCGACTGCAATCCATTAGAATTAGAATTAGATGCAAAAATTCAATTTCGTGATGGGATGAGTACAAGGGAGATTCAAAAAATTTTAATCCAAACTGCTATTGAAAAAGTGATTGCTGTAGAAGAAGATGCATTTGGAAATCAAATTAAGAAAACACATACCAATTGGCAATATGTAGCAGCTAGATTACTAGCCTATGATTTATATAAAGAGGCTGCGATTCAACGAGGGTACGATCACTTTGGTTATGGGAACTATGAAGAGTTATTTGAAAAACTCATTGAAATGGGGCTTTATGGTAGATACTTAAAAGAGAACTACACACCAGAAGAAATTAGCGAGTTAGCAGCTTACATTAAGCCAGAAAGAGATGAGCTCTTTAATTATGAAGGGATTAAACTTCTAGCTGATCGTTATTTGGTAAAAGGATTTAATAAAGAGATATTAGAGTTACCACAAGAAAGATTTTTAACAATCGCCATGCACCTAGCCATTCCAGAGGGGAAAGATAAGATTTATTATGCTAAGGCATTCTATGATTTATTAAGTCAGCTTAAAATGACAGTTGCAACGCCAACTTTAGCTAATGCGGGTACAGCATTTTATCAGCTAAGTAGTTGCTTTATTTCCACAGTAGGAGATAACCTTTGGTCTATCTATGATGTAAATCAAAAATTTGCTCAAGTATCTAAGCATGGAGGAGCACTTGGGATTTATTTAGGTAAAGTAAGAGCCTTAAATAGTGAAATTAGAGGGGTGAAAAATTCTTCAGGTGGTATTGTTCCATGGACGCGTCTATATAATGATACAGCGGTTGCAGTAGACCAGTTAGGAAGAAGAAAGGGAAGTGCTTCTGTTACATTAGATATTTGGCATAAAGATATTTATGATTTCTTAGACCTTAAGACCAATAATGGTGATGATAGAAGAAAAGCACATGACATTTTTCCGGCTGTAAGTATTCCTGATTTATTTATGGAAAGACTTGAAAGAAGAGAAAATTGGTCACTTTTCGACCCTCATATGGTAGAACAAATAATGGGATTTTGTTTAGAAGACTGCTATGATGAAGAAGATGAAAAGACTTTTACGAAAAGATACTTAGCTTGTGAAGCACATTCAGAAATCGAACGTATTACAGTACCTTGCCTTGAAATCATGAAGAAGATTATGATTAGTGCTGTTGAGACAGGCACACCTTTTATTTTCTTTAGGGATACAGTGAATCGCATGAATCCCAATAAACATGCAGGGATGATTTATAGTTCCAACCTTTGTCATGAGATTGCTCAGAACATGAGTGAAAGTAGCTTAGTAGAAGAAACCATTATAAATAATGAGGGACAAGCGGAGATTGTTTCTAAAGTTAAAGCTGGAGATATGGTAACTTGTAACTTAAATTCAGTAAATCTAGGGAAGGTAGAATTAGAAGAACTGAAAGATTGTATTCCTCTTCAAATTCGTATGTTAGATAATGTCATTACGCTCAATCAATTACCAGTTAAAGAAGCAGAGCTAACCAGTAATAAATATCGTGCAATTGGACTAGGAACAAGTGGTTATCATCATTATCTTGCTAATCACAAGATTATGTGGGAAAGTGAAGAGCATCTCAAGGTAGCCGATAAGCTTTTTGAAGAAATAGCTTATCAAGGCATTAAGGCTTCTATGGAACTGGCTAAAGAAAAAGGAGCTTATGAAGCTTTTGAAAGTTCAGATTGGCAAACAGGCGCTTATTTTGAAAAAAGAGGCTATACATCAGAAAGATGGCTTAAGTTAAAAGCAGATGTTGAAAAATATGGGCTTCGCAATGGATATATTATGGCAATAGCACCTACAGGTAGTACCTCAAATATTGCTAATACAACAGCAGGGATTGACCCAATCTTTAAGAAGTTCTTTATTGAAGAGAAGAAGGGAAGCTTTACGCCTAAGACAGCACCTGACCTTTGTGCAGAAAATTTCTGGCTTTATAAAGAAGCACATCATATTGATCAAAGTTGGAGTATTAAAGCATGTGGTATTAGGCAACGTCATATCGATCAGGCACAATCTTTTAACTTATATATCACACCAGAAGTGAGTGCGAAGGATATTTTGGAAATGTACATACAATCTTGGAAAGAAGGTGTGAAAACACTTTATTATGTGCGTAATCAATCGTTAGAAATGGATGAATGTACAAGTTGCTCAAGTTAATTAAAGTAGGTTAAAATAGATATTTAATAAGTCTTAAAATTAAAGAGGGTATAGGAGTAAGGGATATAACAATGTTAAAAAAACGTATATTTAATGAACAAGGTGAGCGTGGAACACAAGCCATGATTGGCGGTAATACAACAAATTTAAGAGAATGGAATCGTATCAAGTATGATTGGGCACAAACTTTATATCGTACCATGTTAAATAACTTCTGGATTCCAGAGGAGATTTCACTTAGTGAAGATGTAAAAGGGTTCCCATATCTTACAGAAGGTGAAAGAAGAGCATTTGATAAAATCATTTCTTTCCTTAATTTCTTAGATTCTATTCAAAGTGAGAACTTACCACAGCTATCAAGATATATTACTGCGCCAGAGGTAGCTTCGCTTTTAAATTTACAGGCTTTTCAAGAAGAGATTCATGCACAAAGTTATTCATATGTTTTAGATACGGTGACAGATCCTATAGCAAGAGATAGTATTTATGACCAATGGCGTGAAGATGAGCATCTTTTAAAGCGTAATAAATTTATTGCTGGAATTTATGAAGCATTTAACCAAGAACCTAATGAACACAATTTCTTAAGAGCAATTATGGCAAACTATATTCTAGAGGGAATTTACTTCTACTCAGGATTTAGTTTCTTCTACACATTAGCTAGACAAGGGAAAATGACTGCTACAAGTACAGTATTTAAATACATTAATCGTGATGAGGTTACACACCTTGTACTTTTCCAAAATATTATTAAAGAAATCAAGAAAGAAAATCCAGAGTTATTTAGTAAAGAATTAGAAGAAGAGTTTAGGGAAATGATGCGAACAGGTGTAGAACATGAAATTGCTTGGGGACAATATGTAACAGGCAATGACATTATGGGAATTAATGATAACTTAATTGATGCCTACATAAAATACCTATCTAATCAACGTCTTAAAGCAATTGGTTTAGAAGTACTGTATCCAGAAATTACTGAGCATCCAATGGCGTGGATTGAAGGTTTCTCTAAATTAAATAACACAAAAACAGACTTTTTTGAAGCCAAGGTAACGAATTATACTAAAGCTGCTGCTTTTGATTTTGATAGCTTAGTATAGAAAAATATCCAAGTATTAGGCATAATTACTAAAGCCCTCCTATATATTTATTAGTGTATGAAGCTAATTTATATAAAGGAGGGTTTTTATGGTTTCATTTTTTCTTTCCTTAATACTACTTATTGTAGGCTACATAGTATATGGCAAAGTAGTGGAGCATTTATTTGGTCCAGTAGATGGCCCTACTCCAGCTACAACACTTAATGATGGCGTAGATTTTGTACCTATGAAAACTTGGAGAATCTTTCTGATTCAACTTTTAAATATTGCAGGATTAGGGCCGATTTATGGAGCCATTTCAGGGGCATTGTGGGGGCCTGTTGTTTTCTTATGGATTGTTTTTGGAAGTATTTTTGCAGGAGCAGTTCATGACTATTTATCTGGAATGATTTCTTTAAGGCATAATGGAGCAAGTATTTCTGAAATTGTAGGTATTTATCTAGGGAAAGTAATGAAGAACGTTATGCGTATTTTCTCAGTTATCCTGTTAGTTTTAGTAGGAACGGTTTTTATGACAGGACCAGCTGGATTATTAGCTAAATTAACACCAGATGTATTAGATACAAACTTTTGGCTTATTGTTGTTTTAATCTACTACTTCTTAGCTACACTTCTACCTATAGATAAAGTTATTGGAAAGATTTATCCCATCTTTGGAGTTGCTCTTATTATTATGGCACTTGGTGTTGGTGGAGGTATTTTAGTTAAAGGCTATCACATTCCAGAGATTACGTTTAGTAATTTGCATCCAAGTAACTTACCTATTTGGCCACTTATGTTTGTTACAGTAGCTTGTGGGGCGATTTCTGGATTTCATGCAACGCAGTCTCCTATGATGGCAAGATGTGTACAAAGTGAGAAAGATGGGCGTAAAGTTTTCTATGGTGCTATGATTGCTGAGGGCATCATTGCATTAATATGGGCAGCAGCAGGTGTTGCATTCTATGAAACAACAGGTGGCCTTGCAACAGCGCTTCAAGAGATGGGTGGTCAATCAGGTGTTGTTTATGATATTACCTTTGGTCTTCTAGGTCCTATTGGAGGCGTCCTTGCTATTATTGGGGTTGTAGCCTGTCCTATTACATCAGGCGATACAGCTTTTAGAAGTGCAAGACTTACTTTAGCAGATTGGTTTAAAGTGGATCAAAAACCTATGAAACAACGCCTTATTTTCTCTATTCCTCTTCTTTTAGTGGGTGGCTTACTCTCACAAATTGACTTTAATATTATTTGGAGATATTTCTCTTGGTCCAATCAAACACTTGCTATGATTGCACTTTGGGCAATTGCTGTTTATTTAGTAAAAGCTAAGAAACTTCATTGGATTGCAACAGCACCAGCTACCTTTATGTCTGCTGTTTCATGTACTTATTTACTTTACGCAGAAGAAGGATTTAGATTATCTGTGCAAATAGCTTATCCAGTAGGCATTATTTTTGCAGTAGTATGCCTAGTTATTTTCTTAGTAACAACAAGGAAATATGCAAAGGTGAAAGTCTCCTAATCTAATAGGATTGATAAAAGTGGTCAGATGAGCAATATTATTTAGTTAAGATATTGTTTTAAAGGAGAATTTAAAAATAACCAAGTACTGAATAATGGGCTTGGTTATTTTTAAGTTGAAGTATTTAAAAATTTTGAAAATATATTTATTTCTATAAAAGATAGGTATAATAAAATTAAACAGTATACCCTCTACTATTATATTGTATCTTGTATTTATATAATATATAAGATATTAACCCCTTTAAAATACTTGAGGATGAAATACTCCACCAAACTCCATCTAAACCATATAACTTTATTAAAATGAATGCCATAGGAATCCTTAGCACAGTAAATATTATACTTATATATGCTGGTATCTTTGGCTTTCCCACCCCAGTAAATAAACCATTTGATACCATTTCCACGGCACTAAATATTTGTGAGACTGCTACTATTTGTAGATATTTACACGCTATTAATACAGTATCTTCGTCTTTTAGAAAAATCTCTACTAATACTTTAGGCATGAACATAAATATCAAAGCAGTTACTGATGAATATAGAATTCCTATTTTTATTGAACTTTTATATCCTTGAATAACTCTTTCAAACTTTTTGGCTCCATAGTTTTGACCGACAAAACTTGTTACTGCTCCATTTAATCCCCCTATAACCATAAAAGTTATGGATTCTATTTGAACCCCTATTTTTTGTGCTGCTATAGCATCAGCTCCAAATATAGCTATTAATCTTGCAATTATTATATTTACCACAGTAAATAATATTCTTTGAAATGACATTGGAGATCCTAAAATTATAATTTCACGTATTTTGTCTAAATCTATTTTTACTTTTAAATTGAATTTAATTATCCCATTTGAATTTAGATGAAATAAAATAAACATAACTATATTAGCAACTAAAGTACCTATTGCTGCACCTACTATTCCTAATTTAAAAGTATAAATCAATATAGGATCTAAAATGGTATTTATAATAATTCCAATTGCACTTATTTTAAGTGCAATACCATTGTTGCCAAAACTATTGAATATCCTTGTATAAAGAGCATTAAAGAAGCCTAAAAAAATTATAGGAGCATGAAATAGCATATATAGATATGCTCCATTCTCAACTTCCCAATTTCCTAATCTTAAAAATCCAATTAGATTTTTGCCTAAAAATATTAGAACTATAGAATACACTATTCCTATTAAGACATTTAATAAAAGCCCTGCATTAATATATTTTTGCACTTCTTCGTTATTTTTTTGCCCTATAGCATGGGATACCTTTATTCCAGTTCCAACAACTACCAATGCGTTAATTGAATAACCTAATCCTATATAAAAGCTAGTAGAACCTATGCTAGCTACTGAATTACTCCCAAGTCCACCAATCCATATCATATCTATTAAATTATATGTAAATTGTAGTAAAGAACTTAGCATAATAGGTAAAGCAAGTGATAAAATTACAGATGTTACTTTGCCTTGAGTCAAGTCAACCTGTTTCATCTTTCCTCCTATATCTTATTGCTCTTGATTCTCTTGGCTAAATCTTTCACTTTTTCTTCTATAATTTTTGCAACTTTAATAAACTCTTCATCACTTTTACCAGTAGGGTCTTCTAACCCCCAGTCTTCAACATGACTAGCTGATATTACAGGACACACAACATTACATCCCATTTTTATAATAATATCAACATCGGGTATATCAATAAGCAATTTAGATTTTTGTGTTTTATTCATATCTACATTGTATAAATCTTTAATAATTCTCACTGCATCCTGATTTATTTTTGGTTTAGTTTCAGTACCTGCTGAATAACTTTCAAAAACTTCACTTCCATATAATTTACCTAATGCCTCTGCCATTTGAGACCTACATGAGTTATGAACACATATAAATGCTACTTTCTTTTTCATATTTAATTTCTCCTCCTAGCTAATTATTTCTAATAGTTTATCGTCTTTTGCTTACAAATACATTCTTCTGTATCAGTAATAATATTCATTAAGTTTAAAACTACTCTGTTAGCATTAGTTGTATGTAGTTTGTAATAATTAGAAATACCTTCTTTTCTTGATAAAACTAAGCCACTTTCAGTTAATACTTTCATATGATGAGATAATGTTGGTTGAGTGAATTCGAAATCCTCTAACAAATCACAAGCGCACTTTTCACCACAGGATAAAATATCTATTATTCTCAATCTATTAGGGTCACTTAATGCTTTTAATATTTTTGAGTTTTCTTCATAAATATTTCTCATATTCTCCTCATTACATAGATAATTATCTATATTTAATATAAATAATTACCTATATGATGTCAATATAATCCTATGTTTTGATATATAATTTCAATCAAATATAGAAATATATTTATATAGTATGCTTATCACCCTTATCTATAAAAGAAGATTTAAAGAGGTGCAATGAATAAAGACTTGTACCATGTTTTATAATAAGAAAGACCTATAGTAAAATAAAAATTAGAAATAATAGGCAGAAAGAGGAATCTTTATATGAAATATGCAGTACTTTCACCTAAAAATTTACTGATATGCTTTGACCATAGCGATCAAGTGACTGAATATTGCTTAGAAAAAGATAATGAAGCCCTTAATGAATATTGTGAAGAAAGAGGATACAACTATCAAGATATGACCCCGACTGAAATTGGTCAACTTTATACAGAGATTGGGGCAACTTATGGTGGATGTAGAGTTTTTGAGACGCGTGCAATTCTTGAATGTATGAAAGAAGAGCAGGTTGAAAAGGAGCTAATTAGTCAGGCAACTGAATTATTTAATGATAGAGTACTTCATGAAGAAATAGACTGTCCGGGCTTTCTAGAAGATTTCCTGTTAGAACTTACACCAATTACACCAGCAAGTTTAACAGATGGCATTTACTTTATGGATAATATTGATGCACCTGGGGACACACCTGATAGGGGCTAATGATAGAAAGAGGGATTTGTAAATCTAAGAAGACTATGTTAGGATAGAATTTGCAATAAAAACTAGAATAACAGAAAGTTGAGAGAATGAGATGGAGAATCTACCAAATTGCCCGAAATGTAACTCAGAGTATACCTATGAAGATGGGAGTATGTATGTCTGCCCAGAATGTGCCCATGAATGGAGCCAACATGAAGTAGATACAGCAGAATCTGATAAAAAAGTATTTAAAGATTGTAATGGGAATATCTTACAAGATGGTGACAGTGTAACGGTTATCAAAGATCTTAAAGTAAAAGGAAGTTCACTTGTTGTTAAACAAGGAACAAAAGTTAAAAACATCCGTTTAGTAGATGGAGACCATGATATTGATTGCAAAATTGATGGAATTGGTCAAATGAGTCTAAAAACACAATTTGTTAAAAAATTATAAAAAAGACCTATAAAACTAGAGGGGTTATACTAGTTTTATAGGTCTTTTTATCTTAGAGGGTTTTAGAAGTACTATGTAAAAATTGCTAGAAGGCATTGAGAAATCTAGTCAAATACAGTAGACTTAAGAGAAAGAAGTTAAATAGGGCAAATATAGTAAGTAGGAGGGCGGCATGATAGCTAATTATCATACACATACAAGATGGTGTAATCATGGCATAGGAGAAATTGAGGATTATATAAAAGAGGCTATAAAGGTCGGGTTAAAGGAAATTGCTATAACAGAGCATGTACCACGTGAAGATAATATAGATTTTGCAAGGATGAGATGGGAAGAGTTTGAAGCCTATAATAAAGAATTGGATGAGGCTATTGAAAAATATAAAACACAAATTAAAGTGATTAAAGGATTTGAATGCGAATACTATTCTGAAGATATGGCAGTTTATAAAAAGTTTCGTGATAGTTATGGTTATGAAATCTTTGTTTTAGGTCAACATACTAATAAAGACAAAACAATTGATAACTTTGGACTAAAAGATAAGGAAGCATTAGCCATTTATGCTAATGAAGTTTGTGAAGCTTTAGAAACAGGCTTTTTTACTTTTGTAGCACATCCAGATTTGGTACTACATAATTACAATAATGGAGAATGGGATATATATTGTGAAAAGGCTATGAGACAGATTTTTGCTACATGTGAGAGGTTAAATATTCCAGTTGAGATTAACGCAAATGGCCTTCGTAACAAGAAGCAATATCCTAATAGAAAAGCATGGGAGTTATCTAAAGAATATAAGCTCACCTATCTAGTGAATTCTGATGCTCATAAACCGGAATTTGTATATGATGAGGCAGTAAAGGCTACTGAGGCATTAGCAGAAGAACTAGGCATTAAGGTGACACTTACTTTAAAGATCTGTAGTAATCATTAGAATAAGACAAAGGAGCTGTCGCACTAAATATAGTTAGTGCTCAGCTCCTTTGTTATGTAAATCAATGAAAGTCTGTTTTATGCAAGTAATGTATAGGAAATAAAGGAATAGGAGAACATACAAAAGATAGTAAAAGATTGTAATAAAGGAGCAAAGCAGTATGGAAAAGCAACCATGTCTTAATTTGTGTGAAATCCTACAACCTATAATAGGAACAGGAAGCATCTGTGAAAAGATTAATCAGGCGATGCACATGGGGGAGATGACAAAGTGTGAAAGAATTTACTTTGGCTCCTATTTTTGTGGACAATACTTTGTACATTTACCAAAGGTGCAAGTAGAACAGCTCATAAACTTTTGTAAGCAGCATCAAATGAAACTCACATTAGTTATACCTATACTTACTCAAAAACATTTAAAAAGAGGAAAGGAAAAACTAAAAGAGCTCAGTATATTTTTTGGAAAGGATATTGATGAAATAACAGTTAATGACTATGGGATGCTTGTCTATCTTTATGAAAAATATCACTTAGAACAAGAAAGTATAGGAGAAAAGCCTTTTAAACTTAATTTAGGAAGGTTGTTATTTAAGGACTATAGAGATCCAAGATATAGCGAATATTTTAAGTTACCATTTAAGCCTAGGTCTTTCACAAATTATATGAGAGAGATGATCAAACAGTATAAGATTCATTGTTTAGAATTAGACCCTACCCATGCAGTTATTGACTTGAGTGAATGTCCTAATGAGGTGCTCATAGGCATGCATACACCTTACTGCTATGAAACAGTGGGGCAAATTTGCCAAATGGCAGGAATTCACCAGCCTATAGAGAAGAAATTTAGACCTAATGAGTCATGTCAGAAAGAATGTGAGAAGGAGCAGATACACTATTTTAGTGAAGGGGATTACACATGGCTTAAGCATGGACGTACAGTTTATTTTAAAAATCCAGAATGTAAAGTAATAGGAGCTAGAAAAATAAGAAGTATTTACTGTCCACTTGAATGGGAGGAAGAAAGATGAAGGCATTAGTACCCCTTAATAATGTAGAGCATATTGATGATTATATAGAAGCGGGAGCAGGAGAATTTTATTTAGGATTTTATGACGAGGCTTGGCATGATCAGTTTGGAGAGTATGCAGATATTAATAGGCTGACTGGCTTTAAGAAAAATGCTAATCCTTACAATTTAGAAGAAGTGATAAACATTATAGAGGATACTAAGAAAAAAGGTGTCATGATGTATGTTACTTTTAATGCTAGTGTTTATTCGCAAGCTCAATTAGATTATATGGTAAGATACATGAAAAGGCTTAAAGCTACCTCTTTAGATGGTGTGATTGTTTCATGTCCAGAACTTGTAGAAATGGCGAGTAAGCAGGGGATGAATGTGGTAGTTAGCACCATAAGTGCAGCTTATAATGAAGATACCGTAAAGTTTTATAGAGATTTAGGTGCAAAGCGTATTATTTTACCTAGAGATTTATCAATGTACGAAATAGAAAGCATTGTAAAAGCTGTACCTGATGTAGAATATGAAGTCTTTTTGATGCGAAATGGCTGCCGCTATTCAGATGGAAACTGTCTAGGTTTTCATCGTAGTGAAATGAGTGCTATCTGTGGCTGCTTAGGGGGAGCTCATCGTACATTACAATATGAGAAAAATGATTTTAAAACAAGGCATGAAGTAGAACTTAATGATATATTATATACTAAATTTTTTCATAGTAATGCCTGTGGACTATGTTCTGTATATCGTTTTGTTAAAATGGGTATTGCAGCAGGAAAAATTGTAGGACGCTCAGATGAATGGCAATATATTTGTAGAGATATTAACCTGATTAAGCAAAATGTAGAGATTGCTAAAAAGTGTGAATCAGAGGAGGAATATTTAGATAAAATGATCTTGCCAGAGGATGAGGCAATGATGTGTAAACTAGGACTTTCTTGCTATTATCCAGAGGTAAGATTTTAAAGATAGGTTTATAATAAATTGCTTCTAGTTTGATATTGCATAGATAAGTATTTTCAAGGATAATAAAAATGTAGTTTAATAGTGACAGGTATGGAGGGATAGAATGGTAGAAGCAGTTGTATTTGATATGGATGGTGTACTTTTTGACACAGAAAGATTAATCATAGAATGTTGGAAAGAAGTCGCAAGTCATATGGATATTTGTGAAATAGATCGTCTGGCACAGGACAGTATTGGTAGCAATAGGGTAGCCACTAAGATTCGATTTTTAGAAGGATTAGGAGAAAATTTTGATTTTGACCAATTTGACTTAGAGGTTCATGAGACTTTCTTTAAAAAATTAGATGAAGAAGGCATACCTGTCAAACCAGGAGTATATGAAATACTTGAGTATTTAAAAGGAGCTGGGATAAAAATTGGTTTAGCTTCTTCAACTAAAGAAGAGAGTGTGCGTTCTCACTTGAAGCGTTCTGGAATTGAAGACTATTTTGAAGTCATTATAGGAGGAGATAGGGTTAAGGCAAGTAAGCCAGATCCAGAAATCTATTTACTGGCTTGTGAGAAACTTGGGGTTCTGCCAGAGCATGCTATTGCCATAGAGGATTCTTATAATGGAGTACGAGCAGCTTCAGCTGCAGGCTTACTTACGATTATGGTACCAGACCTCCTGCCAGCTACAAAGGAGATAGAACCTTTACTTCATAAAAAGTATAACTCTTTATTAGAAGTCATGAAGTATTTACAAGAATAGGATTTTAATAATAGTGTTATAAAAGAAAATAAGATTTTACTTGTATCTTATAGGAAAAAACAATATAATAGAGAAAATGCAATAAAAACATAAAGCAAAATAGGCGTTTGACAAAAGCTATGATTTATAAATTTCTTCAGAGAGCCGGTGGGTGGTGTGAATCGGTGAAAGGTTAAATCTTTCCACTTTTGGAGCTGTCGGTGATAAATCGAAAGGTTGGTACCCTTTATACTACTAATGAAGTGGCAAGTATGGTAGAATATAGTTAAGGGCTCTACTTCACATCTATCTTGTAACGGTTAAATATAAGTAAGATAGTTGGAAGCGGGGCTAACCCCTACCAAACTAGCAATTTGGGTGGCAACACGGAAAGTCTTTTCGTCCCATAAATAGATAAGGTATTTATCTACTTATGAGACGAAAAGACTTTTTTATGTTTTTTTGTAAAATATAAAACTTACAAAATAGAATTGTAAGGAAAATATTTAGGAGGACTACTATGTTAGATTTAAAATTTGTAAGAGAAAATCCAGAAATCGTAAAACAAAATATCAAAAACAAATTCCAAGATAGGAAACTTCCCCTTGTAGATGAAGTCATTGCTTTAGATGAGGAAAATAGAAAGGTAAAACAAGAAGCTGAGGCACTAAGAGCAAATAGAAATAGAATTTCAAAACAAATTGGTGCATTAATGGCACAAGGCAAAAAAGAAGAAGCTGAAGAAGTAAAAAAACAAGTAACAGCTGAATCTGAAAGACTTGAAGCATTATCAGCTCAAGAAACAGAACTTGAAGAAAAAATCAAAAAGATTATGATGACAATTCCAAATATTATTGACTCAAGTGTACCAATTGGTAAAGATGATAGCGAGAATGTTGAAGTACAAAAATATGGAGAGCCAGTAGTTCCTGATTTTGATATTCCATATCATGCAGAAATTATGGAAAAGTTTAACGGCTTAGACCTTGAGAGTGCTAGAAAAGTATCAGGAAATGGATTCTACTATCTAATGGGAGATATTGCTAGACTTCATTCAGCAGTTATTTCTTATGCAAGAGATTTTATGATTGATAGAGGATTTACTTACTGTATTCCTCCTTACATGATTCGTAGCAACGTAGTGACAGGTGTTATGAGTTTTGATGAAATGGAAGCTATGATGTATAAAATAGAAGGAGAAGACTTATACCTAATTGGTACAAGTGAGCACTCAATGATTGGGAAATTCATAGATACGATTCTTCCAGAAGCAGACCTTCCACAAACACTTACAAGCTACTCTCCATGTTTTAGAAAAGAAAAAGGCGCTCATGGTATTGAAGAAAGAGGTGTTTACAGAATTCACCAATTTGAAAAGCAAGAGATGATTGTAGTGTGTAAGCCAGAAGAAAGTCCAATGTGGTTTGAAAAACTATGGCAAAATACAGTCGATTTATTCCGCTCATTAGATATTCCAGTAAGAACGCTTGAATGTTGTTCAGGTGACCTTGCTGACCTTAAAGTAAAATCTATTGACGTAGAAGCTTGGTCTCCAAGACAAAAGAAATATTTCGAAGTTGGAAGCTGCTCTAACTTAGGGGATGCACAAGCTCGTCGTCTCAAAATCCGTGTTAATGGTGAAGGGGGTAAATATTTTGCTCACACACTAAATAATACAGTAGTTGCACCACCAAGAATGTTGATTGCATTCCTTGAAAATAACTTAAATGCAGATGGAACTGTAAATATCCCAGTTGCTCTTAGACCATACATGGGAGGAAAAGAAGTAATTCAATAAATTATTGATAAAAAAGAGAAATGACTGGTTTTGGCAATGTCATTAAGTTAGCATTGTTTCAAGCATGGACTCTTTCAAAAAGAAGTTGAAGATTTATTTCTTTAACTTCTTTTTTTATTTTTGGGTAGCACAAAAAGACAGATTTGCATCCGTCTTTA
>JARKVN010000115.1 GCA_029851645.1 Cellulosilyticum sp. | reverse complement strand
TCCGTCCTTTTCACCTTCACAATAAAAGATTTGCTCATAGATTGGTGTCTTATGTTTATTTAAGTGCTGAACAAACTCTCTAATTCCGCCTTCATAATGGAATATTTTGTCTTGTTTCTGTTCTTCTCGTTCATCAATTAGTCTAATTTTTAAAGCTTTTGTTAAGAAAGCTGTTTCCTTAAGACGTTGTTCTAATACCTTATAATCAAAAACAATATCTTCAAAAATTTCTGCATCTGGCTTAAAATGAACAAAAGTCCCAACTTTATCAGTTTCTCCAATTACTGTTAGAGGCTCTACCACTTCACCCCTGGCAAATTTCTCCTGATAAATTTTTCCTTCTGTATAAACTTCTACAGTAAGCCATTCAGATAAAGCATTTACAACTGATGCTCCAACTCCATGAAGTCCTCCAGATACCTTATAACCGCCTCCCCCAAATTTACCCCCTGCGTGTAGGATAGTAAATACAACTTCAACAGTTGAAATTCCTTTTTGAGGATGAATACCAACTGGAATACCACGTCCATCATCTAAAACAGAGATTGTATTATCTGGGTGTATGGTTACTTCAATTGTGCTGCAATAACCAGCTAATGCTTCGTCAACAGCATTATCTACGATTTCATATACTAGATGGTGAAGACCTTTGGAGGAGGTACTACCTATATACATACCAGGCCTTTTTCGTACCGCCTGCAGCCCCTCTAATATTTGTATTTGGTTTTCATTGTACGTTGCTGCCATAACTAAGATCTCACTCCTTTAATCATTCTCATAAACCTAATCATTCAACTTTTATTATACATCAAAATACTTATAAAGGCAAATTATCCAACTATTCTCTACATTGTGCTCATTAAGTTTTGTTATATACTTTTATCTGCAGTAACCTGTCCTTTAGTAACATTATATAGTTTTCCAATTTTTTGTGTATTCCATACACTTTGTTCAACTCCCGTGCAAGTAATTAATGTTTGAATGCTTTCTGTATACTTAAATAAATCAGTTTGTCTTTTCTCATCTAATTCAGATAATACATCATCTAGTAATAATATGGGGCTTTCCCCTATATATTTTTTCATAATTTTAAGTTCTGCTAATTTCATAGACAAAACAACAGTTCTTTGTTGTCCTTGTGAACCATAAGTTTTTACATCTGTATCATTTATTAAAAATTTTAAGTCATCTCTATGTGGACCAATAGATGTTGTTTGATATAAGATATCCTTCTCTCTATATTTTAACATCTTTTCTGAAAAATTTTCACTTTCTATACTTGGCATATAAACAATCTGTAGGTTTTCCTTTTTTCCAGAAATATCTCTATGAATGCTACTTGCTATTTCATTAAGTTCTGCTATAAATGTAATGCGTTTCTCAATAACAGTCTTAGCATATTCCTCAAGTTGCATATCCCAAATATCTAACATTGAATAATCCTTTTGCTTTGAATATTGTTTTAGCATTAAATTTCTTTGTTTTAATACTTTATGATATTGTCTAAGGGCATAATAATAAAGCTTATCAATTTGGCAAAGTTCAATATCTAAGAAACGTCTTCTTTCTTTGGGGCTATTTTTAATAAGCTGCAAATCTTCTGGTGAAAACATGACAACATTTAATGCACCAAATAATTCTCCAAGTTTACCAATAGGCATTTTATTAATAAGTGCTGACTTAGACTTCTGAGATAAATGAAAATCTATTGTATCCTCTACATATTTTTTCTTAATTTTTAACTTCACATGAGCACATTCAGTGCCCCATTTAATGATTTCTTTCTCTCTATGTGTTCTATGAGACCTAGCTGTTGCACATAAATAAATAGCTTCTAAAATATTGGTTTTCCCCTGAGCGTTATCCCCATGAAAAATATTAATTCCATGATCTAGAGCAATATTTAACTCTTCATAGCTACGAAAATCTTTCAAAGATAGCTCCTTAATATACATCTTGCTCTCCTCAATTGGTTATATTACCTTATAAGTTTCTCCATCAAATTCAATGACATCACCTGATCTAATTTTCTTACCACGTTGTGTACAAATTTCTCCGTTTACTAATACAAGCTCTTGGTTAATAAGCATTTTTGCTTCCCCACCTGTTTGAACCATAGATGCAAACTTCATAATCTGTTCTAGTTTAATAAATTCTGTTTCGATTTTAATCTCTTTCATAATCTTTCTCCTTAAAAAATTTAAATTTATAAGTTGTATGCGATTTCAACATTTAGTACATTGTATACAAAATACGAATGAATAAATCGCTCTATGATTCAAAATATGAATTTTAGAGCGATTATCTTATATAGGTGTTAAAATTACGAATTTACACGTATTGGTAAAATTAAATATTTATAATGATCGCCTTCTTCTGGATTAATAATACAAGGTGTTAGTGAGGAAATAAATTGAATATATACATTATCATCATCAATTGCACGAAGTGCATCAATTAAATATTTAGGATTAAACGCTATAACAATTTCTTTACCTTCAAGTGTTACATCAAGTTCTTCTCTTGAGGTGCCTAATTCTGCATTAGAAGTAATAATCATTTTATCGCCATCAATTTCAACACGTATGGGATTTTTTTTGCCTTCCCTTGAAATTAATGCTGCACGCTCAATACTCATCAAGAAATTCTTACGATCTACTAAAATTTTAGTTTCATAATCTGGTGAAAAGACTTGTTCATACTTTAAAAAATCTCCCTCAAGTAATCTTGAAATAACTTTGCTATCACCTAGATCAAATAATACATGTTTATCTCCAAAGTAAATGTTGACTGTATCCTCATTTTCACTAGATAAAATTTTATTAATTTCACCAAGTGTCTTTCCAGGAATGACAACTTCTATGTCTTCATTCTCATTTGAGAGTTCAATTTTTCTATAGGAAATACGGTAGCCATCAACAGCAACCATATTTAAACTATTATTCTTTATTTGAAGCATTTCCCCTGTCAGAACAGGTCTTGTTTCATCTTGTGCTACAGAAAAAATGGTTTGGCGAATCATTTCTTTTAAAGCAATTTGATTAATCGTACAAGAATGAACTTTTTCTACGTTAGGAAGAGATGGGAAATCTCTTCCTGATTGACCTGCGATTTGGAATTTAGATTTCTCACTCACAATACTTGTCATGTAGTTATCATTTGATGAAATTTCAATAATTTCACCAGGCATTCTTCTAATAATCTCAGAAAAGATTTTAGCTTCAAGTGCAATGTCTCCTTCATTAGAAATATCAGCATCGATTGTACTTTCTATACCTAATTCAAGATTATTACCGACTAAAGTTAATTTATTGTTATAAGCTCTTAATAAGATACATTCTAAGATAGGCATTGTTGTTTTAGTTGAACAAGCTTTAAGTACCGTATTAATGCTATTAAGTAAAAGATCTCGTCTGCAATAAATATGCATGTGGATATCTCCTTTCATCGAAAAACAATATAATAATAATAGATATTTTAGTAATAATAGTAGTAGGGCATGTTAGTTATGTGGATAACCAACTCTAGCCATTATTAATACTGAAAAAAAGTATGTTTATACACATGTGGATGAGTTAAAGTTTTAGTTTAACATTATCCACAATATTAACATTGAAAAAAAATATCAAAATAATCCACAATCCATTCACTTTAAGTTCACAGGAATATTCACAGAATTATTTTGAAGTAATTTTAGATTCAAGTTCATTAATAATTTGGGTAAGTTCGATATTGGTTTGGAGTTCACGTGAAATTTTATCAAATCCATGAATGATAGTAGTATGATCACGACCGCCAAATTTTTCACCAATCTTAGGAAGTGATAGATCTGTTAACTTACGACAAAGATACATTGCAATTTGTCTTGGATATGCAATGTTTCGCGTTCTTTTTGAAGAACGAAGCTCGTCTGGTTTTAAATGAAAGTAAGCCGCTACTACATCTAAAATATATTCTGCTGTAATTACTTTAGGTTTGTCCTTAGAAATTAAATCTTTAAGAGCTTCGTTAGCTAGCTCTACAGTAATTGGTTTGTTTGTTAATGAAGAGAAAGCCAAAATGCGGTTAAGAGCCCCTTCAAGTTCACGAATATTAGAAATAACTGTTTTAGCAATAAATAAGAGAACATCTTCTGGAACAGATAAATTCTCAATTTCAGCTTTTTTTCGTAAGATAGCAATTCGTGTTTCTAAATCTGGACTTTGAATGTCAGCAATAAGCCCCCATTCAAATCTTGAGCGTAAACGTTCTTCAAGAGTTTCGATTTCTTTAGGAGGACGATCGCTACAGATAATAATTTGTTTATTTGCTTCATAAAGTGCATTGAAAGTATGGAAGAATTCTTCCTGGGTACGTTCTTTACCTGTAATGAACTGAATATCATCTATTAAAAGTACATCAATATTTCTATATTTGTTACGAAAACTCTCATTCTTATCATCACGAATAGAGTTAATAAGCTCATTTGTAAATTTCTCTGATGAAGCATAAATTACTTTGGCATTAGGATTTTGATCTAAAATATAGTGCGCAATGGAGTGCATAAGGTGAGTCTTACCTAAACCTACACCTCCATATAAGAAGAGAGGATTATAGGCTCTAGCAGGAGCTTCTGCAACAGCTAATGCAGCAGCATGAGCCATGCGATTACTATTACCAACGACAAAGCTATCAAAGACATAACGAGGGTTTAAATTACTAGGATAATTAAGTGGATCCTGTAATTGATCATTTTTCTTAATGGTCTTTTGATTAAGTTCAAGTTGCTCATTGGGAAGTACAAATTTTATAGCATAGTCTTTGTTTAGAACCTGAAGGACACTATTACGAAGTAGCTCTAAGTAACGTGTATTAAGAATTTCTTTGGTAAATTCATTTTTGACGCTAACAATAAGCGTAGTATCTTCAATATCAAGGAGTTCAGTATCCTTAAACCAAGTATTGAAGCTTACGCTTGAGGTTTCAAGTTCTATAATGCTAAGGATTGTTTCCCATTGTTTTTCATACAGTGGTGACATATTTAATCCTCCTAAGTGAATGGTTTATGCACAACTTATTAAAGTATTGTCAACATGTGCATAAAATAATCAACATATATAGTAAAAAATAAAAATATAAAAGTATATAGTCTAGAGTAAACAATATGTGGATAAAGTTATTCAGATAAGATAATCAAAAAAATGCAAGAAAAAATACGAAAAAAAAGAAAAAATATAAGTTATACACAACTTTATCAACAGAATGTGAATAACTTAGATTGATTAACATCTTATCTACATATGATTTTATAATATCAAATTACCTGTGGAAAAGCAACCTTTGTAAGAAAATATCCACAGAGGATTTGATAAAATTTGTTGTGGATATTTTGTAGAATAAAACCATAGAAAAATAATTAAATTAGAATTATAGAGAAAAAAGGAGAGAAGACTAAAAATAACCAGACATTTTGCTTGAAATGAGGTAGAGTGTCGAGTAAGTATAATTTCCAGATATTAAAAAGAATTCATATGTTGTAATAGTCTTGACGAAGGATTATAAATCTTCTATACTATGAATAGTGCTTATTTACACTTTATGAGTGTAATATATTTTTTATTTATTGGTGTGAGATAAATAAAGTGCATTTATTTATCTATTTGTGTGCATATTGTGTGTGAACTTACCGGTAAAGGAGGTATACTCACAATGAAAATGACTTATCAACCAAAGAAACGTCAAAGAAGTAAGGAACATGGTTTTCGTAAAAGAATGAGAACTAAAAATGGTAGAGCTGTAATTGCTAGAAGAAGAGCAAAAGGTAGACACAAATTAACAGCGTAAAACAAGGCCGCTCATGTGGCCTTGTTTTGCTATAAAATTTAGGAGTATTTGTATGAAGTATGCAGAATCACTCAAGAAAAATTATGAATTTCGTATCGTGTATAGAAAAGGGAAGTCCTTTGCGAATAAATATTTAGTATTGTATAAATATAGGAATAATAAGGCTCATAATAGAGTAGGTATTTCTGTAAGTAAGAAAGTTGGTAATAGCGTGGTACGAAGCCGCATAACAAGGCTTATCCGAGAGAGTTATCGCTTACATGAAGAGCAGATTGTAAAGGAAGGTTGGGATTTAGTCGTTATTGCTAGAAGTGCAGCTCATGGTGCTTCCTATGCGGAAGTTTCAAATGCACTAATAAGTTTATTAAAACAACATAATATCTATATATAATAACTTTCGCAGATTTTGGTAAAAATATAGGCTACAAGAAAGGATTATAAAATGAAGAACCTTCCTAGAAAAGTAGCATTATTACTTATTAGGTTTTATCAGAGAGGAATATCACCCATGCTTGGAGGTCATTGTCGATTTACTCCAACATGTTCACAATATACTTATGAAGCTATTCAAATTCATGGCTTTTTAAAGGGAACATTTCTCGGCATAAAAAGGATTTTAAAATGCAATCCATTTCATCCAATAGGCTATGATCCCGTACCTGAAAAACAGGTAAAATATAGCGATAAAAAACACTAGGAGGAATAAGATGGGAGTTATTAATAACATTTTTGGGGTTATACTAAGTGCAATCTTTGATTTGGTAATACGTCTGGCGCCAATGGGAGCATTAGCAATTACAATTATTGTGTTTACATTAGTTACACGTATACTTTTAACCCCTCTTCAATTATCATCTCAACGTACATCAAGAGGAATGAGTAAGATTCAACCTGAGTTATTGAAGATTCAAAACAAATATAAGGGTAGAAAAGATCAAGAATCTCAGATGCAACAAAGTCGAGAGATGCAAGCTTTATACAAAAAGTATAAAATTAATCCATTTGCAGGGTGTTTACCATTACTTATCCAATTTCCTTTAATTATGGGATTATTTAATGTTTTACGTACACCAGCTCAATATATTACAAAGTTAGGAGCTGAATATACTAATATTGCTAATGTCGTTATGGCTAATGTAGCAAATTATCAGGATAAATTGGAAAGTTTTCGTAATACAATTGAGACAACAACACGTACCACATTTGACTTAAATAATGCACAAGGTTTAGGCCAATATTTAAGTCATTTAACAACCAGTCAATGGCAAGCATTTATTGGAAATAGTGGAGATGTAGCAACTCAAGAAATACTTACACAAGCATTAAATCTCAAACAGCAATATGAGAATTTTTTAGGATTTAATGTGGTGGATTCTCCAAGTGTTTTAATGAGCAGTCAATGGTGGGCAATTTTAATTCCGATTGTTGCTGGTGCGTCTACTTATATTTTTACTAAATTAACAATGGCTTCTAATGGACAAACACAGTCAGCTTCAGGTGATCAAGCTAACCCAGCGGAATCTATGATGAAAACAATGAACATTGTCATGCCTATTATGACAGGTGCTTTTGCTTATACAATGCCAATTGGTTTAGCATTATATTGGATTGCTGGTAACATCATTATGTTAGTTCAACAAAAAGTTGTTAATAAGATGTTAGAAAAGCAAGATGCTAAAATGGAAGCAATCCTTGAAAAAGAACGTGAAGAGGCAAGAAAGAATAATAAAACAACAACTAAAAAGGTTATGAAGAAGGTTCCTATTGAAAAGAAAACAGAAGGGAAAGTAACTGAAAAAGCTTCAAATGACACACCTAAAACTTACACTAAAAAGGTAATCAAAAAAGTACCTGTTCAAAAGAAGTCTGAAGAGTAAGCCCAAAGAAAGTATTAAATGAACCAAGAAACTTATAAATGGTTGGGGGTATGAATATGAAGTCTATTGAAAAAGTTGCAAAAACCATTGATAATGCTATTACAGAAGCATTAATTGATCTAGGTGCAAGTACAGATGAAGTTGATATTGAAGTGATTTCAAAAGGGTCTAAAGGATTACTAGGCTTTGGTGCAAGGGATGCTAAAGTAAGGGTAACGCTTAAAGAAACTAAGTTTGAAGAAGTACTTCAAGTTAAAGAAATAAAACCAGAACCTTTAAAAGTAGGGGTTAAGCCTCAAGTAGGAGATCCTGATGTATCGGAAGAAATAACAAATGATTTAGATGATGCATTAATTAGTTCAAAGGAAGAGGTTAAACAAGTCATCAAGAATGCAGAAAACTTTTTAGATAAGCTATTTAAGCAAATGGAAATTGATTGTATAGTTCATTCAGAAATGATAGATAACAATCGTATTAGCATTGGTTTAGAGGGCAAAAATATGGGTATAATTATTGGTAAGAGAGGCGAAACCTTAGATGCTATTCAATACCTTGTTAATATTGTTGCCAATAAAGAGAGAAAAGAATATATTAAAATTATGCTAGATACTGAAAACTATCGTGCAAGAAGAGAAGAAACGCTTAGAAAGCTAGCTTTCAAATTGAGCAAGAAAGTTCAGAAGTCTAGAAAACCTATTATTCTTGAACCAATGAATCCATATGATAGAAGAATTATTCATTCTGCCCTTCAAGATAGTAAGTTTGTAAAAACGCATAGCGAAGGTAAAGAGCCATTTAGAAAGGTGGTTATTACACCAAGCCATCATAATAGGTCATATAAATAAAACCAGTTTTATACTGGTTTTTTTTTTAGAAAGGATGAAATATAATGTTATTTGAAGATACTATTGCAGCTATTTCCACACCAATTGGTGTGGGAGGGATTGGAATTATTAGAGTTAGTGGAAAAGAAGCTATCAGTATTGTAGATAAAGTTTTTAGAGCGGCTAATAAAAAATTGCTTATAGAAGCTGCTTCTCATACAATTACCTATGGACATATTATTAGTGAGAGTGGTAAAGTGCTAGATGAAGTACTTGTTATGCTTATGAAAGCACCAAAGACTTTTACTAGAGAGGATGTTGTTGAAATTAACTGCCATGGTGGACCGATTCCTTTGAATGCAGTATTAATGGCTGTAATTAATGCAGGGGCTAGGTTGGCTGATAGTGGAGAATTTACAAAGAGAGCTTTCTTAAACGGTCGTATTGACTTGTCACAAGTAGAAGCAATTATGGATATTATTGAAGCTAAAACAGAGCTTTCATTATCACAGGCAATAGGACAATTGGAGGGCAATCTATCTAAGAAAATTAAAGAGTATCAAGATACTCTCATACAAATTATTGCAAGGATTGAAGTATCTATTGATTATCCAGAATATGATGACGATGAGCCGATTACCAATGATTTTGAAAGTGAATTAAGAGATTTATTGAATGAACTTAATGAATTGCTAAGAACGGCTGATACAGGCAAAATGATTCGAGAAGGGGTTAAAACAGCTATTGTAGGTAGACCGAATGTAGGGAAGTCTTCATTACTAAATGCTTTACTTGAAGAAAATAAGGCTATCGTAACAGATATTCCAGGAACCACACGAGATGTAGTTGAAGCCTATTTAAATATTGATGGCATTCCATATCAGTTATTAGATACAGCAGGTATTAGAGAAACAGAAGATGTGGTTGAACAAATTGGGGTAGAGCGCTCCAAAAGTTCTATTGAAGAAGCTGATTTAATATTAATGCTTATTGATAGTCATGATGGACTTATGGATAAAGATAAAGAAATTTTAAATCAAATTAAGGGAAAACATGTTATTTATGTATTTAATAAAAGTGATTTAGAAAGTAATATTGCTCAGGAAATATTAGAGGAATATTTTAATAATGGTACAACAATTTGTATTTCAGCTAAAGAGCAAAGAGGTTTAGAAGCGCTTAAGCTTTCTATGAAGGAAGTTGTTATGAAAGGAAATGCAATGGTTAGAAATGAAGCAACTATTTCCAATCAAAGGCAGAAACAAGCACTAATGAATGCCATTAAGAGCCTAGAGAAGGTTGTTGATGCAATAGAAATGGGACTTCCAGAAGACTGTTTAGCTATAGATTTACATGATGCCTTTGGTCATTTAGGCATGATTGTAGGAGAATCTATTAAAGAAGAAATTATTAATCAATTATTTAGTCGATTTTGTTTAGGAAAGTAGGAGAAAGAAAATGTATGTTGCAGATAAGATAGACATTGCCGTAATTGGTGGTGGACATGCAGGGTGTGAAGCTGCACTTGCAGCAGCACGTATGGGGCATAGAACCATTATGTTCACTATGTCATTAGATAGCATCGCAATGATGCCATGTAATCCTAATATAGGGGGGACTTCTAAGGGGCATTTAGTAAGAGAAATTGATGCGCTTGGAGGCGAGATGGGAAAGAATACGGATAGGACTTATATTCAATCTCGTATGCTTAATACGGCAAAAGGACCAGCAGTACACTCACTAAGAGTACAAGCTGATAAAGTAAAATATAGTCATAGTATGAAAGAGTTACTTGAACAAGTGCCTAGTTTAACAATTAAACAACAAGAAGTTGTAGATATTCAGGTAGAAGATGGTAGAGTAAAAGCTGTTGTAACGAATACAGGAGCAGTTTATGAGTGTAAGGCAGTTGTATTAGCTGGTGGGACTTATATTCGTTCTAGATGTCTTACAGGAGAGTGTATTGAGCACACAGGACCAAATGGGTTAAAAACATCTAACACACTCAGTGAGGCACTTAGAGCGTTAGGAATTGAACTAAGAAGATTTAAGACGGGGACACCAGCACGTGTAGATGCTAGAACCATTGACTTTTCTAAGATGGAACCACAATATGGAGATGAAAATATTGTTCCATTTTCTTTTGATAATAAAGAGGACGATATAAAAAGAGAGCAATTTCCTTGTTACTTAACTTATACAAATGAAAAAACACATCAAATTATTAGAGATAATTTACATCGCTCACCTATGTATTCAGGGGTTATTGAAGGAACAGGCCCAAGATATTGCCCATCTATTGAGGATAAGGTAGTTCGTTTTGCAGATAAAGAAAGGCATCAAGTATTTATTGAACCAGAGGGCGAGAATACAACAGAAATGTATGTTCAAGGAATGAGTTCTTCTTTACCAGAAGAAGTACAACTTGCCATGCTTCGTACACTTCCAGGACTTGAAGAGGTTGAAGTGATGAGAACAGGATATGCAATTGAATACGATTGTATTAATCCACTTCAACTTAAACATTCTCTTGAAATGAAAAATATTGAAGGATTCTTTAGTGCAGGACAGATGAATGGAAGTTCGGGTTATGAAGAAGCAGCAGCACAAGGACTTATTGCAGGGATTAATGCAGCTCTAAAGATAGAGCAACGTGAGCCAATGATTGTAGATCGTTCGGAAGGTTATATAGGTGTATTAATTGATGACTTAGTAACCAAAGGAACGAGAGAACCTTATCGTATGATGACTTCTCGTGCGGAGTATCGTTTATTACTTCGTCAAGATAATGCAGATCTTCGTTTGACAGATAAGGGATATCAAGTAGGGCTTGTAACAGAAGAACGTTATCAAAAATTTGTTAAAAAACGTGAAGCTATTAAAGCAGAGATGGAAAGACTTAGACATGTTTATGTAGGAACAAGCCCTGAAGTTCAAGAAATACTTGAGCGTAAAGGAAGTACCCTACTTAAATCAGGAATTGCTTTAGCGGAGCTCCTTAAAAGACCAGAGATGGAATATAATGATTTTATTACAGTAGATAAAGATAGACCAAAGCTTCCTAAAGAAGTTGTAGAGCAAGTAATGATTGAACTTCGTTATGAAGGATATATCAAAAGGCAAATGCAACAAGTTGACCAATTTAAACGATTAGAAAAACGTTTAATTCCAGAAGATATTAATTATGATGAAGTATCCAGCCTAAGACTTGAGGCTAAACAAAAACTTGAACAGATAAGGCCGATTTCTATTGGACAAGCATCACGTATTTCCGGTGTTTCTCCAGCAGATATTTCTATGTTACTTGTTTATTTAGAACAACGAAATAGGAGTATGAATCTAAAAAATGAAGAATAGGAATTGAAGAAAAGCATTAAGAGAAAGAGGAATATAAATGAGAGAGTTATTAGCAAATGGTGCTAAGGAATTAGGAATTGAACTTTCTGAAAAACAAATAGAGCAGTTTATGACTTATAAAAATCTCTTACAAGAGTGGAATCAAAAAATGAATTTAACTGCTATTACAGAAGATCATGAAGTGATAACAAAACACTTTTTAGATTGTATGACCATTAATAAAGCACTTAAAATGAATGAACAAAAAACAGTGATTGATATTGGAACAGGGGCAGGGTTTCCAGGGCTCGTTATAAAAATTGCTTTTCCTCATTTAAAGATTACATTAGTGGATGCCTTAAAGAAAAGATTAACTTTTCTAGAGACAGTTATTAATGAACTTAGGTTAACTGATATTGAATGTGTACACTCTAGAGCAGAAGATTTAGGTAAGAACAAGCAATATCGCGAAGGATTTGATATTTGTGCATCTAGAGCAGTAGCTAATCTTGCAGTTTTAAGTGAATATACGTTACCTTTTGTCAACGTAGGTGGATATTTAATTGCACTAAAAGGACAGAAACTAGATGAAGAACTAGAACAAGGTAAAAAGGCTATTCAAATTTTAGGAGGGGCATTAGAAGAAGTAGTACACACAGGTGTGCCATTTACAGACCTTAATCATAAAATTGCTAAAATTAAAAAGGTAAAACCTACAGCAATTAAGTATCCAAGAAAAGCAGGTGAACCTACTAAATCACCATTAGGCATGATATAAGAAGTTGTGGAAAACTGGCTTATGAGATTTAATCTTATAAGCCAGTTTTTTTCTAAAAAATAAAAAGTGTTAAGCATGAAGTAAGATATACATTTTAGAGAAGGTTTTTGGCAAAGTAGTTAAGTAATTGTGGAAAAGTAAATTTGCAAGAAAGGTTGTGGATAAATGTAAAGCAAAGAGAAGAATGAAATTATCCACAATAACTATGAAGGATTTATTAATTCAAAAGAACTGTGGATAAATAAATAAACTCTATGATTAAGGATAAAAATAAAAGATGTAATTAAAAAGAGATCGAAGGGCCTTCATGTCTAATTTCATAGATTTTAAAGGAAAAATATGCTATACTATAAATCAGTAAAATTCGTTTATTTAGAGGGGAGCATATATAGATGCAAAAAGATTTAAAAATAGAAAATATTGCAGTAGAACTGGTTAGGCCCAATCCTTATCAACCTAGAAAGGTATTTTCTGACGCAGCACTACAAGAACTTGCAAATTCTATTTTGGAACATGGATTAATGCAACCTATTACTGTAAGAATGATAGGCAACTTCTATGAATTAGTTGCTGGGGAACGTCGATTAAAAGCATCAAAATTAGCTGGATTAAAAACAATTCCAGCAATCATTATAGAAGTAACAACTAAAGATAGTGCAGTACTTGCCTTAATTGAAAATTTACAGAGACAAAACCTTAATTTCTTAGAAGAGAGTCAAGCATATTACAACATTATGCAAGACCATGGTTATACTCAACAAGAGCTAGCAAATACATTAGGAAAAAGTCAATCTACCATTGCAAATAAGTTAAGAGTTCTTAAGTTATCACCAAAAGTGCAAAAATTATTAGTAGAAAATAATTTAACAGAACGCCATGCAAGGGCATTATTAAAATTACCAAGTGAAGCATATCAGATAAAAGCTTTAGAGAAGGTCATTAAGCAAGAACTTAATGTTAAGAGAACAGAACAAATTATTGAGCAAATGTTAGTTGATATTACAAAAGAGGATATAATCAAGCACAAAGCTAATCAGAAAGTAAAAACTTATATTAGAGATATGAGACTTGTGACGAATACAATTACAGAAGCTGTTAATTTAATTCAAAAAGCAGGAATTGATGCAAAGTATACGATGAAAGAACATGCAGATAGCTATGAGATTCGAATTAAGATACCAACTAACAAATAAATAGAGCATAGAGGCTAAGTCAGAAATCAGTTTAATGTCCATTGGTATGTTGAACTGATTTTATTTATTGTAAAAAATATAGGTTTAGGACTTAGAATCTAGAAAAAATGGCAATTCTATATAAATAGAAGAGTTGTATGATGTATAGAGAAACACACGCTCTATTAGAAGATTAAACTTGATATAATAAGGATATTTCGATAAAATATAGTAATATATGTGTCCGAAGGAGAAGATAAAATGAAAGATTTTAAATTAGAAATAGCCAAGCTTTTAAATAGTAAAGTAAGTGATTTATCTATTGAAGAAATTTATGGTATGTTAGAAGTTCCGTCAAATGTATTAATGGGAGACTATGCTTTTCCATGTTTTAAATTAGCAAAAGTTTTAAGAAAAGCACCACCAATGATTGCAGCTGAGATTGCAGGAGCATTAGATAAAGTAGATTTCATTGAAAAAGCAGAAAATGTTAATGCCTATATTAACTTTTTCTTAAATAAAGGAATTTACGTTAAAGAAGTTTTAGAACAGGTACTAAGGGAAAAAGAGAATTACGGACTATTAACAACTAAGGATAAAGGCAATATAGTAATTGATTACTCATCACCTAATATTGCAAAACCATTCCATGTAGGGCACTTACGTTCAACTGTTATTGGAAACAGTTTATATAAAATTTTTGAAGCATTAGGATATAACTGTGTAGGTGTTAATCATCTTGGAGACTGGGGAACACAATTTGGAAAACTAATTGTAGCTTATAAAAAATACTCTAGTAAAGAAGAGGTTGAAGAAAAAGGTATT
>JARKVN010000044.1 GCA_029851645.1 Cellulosilyticum sp. | reverse complement strand
GCGCATAGCTCAGCTGGATAGAGCGTCTGACTACGGATCAGAAGGCCGAGGGTTCGAATCCTTCTGTGCACGTTTTACATATTGGATAGGAAAAAGCTAAGATGATAATAGATTCATCTTAGCTTTTTCTTTATGATAAGGATTTAGGTTTTCTTTCAATAGTTAGGGTATCCCAAATAAAGGGCAGGATATGACGAGAGATATCCTGCTCTTTATTGTATTAATATTCATTTAAATAAGGCTGGGTGTGTATCTTATAATTTATTTTTCTTTAAAAGGTGCATCTTGTACATAAACACTACTAAGTTTTTGCATCCCCCTAGGAATAGCATCCTTAGAGGTTTTCCAATCAGCATCTTTATTGCGATAATCAAATTTATCAATAAACCAAGAAAGGTCTTCTTCAATACGCTTAAAATTGCTTTGCATTTGATTGAAAAGAATAGAGTAAAACTCCTTCTTATATTTATCATTAAGTTTGACATCAGCAAGGGCCATAATATCACCAAAATGTGGTAAACAGAAACCTTTAGAAGCTTTAAATAGAGTTTTAAAATCTTCACTTGTTTCTATTAAATAGAAGAAAGTACTCATATATCGAATGAAGTTTTGATTAAGAGAGTCACATACATAACAAGAATGAGTTTTTTCCTTAGCCCATTGACTAATGATATTGCTAGACAGGTCATTAGTAGATTTCGTTTTTTTTAGTTTAGCAAACATATTGGCTTTAGTAGGGGAGAAGGCTTCGATTTTGGCAGCTAATTCTTTTTGCAGAGCAATATAGTGGGTATGAAGCATAAGAGCGTTACCAAGACGGTTACCATAGTCATACATTTTCTTAAAGTGTTCCCCACAGAAACCAGTTCGATCTGTAACTAGCCGAATATCGTCTTCCATGTAAGCACAACCTAAAATAAATGAAATGGCATCTTGTTCAAGCTTTCGTTTAATAAAACAAAAAGGACATTCATCGTCAGCTTTAAAAGCATCAGTAAGAGGAATGGTATAAATAGTATCTTTCATTATTGTCTCCTTTCGATCTTCCTTAAAAGGATAGTTAATTATAGAATATCATAAATTTAAGGATGTAGGTATGGGGGTAATGTGATAAAATAAGGTAAAATTGTAGATAAGTATAGAAATATATGACAAAGTATGGGGATATTTATTAGAAAAATGGTTATAATAAAAAAGAATGAATAAGAAAAGGGTGTGGAGCATGAGGAACATAGTAATGCTAGACCATTTGGATCATTTTAATATCACACAGATTTTAGAAAGTGGACAGGTATTTCGATTTGAGAAGATTTCTGATCATAGCTACCTTTTGAATGCTAAGCAAAAACTTATTAAAATCACTCAGCAAGAAGAATCAAGTAGTGCCATCATTTATAATACCAATGTAAGCGAAGTAGATGAAATTTGGTATCCTTATTTTGATATAGATACAGATTATGGGCAAATTGCTAAGACTCTTGCACAGAAAGACGAATATATGCAAAAAGCTGTAGAGTTTGGTAAAGGGATTCGAATTCTACGGCAAGATCCATGGGAAATGCTCATCTCCTTTATCATTTCTCAGAATAAGGCAATTCCCCATATCAAGGAATGTATTAGAAATGTGAGTGAGAAGTTTGGTTTTCCTCTAGAGCAGATTAATGAAATGGATCAGCATTATTATTCATTTCCTACCCCTAAAGAATTATCAAAGGCAACAGAGGATGAATTAAGAGCATGCAAGGTAGGTTTTAGAGCACCTTATATAATGGATGCTTGCCGTAAAATATTAAATGGTGAAGTCATTCTTAACGACCTATTTATTATGCCTGCAGAGGAAGCAAGAGCTACTTTAATGACCATTAAAGGAGTAGGACCTAAGATAGCAGATTGCATTTTACTCTTTGCCTATGGAAAAGCAGAGGTTTTTCCAACAGATGTTTGGATTAAACGCGTTATGGAAGGCATTTATTTTGACGGGAAAACTGTCAAACCTGAAGAAATTCAAGCATTTGCTAAGTCATATTTTGGAGAACTCTCAGGTTATGCACAACAGTATCTTTTTTATTATGGAAGGGAAAATGCTCTGTTCAAATAGGTTATTTATATCTGAAATAAAATAGAAAGAAATAAAGAGTAATCTAAAGAAATATATTAAAAACAAAAGAAAATAAGAGAAAATGGATTTTATAAGATTAAAATTGACTAAATGAGTAAAAAATTAAATTTGCATTAATACAATGAATACCATAATATTATAAATATCAATTAGCACTCGGTATAGGTGAGTGCTAATAACTAGAAGATTAAATATACTCATATAGGGAGGTTATTATTATGAACTTAAAACCATTAGGCGATAGAGTCGTACTTAAACATCTTGAAGCAGAGGAAAAAACTCAATCAGGAATCATCTTAGCAGGTACAGCTAAAGAAAAACCACAAGAAGCAGAAGTCGTTGCTGTAGGGCCAGGTGGCGTTGTAGATGGTGAAAAAGTAGAAATGCAAGTAAAAGTTGGTGACAAAGTAATCTGTTCAAAATATGCAGGAACAGAAGTAACACTTAACAAAGAAGAATACGTTATCGTGAAACAAAGTGACATTTTAGCAATTGTTGAATAAATAAAGAGAGATTATAAAATAGGGAGGCTATTAAAATGGCAAAACAAATTCGTTTTGGTTTAGAAGCAAGACAATCACTTCAATCAGGAGTTGATCAATTAGCAAATGCAGTTAAAGTAACATTAGGACCAAAAGGTCGTAATGTTGTATTAGATAAATCTTTTGGAACACCACTTATTACAAATGATGGTGTATCTATTGCAAAAGAAATTGAATTAGAAGATCCATTTGAAAACATTGGGGCTCAACTTGTAAAAGAAGTTGCTACTAAAACAAATGATGTAGCAGGAGATGGAACAACAACAGCTACAGTACTTGCTCAAGCAATGATTACAGAAGGGCTTAAAAACATTGCAGCTGGTGCTAATCCAATCATTGTTCGTCGTGGTATGAAAGCAGCTACAGAAGCAGCTGTAGAGTCTATTAAAGCCATGAGCCAAACTGTAAACAGCAAAAATCATATTGCACGAGTTGCAGCTATTTCAGCAGGGGATGATGAAGTAGGTAACTTAATTGCTGATGCTATGGAAAAAGTATCTAATGATGGTGTGATTACAGTAGAAGAATCTAAAACAATGGCTACAGAACTAGATGTAGTAGAAGGAATGCAATTTGATAGAGGATACTTATCAGCTTACATGGTAACAGATACAGAGAAGATGGAAGCTGTCTTTGATAATCCATATATCTTAATTACAGATAAAAAGATTTCTAATATCCAAGAAATCTTACCTGTACTTGAACAAATTGTTCAAACAGGAGCTAAACTTCTTATCATTGCAGAAGATGTTGAGGGAGAAGCACTTACTACATTAGTATTAAATAAACTTCGAGGAACATTTAACTGTGTAGCTGTTAAAGCTCCAGGTTTTGGTGATAGAAGAAAAGATATGCTTCAAGATATTGCAATCCTTACAGGAGGAACAGTAATCTCAGAAGAAATAGGTCTTGAACTTAAAGATGCTACACTTGACATGTTAGGTCGTGCATCAAGCATTAAAGTAACAAAAGAAAATACAGTAATTGTAGATGGTGCTGGAGATAAAGATGCAATTAAAGAAAGAGTGTCATTAATCCGTAACCAAATTGAACAATCTACATCAGATTTCGATAAAGAAAAAATGCAAGAAAGAGTTGCGAAGCTCGCTGGTGGAGTAGCAGTTATTAAAGTTGGAGCAGCTACAGAAACAGAAATGAAAGAGAAAAAACTTCGTATTGAAGATGCACTTGCAGCAACACGTGCAGCTGTAGAAGAAGGAATCATTGGTGGTGGTGGAAGCACATATATCCACGTAGCTAAAGATGTAGCTAAATTATTAGATACAACTTCTGGGGATGAAAAAACAGGTGTTAGAATTATTCTTTCAGCCCTTGAAGCGCCTCTTCGTCAAATCGTAGCCAATGCAGGGCTTGAAGCAGCAGTTGTTATTAACAAGGTAAATGAACTTGAAAAAGGTAAGGGGTTCAATGCACTTACAGAAGAGTATGTAGATATGATTGAAGGTGGAATCATTGACCCAACTAAAGTAACAAGAAGTGCACTTCAAAATGCAACATCTGTTGCTTCTACATTCTTAACAACAGAATGTATCGTAGCAGATATTAAGAAAGATGAACCAGCTATGCCAGCAGGTGGCATGGGCGGTATGGGCGGCATGGGAATGATGTAATTTTATATCAAATACATGATTCTTCATGTTATAGAAAAAGGCTTTTCCTAGATAATAATCTAAGGAGAAGCCTTTTTATTTGGTAAGAAATATAAAGAAGGATTTGTATATGTCAATATTTACCTATTTACTAATTGACGAGTAATCATTATAACAGTTATTATTAATAAGAGATTCTTATTAATAAGTGGTTATTATTAATAAGAGATAAAATATTTAGTAGAAAGGGAGTAAGAAAGTAAAATGGAAGAGAAAATATTAGATAAAAGAGGGATAAGCTTAAAAGCCAAAATACTAATAATGACTTCTTTAATCCTTATAGCTTCTATTGTAATAATTGGAAATATCTTTTACAAAAATACATATAAGCAAACAGCAACATTATTAAAGAACCAAGCATTAAGTATTGCAAAAACTACTCTGGAAGTAATTGAAGTAAGTGAGTTTGAAAGATTATCTGAAACATTAAATCCAGAAGATCCATACTATACAACTTTATTAAATAAATTAAAGAAAATTAATGAAGCGCTTGGTGAAGGACTGCTTTATACTTTTGTAGATAAAGACCAAGCAGAATATACTTATGTTGTAGATGGTAGTGGTTCAGTAGAAATTGGAATGAAACAACAAAAAGTAGATTTTTCAGATGAAGTAAGATCAGTACTAGAGCAAGGTGTACCATTGACAAGTGAGCTATACTATGTTGAAAGCTCAGATAAATATTATATTTCTGCCTTTGTACCAATTATTAATGAAGCTAATAAAGTAATTGGGGTTATTGAATATGACTATGAAGGTAGAGAATTATCTGAGCAATTAAATAGCATTAATAAGGTAATTGTTTATTGTTCAGTTATTTTGGGCGTTATTGCTTCTCTAATTAATATAGTGTATTTAGGTATAATGTTTAGACCTATGGATAAGTTAGTAGATATTATGCATACTGTTGCAAACGGTGATTTAACGGTAGATATTAATACAAATCGTCGAGATGAAATTGGAAGAATGAGTAGAGCATTAGAGGAAACAGTTTCAAGTATTAGACATATGATACAAGCTATTGAAGAATCCTCATTACGAGTAACAGGAACAGCAGAAAATATAGTGGTTTCTTCAAATGATATGACCATATCTTGTCAGGATTTAGCGAATTCTATGAATGATATTTCTAATAGCATATCTAAGGTTGTTCAAGAACAAAGCATGGAAAAAGGTGAAGCTAAAAACGTAATAGAACAATTAGGGATTGATGCAAGACATATTAGTGAAGAAGTTACCGAAGCAAGTCATGTAGCAAATAAAACTTATGAAAATACACAAAAAGGGACACAAGTTATTAAAGAAACTCAAAAACAGATGGATAATATTGGGAATAGTATCGAGCAAGCTCATAATGTGATTAATGTTTTTGCACAACATATGAGTAAGATTCAAGGTATTATTACTACCATATCAGGAATTGCAGATCAAACTAATTTATTGGCATTAAATGCTTCGATAGAAGCAGCAAGAGCTGGTGAAAATGGTAAGGGATTTGCTGTAGTGGCAGGTGAAGTAGGAAAATTAGCTATTGAATCTAATAATGCAACCAGTGAAATTGCATCGATTATAGAATCTATTAGTGGACAAGTGAAAGACGTCTTAGAAGCTATTAAAATGAGCGTAGATATGTCAGAAAGTGGTAAGGAATATACACAGCAAGCAGGTAAGACATTTGAACTCATTAAAGATGCAAATAAACAATTAGAAGAACAGGTTACAAATATTGAGCATGCTGTCTTAAAAATTACAGAAAATGTGTATAATATTGATAATAATATGAACAAGATGGAAGAAGTATCTATTTCAATTGATGCAAGTATAACAAATTTAGTTGCTATTACAGAGGAACAAATGGCAACATCTGAAGAATTTAATAGTATTGCACAAGGACTTAAAAAAGAAGCACAAGAATTAACAAGAAGTGTTTCTAAATTCAAAACAAGAAAATAAAGAAAAGGAAGCTGATCATCAGCTTCCTTTTCTTTATTTTTCTAATGAACTACCAATTAACACGGCCATTCACAATAGGGATTTCTACAGTTGTTTGAGCAGTATTCACATTAAAGTTTGTAATAGTAAGAGGACGCATTGAGAATTGAGCATCTGTTGAATAGATGATAAGCCCTAATTGGTGTCCTGCTTTTAAAGTGTAATCCATTGGTTCCATTTCAAAAGTAAAGGTATATTCAGTACCAGGTGTAATTGGATCCACGCGATAGTTTGCAACACGGTTTTGTGCATCCATCCAACCTCTAGTAATAACTTTGTAATCACTAGGTGTATCACTTATAATAAAGTCAACAATATCATCAGAACCAGCGTTACCACCATAGATGATTCCATTAGGGACAACAACTTCTGTGTCAATTGTCGCACGATATTCAGTACCATAGTCTACAAGCATTGCACTTAAAATACCAGTAGGTTGATCTAAGCTTGCTGTAATAGATACTTTACTTGTTCCGCTAATGCGTAAGTCTTCTGTTAAAGGTTCACTTACATAAGCTAATCGATCAGCTCTTGTTTCTTCTGGAGTACCAGCAATAGCATCCAGCCAATCAGCACTATTTTGTGCTTCACGATCATAACCAGATAAAGATAAATCATCAGTGAAAGTTTCAACGGCATCTGTAGATGGTGTATTAAAGCTCAATGCATGATTCGTAGAATCTAAAGAGAATTTAACAGGTTCAGAAACAACTGGCCAAGTATCAAAGCCTTCAAATTCCATAGTTACATTATTTTGAATAGTAGCTGTTGGAATAGTTTCCATGACATTGTTATCAATTTCATAGAGCCAGTAATCAAACCATCTGTTCATCATATCATTAAAGTCAATACCGTTTAAGTTACCAATACTAATATGCTCACCTTGATGAACAACCATTTTACTTGGGACATTATGTTCTTGAAGTTTTTCCCAAAGTTTATCAAATTGTTTTGGTTTAACGTTCCAGTCACTTAAACCATGTACAATAAATACACTAGCAGTCATTTTATCTACATTGTTTAGATAGTTACGTTCATCCCAGAATACATTATAATCACCAGATTCGCGATCTTGTTGTATACGCATTTCATCCATAGTTTCTGCAAAGAGATCTTTAATATTAGCATAATCCGCTTCATCAAACATACGGCTTAAGCAGTAGATCGCTAATAAGTCCGCATCATCACCTTGCCAACCTTCACCAGCTAAGTTAAGACCGTTTGCTCTAAAGTAATCATACCAGTTACTAATAGCAGCTACAGGAACAATTGTTTTAAGACCTTCTACACCAGTTGCAGCTGTACCAATAGGAAGCGTTCCACGATAAGAACGGCCAGACATACCTACATTACCAGTAGACCAGTCAGCAGTCACTTCAATTTGATCTGTTTTATTTGTAAATGCTTTTGTACGGCCATTGAGCCAGTCGATAACAGACACAGTAGAAATAATTTCTTCTTCGGATCCAGTGCTTGTTAAACCTTCAGAATTATATGTACCAATACCACCCGAGAAAACAATTGCATAACCACGGGCAAAGAAGTAATTATACCAGTCATCTCCAAAGTCAAAAGGTTCAACTTTCGCATTGTCTGCTTTACCTTTTACTTCACGTGCTTCAGGAACAATACGTTCCTCAGGAACATAAGTGACATCTTCAAGAGTTGTAGAAGTTGCTTCACCTACTGTTAAATCTTCATCTACATTATGAAGCAAATAAAGATCATCATTGGTTCCTTGAAGATATGGACTCACCTCAAAGATAACAGGGACTTTCATTCCAGCTTCTGTTTCTTTAGGACGTTTAACCCAAACCTCAATTAAATCACGTTTACCATCTAAGTCAGTATCTTGAGGTGATTCAACATATACAATTTCATAAATCGCTTCATCATGATTAAAGATAGGTTGAGTTTTACCATCAAACACAAGTGGCTCTGGAACAGCTTTGTTATCATTATAAGATGTTAAAAAGCCATTTTCGATGAGGACTTCAAAAAACTCACGACCAGATTTTGTTTTTGATTTTAAACAATCATTGAGCGCCTTAGCTAAATCATCATTGTTAAAAGTAGAAGAAGACTTAGGTTCTAAACCAATAGAGAGGGCAAAATCTAGAACATTTGAAGATGTAAAATCTACATCAGGTGTATAACCTAGAAGTTCTAAAAAGATGCTGTAAAATTCTGATGCAGTGATGGATTCATCTTGGTCTAAGCTATTTAAAATAGCTGTTAAACGTTCTGACTCAGGGAGACTGAGGCGAAGTAAGATGTTTTGGAGTTGCTTTTTCGTAGCAACCTCATTGACATAGTCTGTTGTAAGCTCTTCTCCTTCACTTAAAATAAGACCAAGTGAATGCATTGTCTGTATTTCGTTACTGAAACTACTTGCTGATTGGCTCGTATGAGTTGTTGGTGTTGAGCAACCAGAAGCAATAAGTGAAGTAGAAAGTAGTACTGAGATAAGTAACCCAGATGTTAATAGTTTTTTCATATATCCTCCTTAAAATGCATGTTGTATAAAATATACATAAAGTATTATAACAGAATATACCAAAACATGCCATAATATTACAATATATGCTATATCATGTATTGAGTAAACATATGAGATAAAAGTTACAAATGGTTTTTTCGAATGCATCAATTCAGTATTACAATGAATTATGGAGAGATTAAGTATATGAAAATGTCCATACTTGGAAAGTGTGCTTGTAACATATTAATAAGAACATAATTAGAAAAGTAGAAAGAATGTACAAGAGTAACTATTAATGATAATTTAAAATTGACTAAAAAAAATAGATAGTTTAATATAAGGGTACATGAAAGTATATAAAGATAGGATATGGGACATGAGAAATGATATAAAGAATGTTAGTGAATTTTCGCTTAAAGGTAAGTTGTTATTAATCACTTCATGCATAACAATAATAGCACTTATTGTAGTAGGCTTAACATTTTACCAGAACTTAAAGAATGAAACAACTCGTTTATTACAACAACAGACATTAGCTATTGCAAAATCAGCAGCGATGCTAATAGATGGGGATGAGTTTGAAAGATTGAGTCTATCTTTAGATGCCGAAGACAAATATTATGAAGAAGGCCTATCTTTACTAAAAGAGCTAAATACAAAGATTAGAGAAGGAAAAATCTATACCATTGTGGATCAAGATGAAGACTACTATACGTATGTAATTGATGGAAGTGGAACAGTTAGTATAGGACATAAGCAACAAAAATTAGATTTTGCAGAAGAAGCTGCGCATGCATTAGAAAGGGGGAAAAGTTATTACTCTAAACCATACTATGTAAAGGAGTTAAATAAGTATTATATATCAGCTTTTTCTCCATTATTTAATAGTCAAAATAAAGTAGTTGGGATTATAGAATATGACTATGAAGATGCAAGAGTACTAGCAAGGACAAAAGAAATAGCAATAAATATTTTATATGTGATTATTTTATTAAGTGGTTTTATACTAGTTATAAATTATTTTATAATAAAGAAACTATTTAGACCCATAGAGCAATTAGTATCATCTATTGAAACAATTGCCCAAGGAGACTTAACTCTTAAATTATCATTAGGAAATTATAGAGAGACTGGAAAGATTAATTATGCATTAAATGAAACAGTGTGTAATATACGGTGTATTTTGGAGAAGATTAAGCAAGCTTCTAAAAAGGTTATGCTAGCAACTAAAAGTATTTTAGTAAGCTCAAAAGATGCTACAGAAGTCTATGATGAGTTAGCTGTATCCACTAATAAAATATTGGATACAACAAAAAAACAATTAAGCGAGAGTAGAAAAATAGGGGTGGATTTAGAAAAACTACAACAAAAAATCCAAAATATTTATCAAAATGTAGAGACTAATCAAGAAGGTGCCTCTAAAATCTATGATGCCACAATTCAAGGATTTAAAATCATGGAGGAAACAGAACAGAAGATAATAAGAATAGAAAACAGGTTAGGTTTAGCTGATCAGGCAATGAGTCAATTAGGTCATTATATGAATAAGATGAACGATATGATTGTATCTATTCTAAAAATTTCTGAACAAGCGACTTTATTAGGTTTAAAGATAGAAGATAATAGCCTTGGTAAGGAGGAAGAAGAAACAAAATCAATTGTAGCAAATGTAAGAAAGTTACTTAGAGAGTCGAATATCGCAATGAGTGAGATAGAGGAAGTGATTCAAGTTATCAATAGTCAGATCAGTTTTATATCTACAGAAGTTTGTGAAAGTACGAAATTAATTGGTGGGGGACTCAATGTTACATTTAATAATAAAGAACTTTTGATGACGATTAATCATGAGAACCAGAATTTAAGTGAACAAATTAATGATATGCATAAAGAAATGGAAGAAGCAGTCGTTAAGGTTTCTGCTATGAAAGAAAGTATTCATGATATAGAAAAAGTATCAGAACTCATTGATTCTCATACCATGAATTTGCTAGCTATTATGCAGGAGCAAGCAGCAACTTCAGATGAATTTAAGGTTATGGTTGAGTTACTTTATGAACAAGCAAAGTTATTAGATGATAGTATTTCACAATTTAAAGTATGATAAATAAATAAACTCTAGGTAATAACATCATATTGCCTAGAGCCTATTTTAATAGAAATATAAAGGATTAGAAATTAAAAGAGCCCAAACATACCACAAGCTAGTACAACAAAGGCGAAAATAATTCGATAAATCGCAAAAACTTTCATTGGTTTCTTTTGTAAATAAGCAATAAATGAGCCAATAACAGCTAAGGCAACTAGGAAAGAAACTACAAATCCAATACCTAAAGCAAACCATTCTGTTGGTAGTAGATTACCTCTAGCACCTAATAGGTTAAGTAAAGCTTGGCCAAACATAACAGGAATAGCAAGGAAGAAAGAGTATTCTGCACCTGCAACAGTTGAAAAGCCTGCTACCCAACTACCAATTATAGTAGAGGCTGAGCGTGACATACCAGGAATAATAGAAAGTACTTGGAAAAGACCAACGATTATCGCCATTTTAGGTGTAATATGAGTTTGGTCAAGAGTAGTCATATGATGAACTCTAAACTTACTTTCTGCATACATCATCCATAGTCCACCTATAAAGAGAGCACAAGCAACGACTACAGGGTTAAAAAGCTTGGCTTCAATTAAGTCATCAAAAGGAATACCTATAGCTGCAGCAGGTATACAAGAAATAAGAATCATAAGCCAGAAGTATAAACCACTTTGCTGTAAAGGACGCTCTTTGGTAGGAAGAAGATTTATAACGCTTCCCCAAATTTTACGCCAGTATAAAACAACTACAGCTAAGATGGCACCAAGTTGAATGACCATAGTAAACATATTAACAAATTCTGTGTTATCAGAAAAATACAAGAGATTACTAAAAATAATTAAATGCCCAGTAGATGAAACGGGAAGAAACTCAGTAAGCCCTTCTACAATTCCTAAGATGATCGCTTTAACTGCAAATAAAAAATCCAATATTAAATTCACTCCTTAATCTGTAAAATTTATATTTTTTATATATTAATATCATATAATAATTATGAAAGCAAGTTACATAATTATTACTTTATTTAGAAAAATACTGTGAAATATATTAGAAAACTTGAAAAAACTAAGATTTTATAGTATTTTTATTATATACTACTCGTGAGGATAAAGAAAGGGTTGTTGAGCATGTCAGAGGTTTTTAAGGAATATCTAATTAAACAGAAAAAATCTTCAATGGATTTAGCAATGCAAATTGGTTTAGTGGTAGGGGCAGTAGTACTTTCTGGAACTTTATTTTTAGTGGGGGGAAATTTTATTGGACCCATCTTAACTGTAGGTGTTCTTTTTGGAAGCGTCTACTTATTCAATAAATTAAACCGTGAGTATGAATACATACTAACTAATAATGAGTTAGATATTGATGTTGTATATAATAGAGCATCACGTAAAAGAGTGATTACTTTTGATATGAAGAAAATTGATGTGATGGCAAGTATTAAAGATGATCAGCATGCAAGTGAGTTAAATAGAGGAAATTTTAAAGTCATTAATGCAAGTGATAATACCAATGAAGCAAATACTTATGCAATTATTACACAATCAGAAAAATATGGTGCATGTAAAGTGCTTATTACACCTAATGAGGCGCTTTTAGAGGATTTATATAGACAAGCACCTAATAAAGTATTTAAGAAGAAATTTTAGTAAAGAGATAATAAGAATAGATAAAGGAGAGCTCAGTAGACTCTCCTTTTTTATTGGTATAAAACAATGGGTTATGAAATAAATAACTTACAATAGATTAAATGGAAAAATAAAAAGATTAAATGAAAATTCTTTGTATTAAAAATGCATATTACAGAAAAGAAATATTTTTGTGTAAGACAAATCTTATTAAAGAATAAAGATAGAGCAAAGAAAAATAAGCAAAAGATAATATAAAAATAGAAGGATAGAATGACTTAGAATAGTAAGGGAGAAAATCTTGAAAATCATAGCTTGACAAGGGGTGAGTTAATATGATAAAGTGGACAAAATATATCAATATTGTTTTAACGTTCGACTATTTTATTGAAAAGATTAGAATAATACCATAACTACAGGAGGCTCACTATGTCAAAAATTATAAAAGAAGGAATTACCTTTGATGATATTTTATTAGTTCCAAATTATTCAAATGTATTGCCTAAAGAGGTAGACTTAAGTACTCAGCTTACTAAGAAAATTAAGCTCAATGTGCCACTTATTAGTGCAGGTATGGATACTGTAACAGAAGCTAGAATGGCAGTTGCAATTGCACGTCAAGGTGGTATCGGAATTATCCACAAAAATATGTCTATTGCTGAACAAGCTGAAGAGGTAGATAAAGTTAAACGTTCGGAAAATGGTGTCATTACAGATCCATTTTCTTTATCTCCACATCACTATGTATATGAAGCAAATGAATTAATGGCTAAATACCGTATTTCAGGGGTACCTATTACAGAAGGTACAAAATTAGTAGGAATTTTAACAAACCGTGACCTCCGTTTTGAAAAAGACTTTAACCGTCCAATTAAAGAAATCATGACAAGTGAAAATCTTATTACAGCTCCTGAAGGAACAACACTTGCAGAAGCTAAGAAGATACTTGCTGAGCATCGTATTGAAAAATTACCACTTGTAGATAAGGAGGGTAATTTAAAAGGGCTTATTACTATTAAAGATATTGAAAAAACAATTATGTATCCTAATGCTGCAAAAGATGAACAAGGTCGTCTTTTAGCAGGAGCAGCAGTAGGAGTTACAATGGATATTTTAGATCGTGTTGATGCACTTGTAGCAGCAAAAGTTGATGTCATCACAATTGATACAGCTCATGGACATTCTCAAGGCGTGTTAGATGCAGTGAAAAAAGTAAAGGCAAAATATCCAGAACTTCAAGTTATTGCAGGTAACGTAGCAACAGCAGAAGCTACAGTCGCTTTAATTAAAGCAGGAGCTGATTGTGTTAAAGTAGGTATTGGACCTGGATCAATTTGTACAACACGTGTTGTAGCTGGGGTAGGGGTACCACAAGTAACAGCTATTGAAGAATGTGCCGAGGCAGCTAAGCCATATGGTATTCCAGTTATTGCAGATGGTGGAATTAAATACTCTGGAGATATTGTAAAAGCAATCGGAATGGGAGCGAGTGTATGTATGATGGGTTCAATGCTTGCTGGTTGTGAGGAAAGCCCAGGAGCAGTTGAACTATATCAAGGAAGAAAATACAAAGTCTATAGAGGAATGGGTTCTATTGCAGCTATGGAAAAAGGAAGCAAAGACCGCTACTTCCAAGAAGATGGTAAAAAATTAGTACCAGAAGGTATTGAAGGACGTGTAGCATACAAAGGACTTGTTGCAGATACAGTTTACCAAATGGTAGGTGGACTTCGTGCAGGTATGGGTTATGCAGGAGCACATTCAATTGAAGAACTAAAAGAGAAGGCTACTTTTGTTAAGATTACAAGTGCTGGTCTTAAAGAAAGCCATCCTCATGATATTCAAATTACTAAAGAAGCACCAAACTATAGTGTAGACTTTTAAATATTAGATAGTTAAGATAAAGGGAAAGGGGACTATAGGTCCCCTGTCCCATTTTATAAAGGAAAAGCTTGTATTTTAAGAGATTAGGCTTGATAATAGAATGGAAAGATATTAAGGAGGAAGTAGGCATGAATCATGAACTAGTTATTGTACTTGACTTTGGCGGACAGTACAACCAACTTATTGCAAGACGTGTTAGAGAATGTAATGTATATTGTGAAGTACACCCTTACAATATTAGCTTAGAAAAAATTAAAGAAATGAATCCAAAAGGAATTATTTTCACAGGTGGACCTAATAGTGTCTATGGAGAAGACTCACCACTTTGTGACAAAGCAATCTTTGAATTAGGAATTCCTGTACTTGGAATTTGTTATGGTTCACAACTTACAGCCCACCTTCTTGGAGGAAAAGTAGCAACTGCTCCTGTAAGTGAATATGGTAAAACAGAAGTAGATGTTGTAACAACATCAAAATTATTTGAAGGCGTATCACAAAAAACAATTTGTTGGATGAGCCATACAGATTATATTGAAAAAGCACCAGCTGATTTTACAATTACAGCACACACTCCAGTTTGCCCAGTAGCGGCTATGGAGAACGTAGAAAAAGGACTTTATGCAGTACAATTCCACCCAGAAGTAATGCACACACAAGAAGGGATGACAATGCTGTCTAACTTCGTTCGTAACATTTGTGGATGTGTTGGCGACTGGAAAATGGATTCTTTCGTAGAAACAACAGTTAAAGAAATTCGTGAAAAGGTTGGAAATGGAAAAGTATTATGTGCACTTTCAGGTGGAGTGGATTCCTCTGTTGCAGCAGTACTTTTATCAAAAGCAATAGGTAAACAACTTACTTGTGTATTTGTAGATCATGGTTTACTTAGAAAAAATGAAGGAGACGAAGTTGAAGCAGTATTTGGTCCAGAGGGACATTATGACCTTAACTTTATCCGTATTAATGCACAAGAAAGATTTTACGAAAAACTAAAAGGTGTAGAAGAGCCAGAAGCTAAAAGAAAAATTATTGGTGAAGAATTTATCCGTGTATTTGAAGAAGAAGCTAAGAAAATTGGGGCTGTAGATTACCTTGTACAAGGTACAATTTACCCAGATGTTATCGAAAGTGGTCATGGTAAATCAGCAGTAATCAAATCTCACCATAATGTAGGTGGACTTCCAGATTGCGTAGACTTTAAAGAAATTATTGAACCACTTCGTCTATTATTTAAAGATGAAGTACGTAAGGCAGGTTTAGAACTTGGTATTCCAGAATACCTTGTATTTAGACAACCATTCCCAGGTCCAGGTCTTGGAATCCGTATTATTGGTGAAGTAACAGCAGAAAAAGTACGTATCGTACAAGATGCAGACTGGATTTATAGAGAAGAAATTGCAAAAGCAGGAATTGACAAAGAAATAGGTCAATATTTTGCAGCACTTACTAATATGCGCTCAGTAGGCGTAATGGGCGACGAAAGAACATATGATTACGCAATCGCCCTAAGAGCCGTAACAACAAGCGACTTCATGACAGCAGAATCAGCTGACCTTCCATGGGACGTACTTGGAAAAGTTACTACTAGAATTGTAAATGAGGTTAAAGGCGTTAACCGTGTCATGTATGACTGCACAGGGAAGCCACCAGCAACGATAGAGTTTGAGTAAGATAAATCTTAGTGTTTACAAGGCTTGTAAGGTTTTTTAAATAAATAAAACTACCGAATGGTGGCTACGAGATTAGAGCGAAGTTATGCTTCTCGTAGTCACCTTTTTTATTAGAAGTATTAGGTTATTTAGAAAAGTTTAAAGAAGTAGGTATTAAATCAATTGAATAAAGTAGAATTGAGCGTTTAGGAGTTAACTTATTAATGAGTTATAAGAAAATATGTAAAATGAACTTTTTTAAGGTGTATACACTTCTTGTCAACAAGGTTGTTAGGAAAGGTCGAACGCAAGCAGAAGTAGATGAAATTATTCGATAAAAAACGGATGGCTTTATACCATCCGTTTTTTAGGGTATGTATGAGTGGGCTGTAATTTTATAGCTTCTCCAAATATAGCTCCACCAAGAATTAGAAATGCACCAATCATTTGTATCGGTGACATGGCTTCTTGTAGGAAAACTACAGAAAGAATGACAGCTGATAGGGGTTCCAAATAGCCACAGATTGCCACTGTCTGTACTGGAAGTGAGCCAATGGAAGAAAAGTAAAAGTAGCATCCTATTCCAGTATTGAGGAGTCCTAGTACTAAAATAGGAATCCAGTTGTTAGAAGAAATCTGAAGTGTATAACCTTGTTTGATACCAACAAAAATAGCCACTGTTAGAAAGCTGATTACAAGTTGGAGCATAGAGTTCTCCATTCCTTTAATAGAGGATGCTTTTTTATTGAAAATAACCATAAAAGCATACATGATAGCAGACATTCCGCCACAAAATAAGCCCCAGCTCGTGTTTTCAGATTGAACGGTTTGTCCATTTACCAGAAAGATCCCACATAGTACTGAAATAAAACCAAGTATTTTAGGAAGAGTAAGTTTTTCTTGAAATACAAGAGGGGAAAGAATCATGACAATCACTGGACCACAGTAATAAGCTAGAGATGCAATACTCACACCAATCTGGGAATAGGCTTCATAAAGAAAGATCCAACTAGCACCTGTAGCAATTCCTGAGATTGTAAGAAAGAAAAATTGTCGTTTATACTGCCAGAAGGTAAATGTACCTTTGGACAATGTGAAGATGATAAAAAGTAGCAAACTTCCGATCAATGTTCTTAAAAATACAATTTCATAGCTTGTTAGTAAAATATGGCTTGCAACAATTCCATTAGAACCGAATAATAAAAGGGAAAATAAGTACTTCAAATATGTTTTTTTCATTATAAGCTCCTTTCTACGAATGTTTTACCTATGTATTTGTCAGTTATTATTTTATAAAGTCAAGTTATCTTTTCATTAATTAGAGCACAATCATCTCTAGCCATACGTTGGAATAAAATATAAAGTGACCTTAATATTTGAAGTTTACCAATATTAGACATGACGATACTACTTCTTCTTGAAAACATTACAGGTAGAGTGTAGCATAGACTTATGAATTACAAAAACGAATATTTGTAATGATAAAGATGAGAAAATCGAATGGAAATAGGGATAAGAACAATGGATTCAAATATACAAAAGTATTTAGCCTTTATAAAGGCAGTAGAATATGGTAGCTTCACAAAAGCAGCAGAAGCATTGAATTATTCACAGTCAGGAATCAGCCGAATGATCCATGACCTTGAAAGAGAATGGAATATGTCACTGATGGAGCGCAGTAGAGCAGGTGTAAAAATCACTTCAGATGGGCTGGCACTTTTGCCGCATGTAAAGAGTGTCTATATGGAATTTGAAAAGCTTCAAAGGCAAGTAGATGAGTTAAATGGGCTGCAGTCTGGGTTAATCCGTATTGGAACATTTTCTAGTGTAGCTACACACTGGTTACCAAACATCATTAAGGAGTTTAGGAAGGATTATCCAGGGATTGATTATGAGTTACTTTTGGGCGATTATACAGAAATTGAAGAATGGATTTTAGAAGGAAGAGTGGATTGTGGTTTTCTTTGCTTACCAACCCGTTCAGAACTGGAAACCATATTTCTGGAGCAAGATAAGTTACTGGTTATTTTACCAGAAAATCATCCCCTAACAGTGTGTGAAAATATAGAAGTAAGTCAGTTATGTGAATACCCTTTTATGCTTTTGGAAAGAGGAGGAAGATCAGGGGTCTATGAGATTTTTGAGCGTAGCAATCTAAAACCTAAAGTGCACTTTACAACATGGGATGACTATGCGATTATGTCAATGGTGGAAGGGGGATTAGGAATTAGTATCCTACCGCAGTTAATATTGAAACGAGTTCCTTATAAAATAGTGATAAAAGAGCTTGCAGTTCCAGCCTATCGCAATATTGGTTTAGTTCTTAGAAACAAAAAAACAGCCTCCTTAGCAGTTCGAAAATTTATAGAATATTTTAGTTATAGATAGCATAGTTTTGTTTTGGTATAATAAAGAAAATAATACATTTTAATAGGGTAGGAGACTAGAAATGAAATTACATAAGATAATAGCACTTGGTTTGATTGCAATAATAAGTATGACAGGATGCCAGAAGGTTGAGACGGCTCCACAGGCTTCGCAAAATGAAGTGGGAAATGAAAAAGCATTAGAACAAAAAGGTATGTTAACACTAGCAGATATTAATCCAGAAGATTTTAAACCAACTTCTAAAGTAGTTTATACGATTCAAGGGAAAATGGTTTCATCAGTAGAAGAAGTAACGAATGTTTTAGAAGGAGCTCATTATCAAGCAGAACCAGGTACAGATGTTATATTAAAAGGAACTGTAGATGAATTATGGGTGACGCCTTTAGAAAAGGTACTTACAACTTATGTAAAGGAAGATGGTAGTGAATTAACAAAGGAAGATTTCATTGAAGATACGTTTATTACACTTCAAACAAAAGCAGGAAAGCCAGTCTTTGCAGCATTTGTACCAAAAGATCAGCAAGTAGAAATTCAAACAGCTTGGGGAGATATACTGATTGCTAACAGACCAGAAGTAGAACATGGTGCAGGGGATTATATCGTCTGTGATGCAACAGAAGATGGGCAACCTAATTTTGAAGATGTATGGGTTGTAAATGGTAAAGTATTTGAAACAACCTATGATATGAGTGCTATGAAATAGAAAATCATATTGAAATAAAAATGAGGAGGTAGAATTTCAGATAGAGATTTTACTTCCTTATTTTTATAAGTTTTTAAGCATTATGAGTAGTACAAAACTCATAATGCTAGTAAGAGTATTGAATGGGATAGTTGTCTATACATAGTTTTTACAAAAAACTTACATTTTACAGGTAGTTACAAAATAATAAGAACTATATACTGTGTAAGGCAATTATTATTAATCAATATGCTTTAAATTGATAAAAGAAGGGAAAAAACTATGCTACAAAAAGCAAAAAATCATCGTCAGATGGCACTTTCATTAGCACTCACATTGATGTCATCTACATTTTCAGGAGCAGTATTAGCAAGTGAAAGTAACGGATTTTCAGTAGATAGCTTGACATTGCAACCAGGTGAAACAACAGCTTCTATTAATTTAAACTGGTATGCACCAAATACTGCTAAGGATGTACAAATAAAAATGAATGGGGTTGTTACTGGAGTAGTAGCAACTACTGAGCTTCATACACCTACAGAAGTGAAACTAGATAAATATACAGATGGAGACAAAGTTGCTTGTAAAGCAACTGTAGATGGATTAGAGCCAAATACAATCTATACCTATCAAATCTCTAATGATGGGGGTGTAACTTGGTCGAAGGAATATACTTATAAGACACCTGATGAGGACTTCTTTAAATTTG
>JARKVN010000111.1 GCA_029851645.1 Cellulosilyticum sp. | reverse complement strand
GCTACCCAAAAATAAAAAAAGAAGTTAAAGAAATAAATCTTCAACTTCTTTTTGAAAGAGTCCATGCTTGAAACAATGCTAACTTAATGACATTGATATATTGGCACATGTTTCTTTACTTAAAAATGAAGAATTGCATATAGACCTATCCCATCTGGAATATCTATTAGCGGTTTTAAGAGACATAAAACCTGAAATCTATAAAGATATTTTATTATCTCTACCAGAAATTGAAGCTCATATTGAGGACCATAAGATTCTTAAGAAAATAGACTATGATATAGAGACATTAAAGCCTATCAACTTAAATTCATCCTGTTCAGAAACTGATATTACATCAAATGAGGTGCTTTATACGAATCTATTAAAGAAGGTACAAATAGAAGTAGCAATAACCTTAGAAAAAGTCTTTGAAAAAGAAATAGAGCGCTTTTTAGGTAGGTTAAATCAACTTATAAGAACAAATAGTTTTGATTTGTATAGCCAGCACAATGTGTATCTAATGGAAAGAACAACAGATAAAAGACTACATGCTGAAAATTTAAAGTTTATGGGTATTAAGCAAAAAAACAATGATGAAATAGAACTAACTGGAACAGAGCACTTTACACATAAATACTTAAAGCTACAGGCAGAGAAAATACAAAGACTAAGTAAAAAGTTTAAATCATGCAAGTTGGATGTGCCAGCTTTTTTAGATAGAAAAATTGAAAAGGATCTATTACAAGACATCTATACTGCACTAGAACGAAATATTTTTAAAGATGCCTTAAAAATGATTAGTAACAAACTATTAGACAAGAAGGTTACAAGGCAAGTCTTGAGTATAGGCCTAGAGCACTATCTAGAAAAAGGGGTATTTAAGGAATTTACTATAGAGCGCCTTAAAACCTTTCTTGAAAAAGTAGTGATTAAAGAATTAGCTACTCAAGTACATACCCAGATTTTAGATTTATTGCATCATAAAGAACTTTTAAAAGATAGGGTCATGGAGCAGCTAGAAACATCGCCAGATTATTTTCTTTCACTCTACATCAACAACACGCATGAAGGGCTCACAAAGGATCCCAAGTACCAAATACTGATTAATAGGCTTAGTAAAAGGTTAGATAAGCAGCTTAGACTCCTAGATGAAAAAGTAGCTATTCATTTAGAACCTACTTTAAGAGATATTCTAAAGCAGGAGATAGCACCTTTAGATGATGTTGCACGAGCTTTAATTCAGGAAGATCCAATCTTACTCAATAAAGATTTACTTATTCAGGTGGAAGAATCTGAACGAGAATTAAAGCTCTATAAGCGCTTTTGGATTGTAAGCAATAGTGATTTTAAAGACTTAATGATTTTACCTGACCATGACTATCCATACAATACTGATCCAATTGTTGAAAATATGGAATTAATGCCTGAAAATTACCATGTCGTTTATCCCAATGAGTTTTATAAATGTATAGATAAGCATCCTATTCCAAATGGGAAAAATTTAGCCCCTGATGAAATAGGAGTATCTATTAATATCTTAATAGACCTGGTTAACATTTTTATTATGATGTGGTGTAAGTTTACACCTGCCTTTTGGGGATGGACTGGAACGCAAGCTGTATTAGGCATGGTAGATAGCATTTATGAGTTTATTACACTAGAAACATCTAGGGAAGAACAAATTAAAGAAAATGTAAAAGAACAATATGATAGGGCCTACAAGTGGCTTAGATGGGAAGGGGAAAAGATGGCCTTATTTGCTCGACATGATATGGATTTAAGAGGAAATTATTATGTAGGCTTAATGTTAGAAGAATTAATTTTTTATATGGTAGACCATCACTTTGACGTATTACCATTATTTGAGGATGTGAACAAGATGGATGAATGGAGAACTATGTTTAATAGAGATGTAAATAAAGATATCAAGTTTGTTTTAGATAAAGTAAAAGGTATAAGACATAAAATTTTAGAAAAGGAAGTGAGACCATATGAATCTTAGACAAAAAACATGGGGCATATTTATTAGACCTTATTTTCAATATGGAGGAGATAATCTAGTACATAGAGGTTCTGTAAGTACCCCAAGTCCATGTAGAGGAAGTGCACAATGTACGCCCTATGTTACATTGCAAGGAGGAACACCTTACATGTTACATGAAACCTGTACAAGCTTTGTAGAAGCACGAAGAATTGTAAAAAGGGTTATGGATGAGCTAGGCTACTCTAAAAATGATATCGTGGTAACAGAAATCATTCCTGTAGACCACATCATTACACCATTAACTTAATAAAGGAGGCGTATTTATGCCACTTATAAAAATACAAGAAGGGCTACTTGAAAGAGATAATTTTTATCTTACAAGTGGCTTTTCTGATTTTTTAGGGAATGGAACCTATACAAGAAAATCTGGAGCCTTTGAGTTAAAACAAGGAGAAATTAAAAGAAATTTTTATTTTCAAGATTTCGTTATAGAGGTTAGAAAAGAAGAGGCTATCTTAAATCCAAATGAAAGTCATTTCTTCTTTGTTGAAGTGATTAACCGTCAAACACGGGTTTTACAAAAAATAGGACTTTATGAAGATCAACAAGCTCATGCAACACATTGGAAAATAATCTGTCATGACCAATTTATTCAAACTTATGTCTCACAAGATGGCCTGAATTGGAATAATATTGGTGGCTATAAGCTCATAGATGAAGAAGTTGTTTATCAAGGATTTGAAGTGAAGGGAGAAACAGCTTTAACATTTACAGACTATAGAGTTTATCACAATCCCTTTGTAACACTTCTAAATTTTGATGAAGGTTACAAAGCAGAACTTTATAACTTGAATGATGACTTAATCAAAACAAGATTATTTGAAGAGGATATGATGGTAACGCTCTTTCTAGATGACAACTTGGAAGGCTATTTTAAAGTTTATGATCTTACAGGGCAATTAGTTTATACCAGTCCATCTGATAGTTTAGAAATGGGCAGTATCTATTCCTATACACCCTATGATCTAGAAATAACGTATAAAGGCGATGTGATTGGCTATGGTCCAACACACTTAAAAAGCAACTTGCAAATGCTGCAGCTTAAAAATGTTGGCTCTGAAGCCTATTATAATTTAAGGCTCATTCCTTTTAAAGCAACCAGTAAAGAAGATGTTATTGAGCTTAGCTTAGATGGTGTAACTTATGCAGATAAAGTGATTATAGAAACGTTAGAAGTGCAACAAGTACAAGATATTTATGTTCGTATTACAAAGGAAAATGAATATGATTTTGAAGTCCATTCATTTGAAATTAAAATTTATTAGAAAGGAGCTTGTCTATGGGAACTGCAAAGAGAGATAGTTATGGTGTTCCTGGCTTATTAGGACACGGTAAAAATGGCGTTATTCCTGTTAAAGCGACAGAGGATGGTCGGTTACTTGTTCAGGTGGAGGGGAGTATAGGTTCTGGTGGTGGCTCTAATACGATTATTGCGCCACAGTATAACTATCATTTGGTTAAAACAAGTCGACTGAATTTAAGTACTGCCAGAAATAAGGAGCCCATACAGGTTGAATTTGATTGCCTAGCCATAGGTGATCTAAAAGGAAACTTAACACTTACAATTAATCAATTTGATTTAACCATCAATAAGTGTTTATCTATGGATGTAACTGCATCCAGTGTACAAGTAACCAATGGGCAGCAAGAGGGATATTGTGAACTTTGGTTTTTTAAGAAAGAAAAGGTGGTGGATTAGATGGTACATTTTTATAAAGAATCTTCCAGTGGAACACACGTTAAATGGTCAGCAATTTTAGATAAACCACAGCTTGTTGAGCGGATTGAGAGCGCTGAAAACAAGCTAATTATTAACTATGAAGATGGAACCGTTGAAGAAATAGAAGTAAGTACAACTAATTCTGGTGGTGGAAATCAAATAATAATTGAAGAACTTAGTAATCCACTCACTATGAAGCCTTTAGAATATGGATGGTTTAAGTTGTCTACGGATAAGAGTGTTAATCAGTTATCTATAATTCCATTTGATACAATAAAAGATGGAAATATAGAGGTTCCAAAAGATGGTATTTTTAAACTAAAACAAGGTATAACATATGAAATTAGTTTAGAAATGTATGCAATATCACCTACAGATGAAAGTATTCGTTTTGAATGCTATAACACAGAGACAGATGAAGTCTTGATAACTTGTGGTAAAGTACCAACATCCCATAGTGCTCATATGATTTCTAGTTCTTTAAAAGGCATCATTACACCTAATGAAGATATCCAAATAGGATTTAGGTCTAGTCTTACATTAAATACAATATACTCCGATCATTCTCATGTTATGATTCAGGAGGTAAGAAATAATCCCGTTAATCAATATGGAGGGTTTGAAACAGAAGTGCTATTTGATGGCAACATAAGTTCAACAGGAGAGTACACTCTCTCTGATAATGTAAGTAAATATGATTTTTTAATACTTGAAAAGACCTATGATACCAATATTGAATTAGTTCCTAAAATGACTTCCAATACAAGCCCTGTACCTTTTGTTGCTTTTGCTAGTAATGAATACAGTACAAGTTATGCTGCATGGAAAGTCTTTGAAAAGAAAAACTCTATCAATACAGATAGTTGGATGACAAGGTCTTTAAGTGATAATGACTTTATTGGAATAGATTTTGGGATACCAACTGAAGTAACTTCTTTTTCCTTAACCTGTCCTACAGGATATAGCTCAGGAGCTTCTACTTCACCACCAAAGTCATTTATATTACAAGGTTCAATTGATAATAATCAATGGGTAGATATTAAAGAAATAAAAAATCAAATAAATTGGAGTGAAAATGAAACAAGAACTTACTTATTAGATAGGTCGTTTAAGTATAGATATTATAGGCTTTTTCTTACAGAAAAAAATCATTCAACAAATCAGTATGGTATAGGGGAAATTCAATTTTATAAAAATTTAGGAAAAACCCTTAATAATGTCATTATTATACCAACAAATTATAATCATTTTGTAAATGATAAACTCTCTATTGAATTAAACGAGAATCGTATGAAGTTAAATCAGGTAGATTCAATAAACAGGATTATTGGTATACGAGGACAGATACCATCCCTATTAGTAGGTGGAGAATTTTAAAAATATACAATAAATAAAGGAGGATAAAAATGGCTTTAATTAGTATAGTTCCTTTTTTGACAAGCAGCACAACACCAGAACCATATGTAGTTACTGCTAGTAGCGAATTTGGTTCTGGCTATTATGGATATCAAGCTTTTTCAGGAGGTGTTTGGTGCTCTAAAAAATCTAGTCATTTGAATGCTTGGCTATGTATTGACCTAGGAAAATCTAATCATGTACCTGTCCATATGTTTTCATTAAACCATTTAACTGGTACTGCTGATGCTCCATGTTGGGCCAAGGAGTTCTTATTTCAAGGGAGTATGGATAATCTAATTTGGGAAACATTAAGTGAACATACCGTAGATTATTGGGGCCTTAAGGAAGTTAAATGTTTTGAAACTAATAAAAAACGCATTGCCTATAGGTATTATAGAATTTTTATTATTAAACCAAATGCTCCTAATACAAGCGGGAATAATTATGCATACTTATCAGATATAAAATTGTATTTTGATACAAATTTAGGTACTAAAATTTCACATAAACATGCAAGCTTGGACTATATACTTCCTATGAACACCACTAAAAATATTATGTCTAAAAGAAATGATGCTAGAGTAGGACTTTTCGGAATGGCTAATGATATTGAAAACTTTGGGGATTTATATGTAGTAGGACCAGATGGTAAATCGCATCTTACAAAAAATGGAATTAAAAGTGAAATCATTTTTGATGGAAAGGCAAGTAGCACTGGTGATTATGAGCTTTTAAATTCAATTGATACCTTTAAAATGCTAATGATTTGTTTTTCCTGTGATAATAATACAACAAAAGAAAATACATTAAAGGGAACTCATCTGATTCCACTTGTCGATATTGATTTTGGTGAGACACTTCAACACCTACAAGCACATTGTATTGTTCTTGTAGAAAATGGCTTCATTAATTTTGGTTTTAAACATAGTAAGCTACTATCCATTGGTAGCATCGCAAAGACTTCGTATAACACATCTGTTCAAATTACAAAAGTTATAGGAATTTATTAAAGGAGATATATTTATGTATAATGTACAATTAGATGAAAATAAATATTTTACAGGTACTTATGCTGAATTAGGAGCTGTTCCTAATGGAGTAAAAGTTCCTAATCTACCACCTGACCTATCCAATCACAAAACAACTTGTTGGAAATATGATGAATTTGAGGCGGATGTTGAAATTCAAGTGCCAGTTATAGATACTGAAACAGGCGAACAAAGAGTGGATGAAAATGATGAACTTATATATATAACTCAAACTGTAAAAGAAACTCGGTTAGATTGGATTTTTGATGCTAATAAGCACGCTGAAATTTTAGCTGCAATTAGTGAATATACTCCACAAAAGACGCAAGAAGAAATTAATGCTGAAATTCTTGCAAAAAACGAGGAGCTTGAATCAACTATTGATACACTAATGACAGAAATTATCCCTAATTTAATGGGATTGACTAAATAGGAGGAAGCTCATGGCAAAATTTATTAAAAACCAAATTGTAAAGCAAGGAAATATTTCAAAAGAACTAGGACAAGCAAAATATAGAGCATACTTTATTGACGTTGAGATTTATGAAATTTACAAGGAAGAAGTGGACCAACTTTTAATTGATGAAGGCTATGAATTTTGTATTAGTCCAAATCATTCTTTCTAGAAAGGATCACTATGCAACAGATAAAAAACACATCAGAATTATTAAGTTGGTTTAATCCACATAAAGAAAAACTAATAACAACTTATAATACTCGTCTTAAAGCCTCATTAAATGTATCCGATCACATCAAAAAATCTATAGCTTACCATGTTATTAGTGAACAGGCTCTAGAGGATGAGCATTCTTTAACAGATTGTCAGATTAATAAATTGGCTTTATTAATTGTTATGCAAGAGTAGTTTACTTAAAAAAATAAAGTATAGAGAAGCAGCTTAATAAGCTGTATTTTTTGTGTCTTTTATAAAAAAACGTGCTATAATAGGGAAGTAAAATAAAACCACGCAGAGGGTGGCGTGGGGGTTGTATGTTTCCTCCGGAGGGCTATGAAGTAATCCAATTTACGTCATAACCTGAAAGGGGGTGCTATGATGGAGTTTGTACCAATGATAACTTTGGTAATAGCAGTAGCTATATACCTTATGAGAAAAGACATTTTCGTTTCTAAAGTCAAGTTTAAAGCTGGACTTAAAGGGATAGAGTTTGAAATGTGTGCAAAGGAAAAGAACGATTCGCCCTCGAAAAACGATCGTTCTAATCAATAATCATTAATGAATTACTTGATTTCATAGCCCCAAATATAAAACATTCAGGGAGTCCTATTGTTACCAGCAATAGGGCTTTCTTTATACTCTTATTATAGCACAATCTTAAAAAAAATAAACATCCATTTTAGCATCCTAAAAAAGAGGGTGCTTTTTTACGTTGGAAAAGGAGGAGTAATATGGAGCTTCAAGAATTACTGACATTTGTTGGTACAGTGGGAACTTCTGTTTTTGGGGCGATTAAGTACGCTACCAGTAAACTAGAAATTTATAGAGAACAGAGTCGACTAGAACGAGAAGCAGATAGAGCTGAACGTATGGCACGAGATGAGCGCATGTTAAGCCAGTTAGATGAAATGAACAAGACCAATCAGTCTTTATTAGCAACTAACAAAGAACTTGCAGAAGGACAAAGAGTACTGATTAATGAACATAGCGTAAAGATTAACAATATCGAAAACACGGTTATTGTTATGGCAGAAAAGCTAGATAATAGACTCAATTTAAAGAAAGGGAATCAGAATGGCAACTAAGAAAGAAATAGCTATATGTATTGAATTAGTAGGGAGTGCAGCAAAGAGAAATTATGCACGTAGTAAAGTTTTACCTTCCATTATTGTTGCACAAGCTTGCTTAGAATCTGGATATTTAACAAGCGAACTGGCACAGATGGCAAATAACCTCTTCGGCATTAAGTGGACAGCACATCAAACACCTAAAAAGTATTTCTATAAAGGGTGTGAATGGGCTGTCTTTAATTCTATAGAAGAATGTGTGATTCAGCATGGGGGCTACTATAACAGTAAGCCTCATTATTATTCTGCCTTAATCGGAGAAAAGGATTTAGACAAGGCTTTAACTATTCTAGATGAATCCCCTTATTGTGCAGATGAAGGCTACAAGGGCAAGCTATCCAAGTTAATCAAGCAATATGATTTAACCCAGTTTGATGATGTGAAAGGAGTTAAACCCATGAAGATTTTAATCGATCCAGGACATAGAAATAATGCTCAAGACTGTGGAGCAGTTGGCAATGGATTAAAGGAAAGTGCACTTGCTTTGGAGATTTCCAAGATGCTTAAAGAGGAACTAGAAGCATGCGGCCAAACATGCTATCTAACAAGAAGGTCTGAAAATGAAACGATTAGTTTAAGTGCTAGGCCACAAAAAGCGAAACAATTAGGTGCAGATTTATTAATTAGTGTCCACATTAATTCTGCCAGCTCTGCAGCAGAAGGAATAGAGGTACTTTATAAAACACAAAAAGATCTAGCAGAAAAAGTTTGTAAAGGTATGGTAGAAGCAACAGGAGCAAGAAATAGAGGGGCTAAGCAACGCACAGATTTAGGGGTATTAAATGGGTTCGACAAATCTATTCTACTTGAATGTGGCTTTATTTCAAATACAAAGGAGGCAAATCTCATGAGTCAGAAAGATTATAAAAAGAAGTTGGTAAAAGGTATTGTAAAAGGAGTTGCTCAAGAGTTTGAATTTTCTATTACCCAAAACCAGCAATTGGATGAAACTACAGAAGATATTGACTTATCAAAGGCTGTACATAAAACTGCTGTAAGCGGTGTAGAAATCAATGAAGCATCATGGAATCACATGAACCGAATGAAGCTTGAATATGTACCAGGACTACTTAAAAAGTTAGGTGGGTTAGATTATCTCATTGAAGAAGAGGTTATTTCCAATGAGGAGCTATGGAGAAGTGGAAAGTATACAAAAAAGAATGTAAGAAGTCTATTAATTAAATATGCAAATCAATTAGGGTAGAGCGAAAGCTTTGCCCTTTTATTTTTTGTCAAATAACGGTGTTCATATTTAAACATTATGATGATTATTGACTAATATTTAAAATTTTGATAATATCATGAAGAAAATATGTAGAAGGAGATTTTGAAAATGGAGGATTCAAGACAAATTTATGAGGGTGCATGTCCTAAAGAAGTAAAAGGATGGAACTGGGGAGCATTTATGTTCAATATATTATGGGGGATAGGGAATAAAAGTTATTTACCTTTACTATGTTTAATTCCAATTTTTAATATTGTATGGGTATTTGTTTGTGGAATTAAAGGAAATGAATGGGCTTGGAAAAAGGGAGATTACTCATCGGTAGATGAATTTAAAAAGGTACAAGCTACATGGAATAGAGCTGGAGTAGTAGCATTTATTTTATCACTAGTGGTAGTAGTACTTTACTTAATACTAGGTATAGGATTATTTATGAGTGCAGTAACATATGGACAGTTACAATAAAGGGTAAGCCTTAGGGATACCCTTTATTTTTTTACCTAAAAGGTGGATTTGTTTAGTATTGACTATATATTTATGTTAATATAAAATTATGCTAAATTAGATGATTCAACATAATTTGTAGATTAGAAAGGATAAGAGAATAATGAAAACTGTATTATTAAGTGCGGATGGACCTGTTTGTGCTTACGAGGTTCCGAATATAGTTGCTGATAATTTAGTTGAGTTTTGTTGTGAGTTTGCCACTAGATGGCTTTGGGAAAGTCCGCATGCAAAGAAATATCATAGAGGTAATGCTGTTTATTATAATCAAGAAGATTTTATTGAATATCTTAACAGATGGAAGTTTCAAAATGAACAGTCAAAGCTGATAGAAAATTTGGGATGGATAGATTCAAAAGACAGTATTCCTATAAAGTATAGAGATTGCGAATGGTTTAATTTTTAAATTTTAGTT
>JARKVN010000125.1 GCA_029851645.1 Cellulosilyticum sp. | reverse complement strand
TCAATCAGTAGCAAGTGCGGCCACACATTTGATGTTACTTGTCAACTATTATTTCAAAAAAAGACCCCTATATCATTTTTGATATAGGAATCTTTTATCTTTGTCATCTTAACTTAATGACATTGATGGTATGGCATCCCTCTTTTATTTTATTCCATTTATTTCTAGCTATATTTTTACAATTTTTATCCCCAAATCGCTAAATAGAACTTTTTTTTTGGGGACAAATAGGATAGAATAAGAATAGTATCAAACATAATGGGGATATGAAATAATTTAATGATATAGGGAGTTGTGATACATATGATATCAAATCAAATCTTACAAAATACAATTGATGGTTTAAAAAATATTACAAGAAGAGACTATTGCATTTTAGATACAGAATCAAAAATCGTGGTAACAACAGAAGGAAATAATACCGGTAAATATTTGCCCCAAGTTGAAGCTTTTATCAATTCCCAAGCAGATAGTCAAGAAATGCAAGGTTCACATTACTTTAAAATTTATGATGAGTACTTAGTAGAGTATGTACTTTCAGTTAGTGGTGCGGATGATGAAGGATACAAGTTTGGAAAATTAGCATCATTTCAAATTAAAAGTCTTCTAATTGCATATAAAGAACGCTTTGACAAAGATAATTTCATTAAAAACTTATTACTTGATAACTTATTATTAGTTGATATTTATACAAGAGCTAAGAAACTTCATATTAAAAATAATGTACAGCGTGTTGTTTACCTAATTGAATGTGAAGATAAAAAAGATAGCAGTTTACCAGATATTCTAAGAAATATTTTTCCAGATAAAACAAGGGATTTCGTAACAGCAGTAGATGAAAAAAATATTATTTTAGTTAAAGAAATAGGTAATGAAGAGCAAACAGAAATAGAGAGTTATGCCAAAATGATTTATGATACATTAAGTGCAGAAGCTATGAGTAAAGTTTATGTAGCTGTTGGGGCACCTGTTTATGACTTAAAAGATGTTTCTAACTCATATAAGGAAGCTAACATGGCACTTGAAGTAGGTAAAATTTTCAATTATGAAGGTCAGATTTCACATTACTCTAAACTTGGTATTGGTCGAATTATTTATCAATTACCATTATCATTATGTAAGTTGTTTATTAAGGAAGTATTAAAAGATAAACGTGTGGATAGTTTTGATGAAGAGACATTAACAACTGTTAATAAATTCTTTGAAAATAGCTTAAATGTATCTGAAACTTCAAGACAACTTTATATCCATAGAAATACCCTTGTATATCGTTTGGATAAATTACTAAAAACGACTGGTCTTGACTTACGCAAATTTGATGATGCTATTATATTTAAAATCACTATTATGGTTAGTCAATACATGGATTATATGGAGAGACAAAGTCAAAATCGTATGTAGAAATAGGAGATGGCCAATGATTCAGTTACAAGGTGTCAACAAAGTCTATGCTAATGGAGCTATTGGTTTAAACAATGTAAGTTTAAATATTGAAAAAGGAGAATTTGTCTTTATCACTGGAAATAGTGGTTCAGGCAAATCTACTTTTTTAAAACTATTATATAAGGAAATAGACCCAGATCATGGAAAGATTATTATCAATAATCGTGACATTACTAAAATGAAACGCAGACAAATTCCTTATTTAAGAAGAGATTTAGGAATGGTTTTTCAGGACTTCAGATTATTACCTAATAAAACAGTTTATGAAAACGTAGCTTTTGCTATGGAGATTGTAGGGGCAAGTTCCAGAGAAATCAGGAAAAATGTCCCTATTGTATTAGGTCTTGTGGGACTTGCTAGAAAAGCACGTTGTTATCCCAATGAATTATCAGGAGGAGAACAACAAAGAACAGCTTTAGCTAGAGCAATTGTTAATAAGAATCCAATCTTAATTGCAGATGAGCCAACAGGGAATCTAGACCCAGCGACTTCGTGGGAAATTATGACTTGTTTACAAGATATTAATAAGCGTGGTGTAACTATTATTATGGCGACTCACGAGAGAGAAATTGTGAATACACTTAAGAAGCGTGTTATTGAAATTTCAGGTGGACAAATTAGTAAAGACGTACATGAAGGGGGATATGATGATGAGGTGGAGTACTCTCAGGTATTTATTTAAGGAGGGTATTATAGGCCTCTGGAGAAATAGAACAATGGCTTTAGCTTCTATAGGAACTATCGTATTATGCTTAATTATCTTAGGTGTATCCTATGGAATTGGAAGCAATATTGATTATATTATTGCACAAATTGAAAGTAAATTTGGTATTACAGCCTATCTAAAAGATGGACTAAGTGAAAAGGATATGTTAAGTCTTAAAAATCAAGTAGAGAAGATGTCTGAAGTAGATAGTGTGATTTATATATCAAAAGAAGAAGCCCTTAAGAGCTTTAGTGAAGAAAATGACGATGAAAATTTATTTGCCATGTTCAAAGAAGATAATCCACTACCAGCTTCTTTGGAAATTACAACAAAAGATATTAAAGATCAACCTGCTGTTATAAAGAAATTAGAGGGCTTAAAAGAACAAGGTATTGATGAAACAGTTTATTTTCAAAATGAGACAGCAACCTTTATTAATATTAGAAATACAATTAATTATATTTGCTATGGCATTTTAATTTGTTTAGTTGTAGTTGGGCTTATGCTCATGTCAAATACAATTAAGTTAACAGTATTTATTAGAAAACGTGAAATTAATATTATGAAATATGTTGGAGCAACTGATTATTTTATTCAAGTGCCTTTTTTAATTGAAGGGGTATTGATTGGTTTAATTGGTTCGCTTATATCTATTTTAACTGTAACTTTAGCTTATGATTGGGTTAGGGATAACGCAGCAAAGGTATCAGGGGTGCTAGGTGAAATTGCACTTTTACCAACTGAAAGTATTATGTCTGTATTGTTGCCTATGTTTTTAGGTTTAGGGATAGGGATTGGACTAATTGGTAGTTTAGTAGCAATTCATAGACATCTTAAAGTATAGGGGGAAAAGTAATGAAAAAGAAGTTACTGCTTATAGCTATAGCACTATTACTAGTCCTTCCTGTAAGTGCATCCTCTCTTACAGATAAAAAAAATCAGCTAAGTAATGCAGAGCAAAATATTAAAGATAAAGAGGCTCAGATAGCTGAGAAACAAGAAGCAAAAGCAGCCATACAAGAAGAAGTAAAGCAAGTAGACTTAGAGATGGTTGAGATTCAAAATAATATAAAAGAACTTGACAAAAAGTTAGAGGAGAAACAAGAACAAATTCGTAATAGCGAAGGAGAGTTAGGGGCTGCTAATATAAAAAAAGATGAACAATATGAGGCAACCAAAGCACGTATGGTTCAAATGTATAAGAACCAAAGGGTAGGATATATGCAGGTGATATTCTCATCCAATAACTTTTGGGATGCGATTAATTGTATGGAATATATACGTCGTATTTCTCAAAAAGATAATAGTATATTAGATGAATATAGAGCACAAATTGAAGTCATAGAGACTCAGAAGAAAAAGATAGAAACAGAAAAAAATGAACTAGATGTACTTCAAAAAGCTGCCTTTGCAAAAAATGAAGAACTAGAGCGTGTGAGAGCTAAGAAAGAAGCAGCTATGAATCAGTTAGCAGCTGAAGAAGGTAAGCTCAGATCAGAAATCGAAGAGCTTAAAGAAGTCTCTGAAAACTTAAAAGATGAAATCAATGAACTAGTCAGAAAGCTAGAAGCTAAGAATAATTCATCAGGTGGTTCTAAAGTACCTACTCAATATGTAGGTGGCACCTTTATGTGGCCAGTACCAGGTTATTATCGTATTAGTTCAGACTATGTAGGTCGTACAAGTCCCATTAGTGGAAAAGCAGAATTCCACTCGGGGATTGATATACCAGCAAGTTATGGAGAAGATGTTGTAGCTGCTGCGGATGGCGTAGTGATTACATCTGGTTGGGTAAATGGTTTTGGAAACACTGTTATGATTAGTCATGGAAGTGGTATTGTTACTTTATATGGTCATAACTCTTCTTTAACAGTATCCAATGGACAATCTGTTAAAAAAGGACAAGTTGTTGCTAAAATCGGAAGTACAGGATGGTCGACAGGTAATCACTGTCACTTTGAAGTGCGTATTAATGGCGAGCACACAAGTCCTTGGCCATATCTAAATGATTAAAAAGACAAAAATCATTAGACTATCATTCTAAAGAAAGTTTTTTAGAAGGATAGTCTAAAATATTAAGTAAGAAAGATAAGGGATACAGCTTTGAAACAAAAAAGACTATGGATGCTAGGAGTTGTTCTATTAGGAGCCTCTATTTTTATTTTGGTTCATACAGGAGATAGAGTGAATGCATATTTTTCTGCTGTTAAATTACAGTTTCTAACAAAATATGCACAGTCCTATTATCTGTATGATATAGATGAAGAAGCAGGTTTTGAAGAAATCTATGATGGTTATTTAGATGGATTAGAAAATAGTATGACCTATTATCTAGAAAAAGAGGACTTAAAAGCAGCAAAGACTCAATTTGAAGGAGAGTATTTTGGCACAGGATTAAAATTGATGTGGAGTATGGAGAGTCATGCCCTTACTATTGTAGATGTGGTAAAAGGTTCTATGGCTGAGGAAAAGGGATTACAAATAGGAGACCTAATAACTGAAATTGATAAAGTGCCAGTTTTACCAGCTAATGGGCAGCAATTAATTAGGAAAGCGACAAGTAATATTGAAGAACTAACAGAATACGTTATAAAGCGGGATAATTACTCATGGAAGGTAGAATTGATGCCAACCAAAGTTGCTATAGAAGATGTAACGTGGGAATTATTAGACGATGTATTATATATCAAACTACACACCATAAAAGAAGGCACAAGTGCTAAAGTTAATAAAATCATTGAGGCAACAGATTTTAATGAATGTAAAGGACTTATTTTAGATGTAAGAAACTTAATGACTCATCAGATAGAAGAAGTAGCCAAGATAAGTGATTTATTTTTAGATAGTGGGCTGGCTTTTAAAGTGAAAACAAAAGCTTATGGTATAAGAGACTTTGAAATGAGTGAGGGCGCTTATGAGATGCCTATGGTTATCATTACAAATAGTGAAACCTTAGGTGGCGTGGAAGCATTAGTTTTGGCACTAAAAGAAAGAGCAACACTTTTAGGAAGTAATACAGGGGGACTTCATTATGTTCAAAATATTATAAGTTTTGAAGATGAGACAGGTATGAGTGTAGCGTCAGGAAAAATTTGTGATAGATATGGTAAAGAATTAGATCAAGATGGGATTGTACCAAATATTAGACTGTATCTGGATGAGAAAGAGCTGATTAATGAAGATGATTACTTACAACATGCATTAACTTTGTTTTAAATGAAGAAATAACTAAAGTAAAGATAAATTTATAGGATAATAGATAGGAATTGAACATAAAATAACATTAAAGATATTATTACTTTATACTAAGGAGGTAGCATAGATGAAAAACAAATCTATTTTTCGGTGTGCTGCTATAAGCTTAATGCTCATCGTAGTTTTTTTAGTTTCAACTGCCTTTGTAGATAGGTATCAACCCATTATAAGAAAACTTGCTATGCTTGAAAGTGTTCTTAATGAGTATTATGTGGGTGATGTAGATCGCTACAAACTTCAAGAGGGTATTTATAAAGGTTTTATTTCGGGAGTAGGTGATGCTTATTCTACGTATTATACACAAGAGGAATATGATGCGTTTAAAGAAGAAACAAGTGGCATTTACAATGGAATAGGCATTAAGATGTATTTAGAAACAGAAGACAATAGCATTGTTATTAAAGAGGTTTTCGAAGGTTCACCTGCTGAAAGTGCAGGGCTTTTACCTTATGATAAGATTATTAAGGTAGCTGGAAAAAGTGTATCTGGAAATGACTATACCACTGTAACAGAACTGGTAGCAGGCAAAAAGGATACAGATATTGCTTTAACGATTTATAGGCCTTCAGATAATAAGACTTATGAATTTTCTCTAACAAGAAGTAATATTACGTATCCTACGGTATATTTTAGAATGTTAGATGAGGATTTGGCTTATATTCAAGTTACTAAATTTGAGGAGTTAACGCATAATCAATTTAAAAATGCTTTAGAAAAAAGTAAAGAGCAGAATGCCAAAGGGATTGTCTTAGACCTTAGAAATAATCCAGGCGGACTACTTCGCATTGCTAAAGATATTGTTGATGAACTCGTTCCAGAAGGCATTATTGTTTCCACAAAAGATAAGAATGGTAAAAGCATTGAATATTATGCAGATCGTGAATATCATGATATCCCTATGGTTGTATTAATTAATGGTAGTAGTGCAAGTGCTTCTGAAGTCGTAGCTGGTGCTTTAAAAGACTATAACAGAGCGAAATTAGTAGGTGAAACCAGTTATGGAAAAGGAGTGGTTCAAACCATTATTCCACTTTCAGATGGTTCAGCTATTAAGCTCACAACTTCACAATACTTTACGCCAAGTGGTGTCTGTATTCAAGGGATAGGCATTGAACCAGATGTTCATATAGGTTTACCAATAGAAAAGTTACTTAAAGGGGCTAAACTAGAAGATACAGAGGATGACCAGTTACAAACGGCAATGAAAGTTTTAAGAGAAGAAATAAGCCAATAAAAAAGCCAATAAAAAAGTAGGGAGGTCTTCCTATACAGTCTATAAAAAAAGAAATGATTGTGAGTTTAAGTATTAGTTTAATATTAAGCATAGGTTTTATAGTATTAGATATTAAGATACCTATTTCTTGGGCATATCTATTAATTATTGTAGTTTCCCTAAGCATGCATATGATTGGTCCGAAATGGACGTGTTTGTCTTATGTCTTACCTATAGTATACATTATAGATAAAGTGTTGGTTTCAACAGGGATAAAAGGACAGACTTTTAAGTTAGCTTATGAAGAGATGATTTGTTTAGTTGGATTATTACATGCCATAGAAGGCATACTTACATTTAGCTTTGGTGGAAATGAGAGTAGTGCCATCATGACATACAAAGGAGAAAAAGTAGCAGGAGGATACCAAGCTTATAGCAGATGGCTTGTTCCCCTGCTACTTTTTTCAGTTCAGGGAATTTATGTGCCTCTTGTAGCAGCCATAGTTTATGCCAATCAAAGTTTTGTGTTATCCCCTAAAGCCAAGGCAAGATATATGGGAAGCTGGATTTTTATTTATGGAGTAGTGGTTTTGATGTTGGGATATTTTACGAAGAAGGGAAATTTACCATTACTTTTATGTATGTTAACAATGCCCATGCTACATGAACTGCTATTTTCTATTGACTATCATATAGAGCAGGGTAATTTATTATATGCTTATCCCAATCAAGGGCTTAGAGTCATGGATTTTAAAGAATACAGAAAGAACGCTTCCCAATACATAGAAAGAGGAGATATTATTCTAAAAGTAAATGAGACAAGAGTAAACAGTGAAGAAGCTTATCAAAAAGCACTTGTAAAGGG
>JARKVN010000112.1 GCA_029851645.1 Cellulosilyticum sp. | reverse complement strand
TCTGTGTAGGCTTGGCTGTAGGACTAGCTAATAAGAAAAAGTCAGAAGCTGGATTTACAGCATTATTAGCGTTTCTAGTATTTATTAATGCTATGAATAAATTTATGGATATTACAGGGGTTTTATACAGTGGTGAATCTTTAAGGGGAACAGGACAAGCTCTTGTATTAGGGGTTCAAATCTTAGATATGGGTGTATTCCTTGGAATTATTCTTGGTGTGGTAACTGGTATGGTACATAACAAGTTCTGCGAAATAGAGTTTAAGAATGCTTTCCAAATCTATGGGGGCTCTCGTTTTGTATTTATTGTATTAATTCCAGTAATCATCTTATTAGCAGTTGTTTTAACTTATGTATGGCCATTTGTACAAGCAGGGATATCTAGCTTGGGGAACTTTATTAATAGAAGTGGTAACTTTGGAATTTTTGTTTATGGTTTACTAGAACGTTTATTAATTCCTACAGGATTACATCACTTGGTTTATACACCATTTTTGTATACTTCATTAGGTGGAACTGTAGAGATTGGTGGACAGATTTTAGAAGGGGCAAGAAATATTTATTATGCTGAAATGGCAGATCCGACAATTCAAGTTTTATCTCAGTCTGTCATTTGGGATGCTAGAGGTATTTCTAAAATGTTTGGTTTAATTGGTGCATGTTTAGCGATGTATCATACTGCAAGACCAGAAAATAAAGGTAAAATTAAAGCCATTTTAATTCCTGCTGCAGTGACCTCATTTATTGCAGGTGTTACAGAGCCTATTGAATTTTCATTTATGTTTGTTGCGCCAATATTATTTGTATTGCATGCTGGATTAAGTGGTTTAAGTATGGTGGTTTTAAACCTATTGAATGTAAGAGCCATTGGACCAAATGGGTTCATTGATTTCTTATTGTTTAATGTACCATTAGGCGTAGAAAAAACAAATTGGCTTATGTATATTGTGGTAGGTTTAGTATTCTTTGTTATTTACTATTTAGTATTTCGTTTCATCATTAGTAAATTTGATTTACCAACACTAGGTAGAGAAAAAGCTGGTATGGAAATGAAGTTACATACTAAGGCTGAGTATAAAGAAAAAGTAGAAGAAAGTAAAAATGCTTCAGCAGGTAAAACTGTTGATAATGAAGGAGAGGCAGCACTTATTGTCCCAGCATTAGGTGGTAAAGATAATATTGTAAAGGTTGATAATTGTTATACAAGACTTCGTTTAATTTTAAAAGACAGTAGTTTAGTAGATGAGAGCATCCTTAAAGGACAAACAGGAGCTAATGCTGTTGTTATCAAAGGAGAGAATGTTCAGGTTGTTTATGGACTTCGAATTAATGGGGTAAGAAAGTCTGTAGATGAGTATTTAGAAAAATATTAAAGAGAAAGATAGGAGAAAGTTATGAAGAAATATTCAGTAGTTATTGCTGGAGGAGGAAGTACATATACTCCAGGGATTGTAATGATGATGATGGACAATTTGGATCGTTTTCCAATTCGTTCTTTAAAACTATATGATAATGATAAGGAGCGCCAAGAAGTTATTGCTAAAGCATTAGAAATCGTGCTTCAGGAAACTGCACCAGATGTGGCATTTTCTTATACAACAGACCCACAAGAGGCTTTTACAGATGTAGATTTTTGTATGGCACATATTCGTACTGGTAAGTATAAAATGCGTGAGTTAGATGAAAAAATTCCGTTAAAATATGGTGTGGTAGGGCAAGAGACTTGTGGACCAGGTGGTATTGCTTATGGCATGAGGAGTATTGGAGATATGATTGAGCTAATTGATTATATGGAAAAATATTCTCCAAATTGTTGGATGCTTAATTACTCTAACCCAGCGGCTATCGTAGCTGAAGCATGCCGTGTGTTAAGACCAAACTCTAAAGTATTAAATATTTGTGATATGCCTGTAGGAACACTAAGACGTATGGGATACATTGTAGGAAAAGATCCCAAGGAGTTAGAGGTAGGCTACTTTGGGCTTAATCATTTTGGTTGGTGGACTTATGTAAGAGATAAAGAAGGAAATGATTTTACACAGCAACTACGTGAATACATTTCAGAAAATGGTTACTTAACACAAAAAGCAGTAGAAACACAACATATGGATGCAAGTTGGCAAGAAACACATAAAAAAGCGAAAGATTTACTTGCGGTAAGTCCTGAATTTTTACCAAACACTTATTTGAAATACTACCTTTATCCAGATTATGTAGTAGAACATTCTAATCCAGACTATACACGTGCTAATGAAGTAATGAATGGGCGTGAGAAGAATGTATTTAGTGCAGCACGTAAGATTATCGAAACAGGAACAGCAAAAGACTGTGGTTTTGAAATTGATAACCATGCATCATTCATTGTGGATTTAGCAAGAGCTATTGCGTATAATACACATGAGAGAATGCTATGTATTGTTGAGAATAAAGGTGCTATCTCTAATTTTGATCCAACAGCAATGGTGGAAGTACCATGTTTAGTAGGAAGTAATGGGCCAGAGCCATTATGTCAAGGAGATATACCAGTATTTGAAAAAGGCATGATGCAGCAACAATTAGCAGTAGAACGACTAGTTGTGGAGTCATGGATAGAAGGTAGTTATCAAAAGTTGTGGCAAGCTTTAACATTATCTAAAACAGTACCTAGTGCAAGGGTTGCAAAACTTATTTTAGATGATTTAATTGAAGCTAATAAAGAGTACTGGCCAGAGCTTAAGTAAGGGAGAAAATATGTTTTCATTTTTTAAGAAAAAAGAAGAAAAGAAAGTTTCGACAGACCTAAAAGCTTTTTTAACAGGTCAAGCGATTAGCCTTGAAGAAGTGGGAGACGGTGTGTTTTCTAGTAAATGTCTAGGAGAAGGGATGGCGATCATTCCAGAAGATGAAGTACTGGTAGCACCAGCTGATGGAGAAATTTTAGTTGTTATGGAAGATTCTTTTCATGCAGTAGCTATGAGGTTAACAAATGGCATGGAGATTCTCTTACATATAGGTTTAGATACAGTAGAAATGAAGGGAGAAGGTTTCTGTCCAAAAGTTAAACCAGGAGATCATGTAACTTGTGGAACAGAGCTGATTCAATTTAGTAAAGCAGCTATTGCTAAAGCGGGATATAGAGATGTAACGATACTTGTTTGCACGAATGGCAGTGAGTATCCAAATGTAAGCTTTATGTCTGGGATGAAGGTATATGCTAGCAAGACTCAGATTGGTGAAGTATAGAGCAAATAGAGTGCTTATAAAAGTCATCTATGTAGATTGTAAAATCTATATAGGTGACTTTTTCTATGGAAAAATAATACATAGGTTTAAAAGGATCATTAAAATGCACAAAATAATCTTATATAATTATAATGCTTTCACAAAACAATCAAAATCAGTCAAAAGTGTGATGGAATTTGAATTAATATGATTGAAATTGGAAGAATATGTGTTATAATTTAAAGCAAGAGGTGATAAATATGCTTACAGAAGAAAGATTCAGCACCATTTTAGAACTTTTACAAGAGAAGAAGGCAGTAACAGTTGCTGAGCTAACACAAATATTGGAAACATCAGAGTCTACGATTAGAAGAGATTTAAATACATTACACGAAATGGGGAAACTCAAGAAGGTTCATGGAGGAGCAACTTTATGTGGGGAAGCTTACTTCACTAAAGAAGAGGATGTACCTACTAAATCACGATATCATATACAGGAAAAGGAGCGAATCTCCAAATATGCTGCAAGTTTAATTAGTGATGAAGATTTTATTTATATTGATGCTGGAACGACAACAGAACATCTTATAGATTATATAGAATCAACGAAGGCTACATTTGTGACCAATGGGATAGCACATGCGAAGAAATTGGTTCAGAAGGGACATAAGGCTTATGTACTAGGTGGACAGTTTAAGTTATCTACAGAAGCTATTATAGGTGCGGAAGGTCTTAATAATCTGAAAAAGTATCATTTTACAAAATGCTTCTTGGGGACTAATGGAATTACATTAGAAGAAGGTTTTAGTACACCAGATGTTGAAGAGGCTATGATTAAGATGGAGGCAGCTCGTCGCTCGCATCAAGTATTTGTATTAGCTGATCATAGTAAATTTGGTAAGCAATCTTCTGTAAGTTTTGCAAGTTTAGATCAGGCAGTTATTATCACCGATCAGGTAGTGGATCAAAGGTATAAGAAGCAAACAGTAGTAAGGGAGGTTTAGCAACATGATTTATACGGTAACATTTAATCCAGCAATTGATTATGTTGTACATTTAGAAGAAGTAGTGACTGGTATGGTCAATCGTAGTCAGTCAGAAGAGGTTTATTATGGTGGAAAAGGTATTAATGTTTCTACTATATTAGGAGAACTAGGCGTAGAGAGTAAAGCCCTAGGGTTTATAGCGGGATTCACAGGATTAGAGATAGAATCTGCATTAAAAAAGTTGGGCATTCAGACTGATTTTATTCATTTAGAAGAAGGACTTTCCAGGATTAACTTAAAAATTAAAGCTCAAGAAGAAACAGAAATTAATGGTCAAGGACCAAGGATAAAAGAGGAAGATATTAACAAGCTATTTAATCAATTAGATGAAGTAGAGGATGGGGATATACTAGTTTTAGCTGGAAGTATTCCTAATACATTACCACAAAATATTTATGAAAAGATTATGGAAAGACTTTCTGGGAAGAATATTAAAGTAGTAGTAGATGCAACACAAGAGTTACTTTTAAACGTCCTAGCATATCATCCATTTTTAATAAAACCTAATCATCATGAGTTAAGCGAAATATTTAATACTCAAATACAAAGTGATGAAGAAATTATTTTCTATGCGAAGCAGCTACAAGAGAAGGGTGCAAGAAATGTACTTGTATCTATGGCAAAAGAAGGTGCTATTTTAATTACTGAAGAGAAAGGTATACACAAATTAGGTGTTCCGAAAGGCGTAGTTAAAAATTCAGTAGGTGCAGGAGATTCTATGATTGCTGGATTTATAGCAGGTTATTTAAAGGAAGAAGACTTTTTAGAGGCATTAAAGTTAGGAACTGCTGCAGGAAGTGCTACAGCGTTCTCAAGTGGTTTGGCAACAAAAGCAGAAATTATGAAGCAGTTTGCCACACTATAGTTGGTTAAAGAATATAAGATAAGTTCATAAAGGGGGCAGTAATATGAGAATAATGGATTTATTAAAGCAAGAAGGTATTATATTAAATGCAAAAGCTCATTCTAAAAAAGAAGCTTATAGACTATTAGTGAACCTACATCACAAGGTGGGAAATATTACAGATGAATCAGTTTATGAAGAAGGTATTTGGGCAAGAGAAGAGCTGAGTTCAACAGCGATTGGCGAAGGCATTGCTATTCCACATGCTAAAAATAGAGCAGTTAAGAAGGCAGGACTTACAGCAATCACTATTCCAGAAGGTTTAGATTGTGATGCTTTAGATGGTGCACCTTCGCGTTTATTCTTTATGATTGCAGCACCAGAATCAGGAAATAATGTTCATTTAGAAGCACTCTCTAGGCTCTCCACTTTATTAATGGATTCAGCATTTTGTACTAGACTATTAGAAGCAAGTTCAGTAAGTGAATTTTTAAGTATTATTGATGAAAAGGAAAAAGAAAAGTATCAAATAAGTGAAGAAGCAACGCAAGTGCCAGATAAAAAGGGCTATCGAGTTTTAGCTGTAACAGCGTGTCCAACAGGAATTGCACACACCTATATGGCAGCAGAGGCACTAGAAAATAAAGGTAAAGAATTAGGGTATGCAGTAAAGGCAGAGACTAATGGCTCTGGAGGGGCTAAGAACGTCTTAACAGCAGAAGAGATAGAAAATGCAGATGGAATTATTGTTGCGGCAGATAAAAACATTGAAATGGCACGTTTTGATGGTAAGAAAGTTTTAAAAGTAAAAGTAGCTGATGGAATTCATAAGCCAGCTGAATTAATTGAGAAAATAATAAGTGGGGATGCACCTGTTTATCATCATACAGGTAGTAAAGAAGAAGTGGCAAGTGAGGAAACAGAAAGTTTAGGAAGACAGCTATATAAACATTTGATGAATGGCGTTTCTCATATGTTGCCATTTGTAATAGGTGGCGGTATTCTCATTGCCATAGCATTCTTATTAGACGACTATACCATTGACCCCAAAAACTTTGGGATGAATACACCAATGGCTGCTTGGTTTAAAACAGTAGGTGGAACAGCCTTTGGGTTTATGCTTCCTATTCTAGCTGGATATATTGCTATGAGTATTGCAGATAGACCAGGACTTGCGATTGGGTTTGTAGGTGGAGCATTAGCTGCTTCAGGTATGACTTTTTCTGAGCCAGGAGGCGCTGTTTCAGCTGGTTTCTTAGGGGCATTATTAGCAGGTTTTGCAGGAGGCTATATGATGCGTGGTCTTCAAAAAGTTTGTAGCAAACTTCCTAACAGTCTTGAAGGCATTAAACCTGTTTTAATTTATCCAGTAGTTGGAATTTTATTAATGGGTATCTTTATGTGTGCAGTTAATCCTTTTGTAGCGATACTTAATACAGGACTTACAAATACCCTTAATTCAATGGGTGGAAGTAGCAAAATCCTTTTAGGATGCGTACTTGGTGGTATGATGTCTATTGATATGGGTGGACCATTTAATAAGGCAGCTTATGTATTTGGTACAGCAGCACTTGCTAGTGATGGTTTTGATATTATGGCAGCAGTTATGATAGGCGGTATGGTACCACCTCTTGCCATTGCATTATGTACCACTTTCTTTAAGAATAGATTTACTGAAAGTGAGAGAAAGTCAGGACTTGTTAACTATGTGATGGGACTTTGTTTTATTTCAGAAGGGGCTATTCCATTTGCAGCGGCTGACCCATTAAGAGTTTTACCAGCTTGTATTACAGGTTCAGCAGTGGCAGGAGGTCTTTCAATGGCATTAGGATGTACATTAAGAGCACCACATGGAGGTATCTTCGTACTTCCTGTAATAGGAAATGCGCTAGGGTTTAGTATTGCATTAGTAGTTGGCTCTGTAGTTGGTATGGCAATACTTGCTTTATTAAAGAAACCTTTAAAGTAAAAAATAAAAACATAAAATAAGGATTTATGTGTATAAATAAAAAGCCTAGGAGACTAGATAAATGATGCTAGTTTTCTAGGTTTTTTATCTATTTAACTAAGCGCAGAACATGTTACATTTAGAGCACGCTTATCTTCACTAACTACTATGAAATAATATTTTCCAGCATCAAGTGATAGATTGGATATTGAGTTTGCAGATTGACCTGAATCTACATGAGCATTCCAAATGGCAATACCTGTAGATGATGAATAGACAGTGACATCTACTTTAGATTGACCATTATTTTTAAGTAAAAACTTTCCATTAATTGTTGATGAAGAAAGTGTAAAAGGAAAGTAGCCATCGCCATCTATATCTGTTAATGTTTGCTTAGAATAATTCTTTTTTGCCGATGCACCATTACCTATTGATTCATCCATATCTTTAGAAGAGAGTTCGGTATTATTGGTAGCAATAGCATAAAGATAGTTAGTAAACAACATTAATGAGACTAAAATTAATATTTGAAATTTCCCTAGTTTCATGTGTTGAACTCCTTTTGTGAAAAATAATAGTATAGATACAAGTAATTATATTATAGATACTTTAAGAGAAAAAAAGTAGTAGTAGAAAGGGATTTATGACCTTTCTATAATTGTTAAGAGAAATAGGTGCATAATATAATAAAATCTGAATAAAGTGTGTAAAAAATGTGTGATGAGATAAGTTATAATAGAACTAGAGGAATGGAAAAATAGTCTTAGGGGGGGAATTTACTATGGAACGCACCATACATACCAATGAGTACTATACTTGTATGGAACATTTAATGAAAGTATTTGATAAAAGAGGAAGGCAGAAAGCTTTAAAAGCAACAACTCTTAACGAATATAAAATATGGAAAGAAGAAGTAAGGAAAATTTTGTGGGAAATTACAGGGCTTAAGCATATGGAAACTTGTGAGCTTAGTCCTAGGTTGGTAGAGACAACAAAGCTAGAGGGAATGACAAGAGAGAAAATGCTTATTCAAGTTGAGCCTGATGTATGGATGCCTTTTTATGTACTGATACCAGATTATCCTCTAATTGTAGAGGGGAAGAAAAAAGTCATGTTGGCTCCGCATGGGCATAGCAGTGCAGGAAAATATGCTATTGCAGGACGTGATGATATTCCAGCAGTTGAGGGAGCTATTAAGCGCTTTAATTATGATTATGGTTTAGAAATGGCTAAGAAAGGGTATGTTGTGTTTTGTCCAGATTCAAGGGGCTTTGGAGAGAGAAGAGAGAAAGCAAAACAAAGTGATAAGGAGGAGGACTTTTTAACAAGCACGTGCTTTCATTTGGCACATATGGCATTTCCTTTGGGAGAAACTGTAGTGGGAATGTGTACATGGGATTTAATGAGATTAATCGATTACATAGAGACAAGAGAAGAGTTAGAGGCTCAGCAAATAGGGTGTATAGGATTTTCTGGGGGAGGAATGCAAAGCCTATGGCTTGCAGCTATGGACGATCGGGTGAAGTATACCATCGTTAGTGGTTATTTTTATGGCTATAAGGACTCGCTTCTAGAACTCAATGGAAATTGTAGTTGTAATTATGTACCACATCTTTGGGAATATGTAGATATGGGAGATATAGGGGCACTGATTGCACCAAGGGCATTTTTAATAGAGTCAGGAAGTAAAGATCATCTCAATGGAAAAAGAGGAATTGAGAACGTAATTGAACAGGTGGATATTACAAGAAAGGCTTACGAATTATTTGGAAAGAGTAAAAATCTTGTGCATCAAATTGGAGAAAGTGAACATCGCTACCAAGCCTTACAAATTGATGAATTTTTATCTAGATTTTCTTAGGTAAAAATTTATAATAGTAGCTAGGATAGAATAATAAGTTTTGAAAGTGGTGAATGGGTTGAAAGTAGAAAACGACTTAGGAAGAGATGACATAAAAAAATTAGTGTTACGACTAGCTATTCCTTCCATGATTGCTCAATTTGTAAGTGTACTTTATAGTGTTATTGATAGAATCTACATAGGGAATATCCCTGATATAGGGGAAATGGCATTAGCAGGAATAGGCGTTTGTGCACCGATTTTAACTTTAATTTCTGCATTTGCTTCATGGATAGGTGTAGGTGGTGCACCTTTAATGAGTATTAAGTTAGGAGAAAAGGATGCAGAGGGTGCAAGAAAGATACTAGCTAATTGCTTTATGATGTTATTTGTTATTTCCATCTTAACAACAATTGGGGCATTGGTTTTTAAAGAGCAACTACTATTTGCATTTGGAGCAAGTCAGCGTACTTATCCTTATGCAGAGGATTATTTTACAATTTATGTGATGGGCACTCTTTTTGCACTCATGACCATAGGAATGAATCAGTTTATTATGTGTCAGGGTTTTGCAAAAGTGGCAATGAAAGCTGTTATTATAGGAGCTATTGTTAATATTGTACTAGATCCCGTATTTATTTTTTTATTTGACTTTGGTGTAGCAGGAGCAGCTATTGCGACCGTTATATCTCAAATTTTTTCATGTGTTTATGTCTTGATGTTTTTGTTTAGTAAGAAAGTACCTATCGGTATTCAGTTTAAAGGATATAGCTCAAAGATTATGGGAAAAGTGCTGAAAGTAGGTCTATCACCCTTTACTATTATTGCACTGGATAATGTGATGCTGATTTCGGTAAATACAGTGATTCAAAAGTATGCAGGTTGGGAAAGAGGAGATATGCTCTTAGCATGTACAGCCATTATTCAAAGTTTTATGCTGATTGTAACAATGCCATTAGGTGGAATGACTATGGGGACACAGGCAATACTGGGTTATAATTATGGAGCTAGAAATTCTAAGCGTGTATTAGATGCTGAAAAGTATATTTGTATTGTATGCCTAATTTTTGTAACCATTATGTTTATTATTGCACGTACATTATCAGAACAGTTTGCAAGAATTTTTACATCTAATTTAGAGTATATTCAGGTGACAGCTTGGGGAATAAAAGTTTATACTATTGGGCTATTTTGGATGGCTATTCAGTATGCAATTGTAGATGGTTTTACAGGTATGGGTGAAGTAAAGTATGCTATGCCATTATCTATGTTTAGAAAAGCTATTTTCTTTGCTTCAGTATTTATTATTCCACAATTTGTAGATGTGACGAATATATTTTATGCAGAACCTATTTCAGATATTGTAGCAGCCACAGTAACAACAACGGTGTATTTATTAAGCATTAAAAAGTTACTAGCTAAAAGGGAAAATAGTGAAGTTATGGTATAAAATAAAATTAAAAAAACAGTTGACATATGTATAGATATCTTGTATTATAACACATATCGCTAGGAGTTATAGCGACAAAATTTGCGGTGATGATGCGCTTAAGGGAAACACCCGTTCCCATACCGAACACGTAGGTTAAGACCTAAGCGGCTGATGGTACTTGTCTGGAGACGGGCTGGGAGAGTAAGTGGTTG
>JARKVN010000110.1 GCA_029851645.1 Cellulosilyticum sp. | reverse complement strand
AAGGACTACTAATTGTTCCTTCAGAAGATACTGTAGGACATGGGACTCATGTAGCGGGAATTGCTGGTGGGAATGGCAGAGCTTCTAATGGGCAAATAGTAGGTGCTGCACCAGAAGCAGAATTTATTATTGTTAAATTAGGGCAACCTGATTTTGAGGGTTTTGTTAGAAATGTAGAGCTTATGTTAGGCGTACGGTATGTACTTGAAAAAGCCAGAACATTAGGTAGGCCAGTTGCTATTAATATTAGCATAGGTACTAGTAGTGGACCTCATGACAGTACATCACTACTAGAACAATATTTAGATGATGCAGCAACCGTATGGAAGAATAATATTGTTGTAGGGGCTGGGAATGAAGGGAACGCAAGAAATCATACACAAGGTGTTGTTAGTGAAGGAGAACAACTTAGTTTTGAGTTTCATATTGGTGAGAATATACAAAACTATAACTTATCCCTTTGGCAAAATGCGATTGATCAACTCTCTGTTGAAGTGGTTGATCCAACAGGAAGGAGAACTCCTCTTATTGTTTATGCTCAAGGGCCGGTCAAGTATACCTTACAAAATACCAATATTTATGCCTCCTTTGCAGGGCCTTCACCCTTAAGTGGGAATATTGAATTTGCACTTTATTTAAATGTAATGGGAGAAAATACGATTACAAATGGTGCTTGGACACTAGTAGTTTATGGAGATCGTGTGGTAGACGGGCGAGTGGATATATGGGGGCCAACTACTGAAAGTGGCGGAGGGGAGAATTATTTTTTATCGCCCGATGTAGAGACGACTTTGACAACACCTTCTACAGCAAGGCTTGTTATATCTGTAGGGGCGTATAATCATGTCACCCATCAAATTGCAACTTTTTCTGGAAGGGGCTTTGGACGGAACAATGAAGTCATAAAGCCAGACTTAGTGGCGCCAGGTGTAGAAATTTCATCAGCAAGCCATACAAGTAATAGATATCGGACTTTAAGTGGCACAAGTATGGCAACGCCTCATGTAACCGGAGGCGTTGCACTCTTAATGCAATGGGGGATTGTGCAGAATAATAATCCCTTTCTTTATGGAGAAAACTTAAAAACTTACTTAATAAGAGGGGCAACTCGAGACCAGCAGACGATTTATCCTAGCCCTATATGGGGATATGGGCGATTATGTATAGAAGAAAGTTTGGATTTATTAAGAAGACAGATTATTTTTGGTTAAATATAAAGAAAGGCTACTGGAGGATATCCAATAGCCTTTCTTTATATTTAATATTGATTAGTAATTAAGCTTGTACACCCAATAATAAGGCAATCATTAAAACTAGGATAATTGGTGGTGTTGTCCATTTCAATATAAAGTTAAAGAAATGATCTAAAGCAGTTGAGCGATGCCCACCATGTTCAAGTTCAGTATTAAGATGTTTTGTTTTCCAAATCCATGTTGCTACGATGGCAGTTAAAACAGCAACTAATGGAATAGTAACATTATTAGTAAAGTAGTCAAGTGTTTCAAAGATGGTTCTACCTGCTAGTTTAATAGTTGAAAGTGGACCCTCTCCAGCGATATTAATGAATCCACCAATAGAAGTTGCTAGAACAACTAACCAAGTAGAAGTTTTTCTTGAGAATTTTGTCTTTTCATCTACATATGTAATCATAATCTCAAGCATAGATACCATAGAAGTAACAGCGGCTACGATAATAAGTAGGAAGAAGAGGGTGCTGAAAATTCTTCCGCCAGGCATTTGAAGAAATACTTGTGGTAAAGAAATAAAGATAAGAGATGGTCCAGCAGTTGGCTCAAGTCCATAAGTAAATACAGCTGGGAAAATTAGAAGACCTGCAAAAAGCGCAATGATTGTATCTGCAATACTTACTTCAAGAGCAAGTTTTCTAAGATTTTCTTTATTTGAAATATAACTACCATAAGTAATAAGCGCTCCCATTCCTAAGCTTAATGAGAAGAAAGCTTGTCCAATGGCACTAATAATAACAGTTGGTGTAATCTCACTAAAGTTTGGCTTGAATAAGAAACTAAGTGCTTCCTTAAAACCAGGTAATGTCGTAGAATAACCAATTAAAATAATGAAAATCACAAATAAAATGGGCATCATAATTTTAGAGTATTTCTCGACACCTTCTTTGATGCCTTGTGCATTAATCAGTCCAGTAATTACAATGGCAACGATAGCAAAAATTAATGGTGTCCACATGCCTGAAACCATTTCACTAAATACATTTTGGAAATGTTGGGTAGCATTTAAGGTTTCTGGGATAGCATAAAGAGAACCATTAATGGAATGCCATAAGTAATAAATAACCCATCCTGTAATCATCATATAGAAAGTGGAAATTAAGAAAACAGTTCCTACAGCTAAGAAACCAACAATGTTCCAACCTTTCTTACCTGTAATCACACCAAATGTATCAACAGCATTCGTTTTTGCCTTACGACCAAGGGCAAATTCTGCATAAATAAGTGGATATCCCATGATTAAAATAGCAATCAAATAAATTAAAATAAAGGCACCTCCACCAAACTTACCTGCCATATAAGGAAATTTCCATATGTTACCAAGACCGATGGCAGAACCAGCAGCAGCGGCAATAATACCGATTTTTGAGTTGAAACTATCTCGCGATTTCATATCAATCCTTCTTTCTTTTAGTATTTAATAAATTCTAGTCAATTTTAAAATGTAAGAATTTTTATGTATAATAAAAATAAATCAACTAGTAGTCTTAAGTATGGTTGATATTATAACCAATGTTTAGAGTGAATACAATTCAATTAAAATATAATTAAATAATAAATTTATTCGTAATTTTAAGTTATTAGCATTGTATTTAAGCGTTAAATTCTGTTTTTATAAAATGGTTCCTTGGAAAAATAAGTAAAGAACAGGAGAGCAAAAGAATTTCTAAAATAAAACTTTTAAATAGACTATATTTTTAATGGGGAAATGTGTATAATAGGAGCATATGTAAATAATGAAGGAGGAAGTAGCAATGGAAGAAAATCTTACAATGGCCGACCTAATGGCAGAAGTAGATAAATCAATGACTCGTATATATAGAGGCCAAGTATTACAAGCAACAGTAGCTTTTGTAAGCGAACAAGGTATTATTGTTGATATTGGATATCAAGCAGATGGATTAATTCCTTGGAGTGAAGTATCTGTAGAAGAAGTAGATCCAACTACCATTAAGGAAGGAGATACTTTTAAAGTTACAGTAATGAAAATAGATGATGGTGAAGGTAATGTAATTGTCTCTAAAAGAAAAGCTGAAGAACAACTGGTTTTAGATGAAATTGAAGCCATTTACAATGATAAAAAAGTTGTTCATGTGCGTGTAAAAGAAGTTGTTAAAGGTGGGGTGGTTGCACCATTTAAAGGACTGCGTGCATTTATTCCAAGTTCACAACTTACTAATACTTATGTAGAAGATTTATCGGTTTTTGTAGGGAAAGAGCTTCCTGTAGAAATCATAGAATTTGTTCCTAAGAATAGAAAACTTGTTTTATCTGGAAAACGTTTAGCCGTAGAAGCTGCTAAAGCTGCTAAAGCAGAAAAACTTGCAAGTCTTGAAGAAGGACAAAAACTTCAAGGGAAAGTCACTAAACTGATGCCATATGGTGCTTTTGTTGACTTAGGTGGAATAGAAGGTCTTGTACACAATAATGATTTATCATGGGTACGTATTAAACATCCTTCAGATGTTGTTAAAGAAGGAGATAAAGTAGATGTTGTTGTTCTTTCAATTGATAAGGAAGCTGGAAAAATTGCTTTAAGTTTAAAAGACATGACAACTGATCCATGGTTAGTGGAAACTGCTGGTTTAGAAGTAGGACAAGTCATATCAGCTGCAATTACTCGTTTTGCTAGCTTTGGAGCTTTTGCAAAATTAGCAGATCGTAATGTAGAAGGTTTAATCCATATTTCTCAAATCTCAGATAAAAGAATTAATAAAGCTGAAGAAGCATTAGAGCTTAATCAAAAAGTTCAAGTTAAAGTGGTTACACTAGATAAAGAGGCTAAGAAAATTGGCCTTTCTATGAAGGAAGTAGCAGCAGATGTATCTGATGATATGAAAGCGTATATGTCAGTTGGTGATGAAAGCGCAACACTTGCAGAAGTAATGAGTGAATCTCTATAATTAGATGAAGTAAAAAAAAGAACTCCTTAGGAGTTCTTTTTTATAATTGCAGCTAGGAGTGTTTAGTTTAAAGGTAGGCAATGAATAGGTGAATAAAAGTATTTTTTCTGTGAAAAATTAAGAGAGGGCTACTTATTTATATTCAAATATGATAGGATGGTAAACATAATAACAATAAAAAAGTAGAGGGAAAAATGTGAATGGATTAAAAAAGATATTTGAGACTTTATTTGTTAAAAAAGAAAGACATTTAGAAAAAAGTAATCTAGAACAACTGATATCAGAGCTAGAAGAAGTATACTTAAAAAAACAACGAATTGAACGTTACCTAGAGAAACTTAATATAAAAGAGGAAGTACATAAACAATATGAAAATCTAGATGCAGAGTCCGTTGCTAGAATTAATATCCTTGCACAAAAGGCTAAAGATATTGAGGAAAAAAAACAAAATTTAAGAGGTCGACTTATTAGTACAAATGCAGCACTCAATCGACTTACAAAGTATGAAGAAGAGATACCAGGTTTAATTAAAGAAATGCAAATAGCAGAGAAGCGCAGAAGAGAAACAGAAAGTCAAATGCTTTATTTAAAAGAGGAAAAAATACTTTTGGCAGAAGAAAGAGAATCCTTAATAGGTGGCTATCGTTTTCTAAAGGGATTTAGTTTAACGTTAGTTGTTATCATGGGGGTTTGTCTGCTGATTTCTTTTGTTATGTTACAAATACTAAGAGAGAAGATTTGGTTTGTTTTAAGTGGTATTGTTTTCTTTGTGATTATTGGCGTTTTTGCGATTGTTCTAGTTAAAGAAAAGTTAGAAAAAGAAATCAGAAATAATGGGATATTACAACAAAAGGCTGTTAAATATTTAAATAAGGCTAAGATTAGATTTTTTAATCAAACGCAATATTTGGAATTTCAATACCGTAAACTAGGTGTTGATAGTGTTGCAAAACTTGAACTTTACTATAATCGTTATTTAAAAAGTAAAAATAATGAGCGTGTTTATCTACAAATGAACGATACTTTAACAGAAATAGAAGAAGAAATTACAGAAATTTTGAAAACGAAGAACATTTCTCCTGAGCATATAAAGGAATTATCAGATTGGCTTTTTCAACCTAAATTGGTACATGCAGTAAAACAAGTAGAGGAAGAACGTACGAAAACAAAAGAGCAATTTAAAGCTTTGACACTTTATGAGGATGATATATGGCGAGAATTAAAGCTTATAAGTGAGAATGAAGAAATGAGAGAAAAAATATTAGATGCCCTTAAGGATTTTGAAGGAGAGAATAGGCTTGACAAAATAGAGGCATCTGAATAAAATGAAAAGTAATTAAATCAAATCTTGCGATGATAAAGAGGAGTATAGTGTCACTTAAGGAAAGAGAGAGAAAACTATAAGCTGAAAGTTTTCTTACAAAAAGAGCACTAGAAGGTAGCTTTGGAGCACTTTTTCTGAAATGGGAGTAAGAAAAAGCGGGTAAGCCCGTTAAAGCTGTTAGAAGTGTTTTATAATTTTATAATTATAAAGAATTAAGGTGGTACCGCGAGCTTTCTCGTCCTTATGTGGATGAGAAA